>JBHGBG010000001.1:0-117703 GCA_041946875.1 Bathyarchaeia archaeon
ACGGCAACGTATCCATATTCCTCAACGACAAAGGCGACGTAGAAAACGCCTACCTCAAAATCCCCGAACTCCGAGGCTTCGAGAAATTCTGTATCGGACGACGCGCGGAACTCATGCCCATCCTCACCACGAGGATATGCGGAGTCTGCCCCGTCGCCCACCACTACGCAGCCGTCAAAGCCCTAGACGCAGCGTTCAACGTGGAGCCGCCGTCAGCCGCGAAGAAGCTCCGCGAGCTCCAGTACGCAGGCTACTACATCTACGATCACACTCTCCACTTCTACTACTTAGGCGGACCAGACTTCATCGTCGGACCCGACGCCCCAGCCGAGAAACGCAACATCCTCGGCGTCATCGAAAAAGCAGGCTTAGACGTGGCAAAGGAAGTCATCAAACACCGCGCCTATGGACAGAAAATCACCGAAATCCTCGGCGGCAAAGCCACCCACCCCGTCAGCGGGCTACCTGGCGGCATCAGCAAGCCGCTGAGCGAGGAGAACCGCATAGCCATCCAGGACATGGCTGAGTCTTCGCTGAAGTTTGCGCAGTTTACGCTGAAAATCTTCAAGGACCTCGTCCTCGGCAACAGAGCATACGTGGACATGATAAAGAGCGAGGCGTACACGATGAAGACCTACTACATGGGCACCGTCGACGCCAAGAACCGAGTGAACTTCTACGACGGCAAAGTCCGCGTCGTCACCCCGGAGGGCAAGGAATTCGCCAAGTTTGAAGCCAAAGACTACCTCACCCACATCGGCGAACATGTTGAGAAATGGACCTACAGCAAGTTCCCCTACCTCAAGAAAATCGGCTGGAAAGGCTTATGCTACGGCGCAGACAGTGGAGTCTACCGCGTCGGACCCCTCGGCAGGCTAAACGCAGCCGATGGCATGGCAACCCCATTGGCGCAGGCAGAGTACGAAGCCATGTTCAAGACGCTGGGCAAACCAGTCCACGGCACGCTGGCATTCCACTGGGCACGCCTCATCGAACTACTGTACGCCGCGGAACGCGCTGTAGAACTCGTCAAAGACCCCGAAATCACAAGCACCAACGTCCGGAACAAGCCGGGCGCGCCAGGCGAAGGCGTTGGCATAGTTGAAGCCGCCCGCGGCACGCTCATCCACCACTACCAGCTGGACAAGGACGCGCTCATCAAAGACGTCAACATGATCGTGGCGACGACGAACAATTATCCTGCTATATGCATGAGCATCCGCGACGCGGCGAAGGGCTTGATTCACGGCGGCAAAGTCGACCAAGGCATACTGAACAAGGTGGAAATGGCATTCCGTGCCTACGACCCGTGCTTCGGGTGCGCCACACACTTTGCTGTTGGGCAGATGCCGATGACGGTCAACGTCTACGACAGCAACAGACAGCTCGTACAAACGCTGAAGCGCTAAAGGTGCACCTAATCGCTTCCTTTTCCTCTTCTATTTTCGGCGCAATAACCCACGCATTTCCCGCTGCTGACACGCTTGGCTTTGGCTGTGCCATCTCTCCCTGTCCTTTCATATCATTAAAAGCCTACCAGCTTGCTTGTGACCTTGTTTTATGGTTTCGTCGCTTATTCTGAAGCTTATTCTGAAGCTCGATTCTTTCAGTCTTGTCAAGACCTTGACGATTTCCGCTTTGTTGATGGCTTTAACGTCGGTCTGCGTCTGTATTCCTTCACGACGCTCAATGTTTCAGGAATCAGGTAGAATTCACTGATGCTATTGACCGCGGCTAGGATGTCAATCATCTCTATCTGGGCGTTGTAGACAAATTTGGGTGTGTCTCTACGACGGGTTTCTAACCATCTGACTTCAACCTTGCCGTTTTCCATGACGCCGTAGTACCTGTTCAGGACGCCCACCACAGGATGAACTCGGAAGGGAAGAAAACAATCCATTTGTAGCGCCCCTTCAAAATTCAGCGGAACACCTATATCCGCGCTGATTTCCCTACACAAGTCACGGTACTCCGAGATGGATGCGCTGGGCTTCTTAAGCCACAATGAATCGACGATGCCATGAATGACCGCGAAGTTCCAGCTTTCGGCGATGCGGACGACTCTGAGGACCTCAGTCTACAAAGTCGTTTCTAGAAACTACGGTGTTCGACAAAAACACTACTGAAAAAGAGGCAGTGGAATTGCCTAGAAAGCGAAAAAAGGTATAAGAGTAACGCATGTTTCCTTAATGGCGCTGGTAGTGAAAAACTTGAACGTTCCCAAAGAAATCACCACGTACTGCCCCAAATGTAAAGCTCATCAAGCTCACGCAGTCTCACTCTACAAGGCGGGCAAACGCCGTGCCCTAGCCAAGGGCGAACGCCACCACGAACGCGAAAAGGAAGGCTACGGCGGACAGAAGTACCCCCTGCAGAAGGAGTTTGCCAAAACCACTAAGAAGCAGACGCTCCGCTTGAAGTGCAAGGTCTGCGGCTTCATGAGACACAAGGACGGCATACGCCTAAGAAAACTAGCCATAGAATAGTTAAGGAGGAAAAGAAGTCATGAGTGAATGGAACAAGCTTATCCCCAAACCAAGCAGCGTGTTCGTCCGCGTCAAATGCCCCAAATGCGGCAACGAACAGCTCGTCTTCAGCCACGCCGTGAACACCGTCACCTGCAACGTTTGCAGTGCGGTTCTCGCTGAACCCACGGGCGGAAAAGCAGACATCAAGGGCGACATCCAAGCAGTCTTAGAATAACCAGAGAGGCGCAAGGAGATGGAGGAAAGAAAGCCCGAGTGGCCTGAAGTCGGCGACCTCGTCATAGCCACGATAGAGAACGTCACCGACTACGGCGCCTACGCCAAACTCGATGAATTCAACAAGCGTGGCTTGCTTCACGTCTCCGAAATCAGCAGTTCCTGGATCAGAAACATCCGCGACTTCGTCCGCGAAAACCAAAAGATGGTTCTCAAAGTTCTCCGCGTCGACGTGGAAAAAGGACACATCGACCTTTCCCTGAGGCGCGTCACCAAACGCGAGCGCATCGAGAAAATCAAGTCTTGGAAGAAGGAACGCAAAGCCGACGCCCTTATCCGTAGCGTAGCCGAAAGGCTGGGCGTGTCTGCCGAAGAGATTTATGAGAAGGCAGGCGCCGTCATCGAGGAAAAGTACGGCTTGTACGAAGGCTTCGAGAAAGCCGCACGCGAAGGCGCCGAAGCCCTGACAAAGCTGGGCATCGCGGAGGACGTGGCGAAAGCTTTCGCCGCCGTGGCGGAGGAACGCATCCGAGTCAAACTTGTCAAAGTCAAGGGTGTCATCGAAGTCCGCTGCATGAAACCTAATGGCGTCAAATGCATCCAAGACGCCTTCACCAACGCCAAGAAAGCTGAGAAATCACGGGACGCGGACGTGAAGTTCTATGTCATCGCCGCGCCCAAGTACAGCGTCGAAGTGGCGGCTGAAAACTGGAAGCGCGCCGAAGAAGTGCTTCAGAAAATCAGCCAAGCCGTCGTCACGAACGTAACGAAGCAAGGTGGACAGGGCTCGTTCAAGAGGGAGAAGTAGCATGGTGTGGCTGCTGCGCCGATGCACAAAGTGCAGAAGCTACACGTTGAAGCGGGACATCTGTCCCCGTTGCGGTGGAGCCGTCAGGATTCCGCATCCAGCCAAGTTTTCCCCTGATGATAAATACTTGAAGTACAGATTAGCTCTCAAGCAGCAACAGCAGGAGCGTGAGGCACAGTGAAAGCCACGTACGTCAAGGAATTCCAGCACATCGAAGCGAACAACCCTGTCCTCATCGAGGGTCTGCCCGGACTGGGTCTGGTGGGTAAACTGGCGATTCGGTATTTGATTAAGCAGTTGAAGGCGCAGAAATTCGCCTACCTGTACAGCCCACATTTTCCCTACTTCGTGCTCGTCAACAAGCGAGGCAACGTGCGGTTGCTGCGCGGAGCCTTCTACTACGTGAAGAACGGTGCAGGCGGAAACGACCTGCTGCTGTTCACGGGCGACAGCCAGAGCCAAACCATCGAGGGACAATACGAAATCGCGGAGCAAATGCTTACCTTCGCCAAAAAGCACAACGTGCACACCATCGTGACCATTGGCGGCTACCGCATGGAAGCCAAAGATAAGCCCCGCGTCATCGTAGCTGGCACCAACGAGGAAATCCTCGGCAGGGCGCTCAGCGCTGGCGCTTCGGTCAGCCCGTCAGGCAGCCCCATAGTCGGCACCGCT
Organism: Bathyarchaeia archaeon; assembly: GCA_041946875.1. GTDB lineage: Archaea > Thermoproteota > Bathyarchaeia > Bathyarchaeales > Bathycorpusculaceae > JADGNF01. The sequence goes on from JBHGBG010000001.1 coordinate 4,186, forward strand.
GGCTTAATCCTCGGCTTGGCCCGGTTCAAGAAAATCGGCGCCCTCTGCCTCCTAGGCGAGACCCGCGGCTACCTGCCCGACCCTATGGCGGCGAAGAGCGTGCTCGAAGTGCTCAAAACCATGTTCAGCCTGAACGTGGATTTGGCGGGTTTGGATGAGGACATTGCGCGGGCGGAGAAGATGGTGACGCGGCTGCAGAAGATTGAGGAAAAGCGGATTCTGCAGGCTGAGGAGACGCGGAAAGAAGAAGACAAAAAAACAACCTACATCTCCTGAGCAGCTGCCCGAGTGTGTGGGCAACAGCCTTGACGTTCGGTATCCTTAAATGAGTACGAGCAACCAATGTCGACGCAAAAGCTTCTCCAAGATCGGAGTGAAGTGAGTGAAGTAAATCCCCCAGTAATTTCTTGGCGACTCTATGAATCCAAGGAAGATACAGGCAGAATTTTAATAGGACACCAAAGAAACCATCGTAGACCCCTAACAAGTTTTTTTAGCAAACTAAAACTGTTCATGTTTAAGTAGAAAAGATAGGTGACACACCGAAAAATAATGATTTCAATATCATCGCCGAGAAAAACTATAAGGATGTTAAACAATATTGACTTTCATCAGGTAGGAGGAAGATGCTTGACTTGCCAAGTTTGCGGCGAAAGAACGAATATGGGTGCAGTCTACTGTCATTATTGCGGTTATAGAATAAACATATCAAACAATCCTTTGTTAGTACCTTTGGTTACTGAACAATATCGGCGCTGTTCAGATGATATCCGCCATTTCGATAGGCTCGCTTGGGAAATTCCATTTGCTACAACCACAGCAGTGGCAACTATACTTGCAGTAACTTATGGTGACAAAGCGCTTTTAGGCGCTTTGCCTGGAGTTGTTAAGGTTCCTCTTCTATCTTTTTTGTTAGTGCTCGTTTTTTCTATGGCTCTTCTTTTGCGCAAAATTAGATTGTTCCAAGATGGAAGGAGTGAGTTTGCGAGCAGAATTGAGACCATTGTGACAAGAGCCAATTGCATTCCCGCAGATACCAAATCCTGTCAAGATTTTTTCATTGAGAAAAATCGAAGGAAGAGGTTCGTTGGTTACAGGGCAATACATTTTCAGTATGTCCTGTATGGACTTATGTTCATTTCCTTATCTTATCTAATTGCTCTCGAAAACATGGGGCCAGAAATTTTGCTAATCGTTGGAGGCATTCTTCTATTCTGCTTAGGGATATCTCAGAGGCCACAATGTCCTTCTCGGCATTAATACTAAGGTTTAAACACACCACAATACATCATTGGAATCAGTAAGAGTTGAGAAATATTGCAAAATGGCAATTTCTGGCGAATTGGACCTTACCTCTTTTTTCATCCTTGTCTCTGGGTCTGTTAAAATTCGGTCAGTATTATCTTGGCTGTTTGTTCTGCTGCATCCCCCTCTCCGAAAGGTGAGCTTTCTGGAAAGTGTTTCTTTCCGAGCGCGGTTTTAATTCCATGGAGGATTTCCTGTTTTCCTGTTCCAACAACTTCAGCGAATCCCGCTTCGACAGCTTCCTGGCGTTCTGTTGACAGACGTATGACGACGACTGGTTTGCGGATTGCTGGTGCGGTGGCTTCCTCCTGAATTCCGCCTGAATCCGTAACAATGAGTTCACATTGTCGCATTAGCACGAGAAAATCCAAGTAGCCCAAGGGCGGAAACACCTGCAGGTTCCGCATCCGCTTCACCTCCGCAAGCAATCCAGCCTGTTTTAGCCGTTTGCGTGTGCGTGGATGCATCGGGTAAACCACGGGCAAAGGCGATTCGCCAAAGGAGCCGATGAAGTTCTTCAAAACCTCCAAGTCGTCCACATTCTCAGCCCGATGCGCCGTTGCCAGGATGAACTTGTCGAAGCGAATTTGTCGGAGTATCTGCGATTTCTTCTCCGCCAACGGCAGGTGCTGGCTAACCGCGTCTATGACAGTGTTGCCTGTGACGTAGATTTTGCCCCAGACGCTTTCCCGCAGCAGGTTCGCCTTCGCATTCTCGGTCGGTGCGAACAGCAGGTTCGAGATGTGGTCCGTCAGGCGCCTGTTGTGCTCCTCGGGCATCCGCAGGTCGAAGCTGCGCAGTCCAGCCTCCACGTGCCCGACAGGTACGCCGCGTTTGTTAGCCGCCAGCGCCGCCGCCAGAACCGTCGTCGTGTCGCCCTCGACCAGCACAATCGAGACCTCGTTCTTCTTCAGAAACTTGTCCATGCGAGTGATTATGCGTGCCATCTGACCGTTCGCCGAAGCACCCCTGAGTTCGAAGCCGTAGTCCGGCGCCGGAAGCTCCAGCTCCTCGATGAACTGTTGCGCCATGTTGTAGTCGTAGTGCTGTCCGCAGTGGACGAAAAGACGAGGCAAATTCCGCTTTTGCAATTCTCGCAGGATGGGCGCCATCTTTATTATTTCTGGTCGGGTTCCCGTGACGACGACAACAGGCTTCATGGCAATCACCACTCAATGTGCGGTGTAGACAATTAAACCTTAGGACGGAAACCGCGCAGACGCAAACCGAACCCAGCGACAAATCTCTCTCGAACCTATTTGCCGCCTATTAGAAATAGAATGCAGAAACCTATAGAGGGTCTATCGGCGTTAGCTTCGACGTCAACCGAAAACCATGCCGAATCCTATAAATTGGGGCTACAGACTGCTTCGACCACCCGACCTCAGCGCTTTGCTTTCATGTTGTGCCGCTAATACAAAGTCTTTAAAACCGCTTTTCTTATATGTGTTGAACCCCACAGAAAAAAGAGTTCACGTCCTGAGAGGAAACAGCTTTGCCACTCAAGCTTAAAAACCTAGACTTCCGCTTCGAAAACTCCCTGGTCACAGTCATAGCCAACCGAAACCAGACAGAAATCAGACTGGCAGGAATCACAATCGGACCACTGCAGGAAGGAAACGAGTACCAAATCCACTACTGGATAGCGCAGGAACTCGCAGCCCAAGGCATCGTGCACTTCCGCGAAGAAGACATCCTAGACGCCACAAAACTCTACAAAGCCCAGTGGAAAGAACGCGTGCAAGCACCCGGACAAATCAGCGAACTCCCAGAAGACTTCTACCCCAAACTCCGCAGATACCTCGCAGCCGCAAAGAGAGAAATCGCCAAACAACCCGAACCCGCCAAAGTTCAAGAGTACGAGAAAACCAAGCACTTGGCAAACGACATCGTCAACTCCAGACTCAAGAAAATCGTCACACTCTCCTCAGGACCCACACAAACCGACCAGATCACCAAGAAACTCACAGACGAAGAAAAACTCGTCTACGACCAACTCAGCCGAATCATCAACGAATGGCGAACCAGCATAATAGAACACAACAGTGAAGCGTGAAAACCATGGCAAGACAAGAAACAACCGACCCGCAAGAAACTTTCCTCGAATTCTTAAAGAAAGAGAAATACCGACAACGCATCAGCCAGATGGCAATCCAAGGCAAAGAATCCATCGCAGTAGACTTCGAAGAACTCTTCGCCTTCGACCAAAAACTCGCTCTGGCGCTCCTCGAAAAACCAGACGAATACCTTGACCACGCAAACAAAGCCGCCTACCAACAGCTCGGCATAGAAGACCAAGAATACGCGCAGAAACTCGAAAAAGTCACCGTCCGCATCACCCAACTCCTTGGACCAGAACAGCTCCGCAAACTTGGCAGCAAACAAATGGGCAAACTCGTCATGATAGAAGCCATCGTCATCCGAGCCACCCCAGTCAGACCCATGGTTATGCAAGCCGCATTCAAATGCAAACGCTGCGGCACCCTCACACGCGTAGAGCAAACAGGACCCTTCATGAAAGCACCCTTCGAGTGCAGCGACCCATCCTGCAAACAGAAAGGACCCTTTGAATTCAACCAAGAAGAATCCAGTTTCATCGACAGCCAAGACCTCCGCCTGCAAGAACGCCCCGAAGACCTCCCACCCGGACAACTCCCTCGAACGCTCAACGTGAAGCTCATCGGAGGAGAGATCGTCGACGTAGCCAGACCAGGAGACCACGTGAGCATTGTAGGCATAGTCCGAGCATTCGCACCCAGCCGCCCAGGAATCGGCAAACTCCGCACCTTCATCCTCCAACTCGACGCCAACAGCATCGAAGTCCTCGGCAAAGAACCCGAAACCGCCATCACATCCGCCGAAGAAGAAGAAAAAATCATAGCCCTCAGCAAAGACCCCTGGATCCACCGCAAACTCATGAGCAGCATTGCACCGTCTATCTACGGCTACGAACACATCAAAGAAGCCATCATGTACCTACTCTTCGGCGGCGTAAGCAAAAACCTGCCGGACATCACCATCCGCGGCGAAATGAACGCCCTCCTCATCGGCGACCCAGGATGCTTAGTCGCAGATGAACGAGTGCTCTTGGGCAATGGCAAAATCGCAAAAATTGGAAGCCTAGGAGCGAAACACTTGCAACCAATAAGCGTCCGAGTTAAAACGGGTCACGGCGCTAACCAGCGAGCCATGGCAACAGCGTTCCACGTTTACAGACAGCAGCCAATAATTGAAATTGTTACCGAGTCAGGCAAAAGCCTGAAGGGAACCTACAATCAACCCGTGCTAAAACTCGTCACAGACGGTCATTTCGGTTCAGGTCACTTGCGGCGGGAATGGATACGGCTGGATGAACTCAAACTGGGCGATCGCATCGCAGTCGTTCGGGGTTTCACTTGCCAACTCAAAAACTATGTGCCAACAGGATTCATGAGTTACGGGAGAAAACAAAAGAACGAGATTTCCTTGCCCGCTGAGGTGGAACCTTCTTTGGCTGGCCTCTTTGGCTACATAATCGGAGATGGAGGGGTAGATGATTACCGCGTTACACTCTACGTTGTCGAAACTGAGAAGGACCTCATGGACAGTCTTCTGGGCATGGTACGTGGAAATTTTGGCGTCACGCCCGAAATTTATAGGCGCAAGCGAAAAAACCGAAGTCTAATAGTATTCAACATGGTAATCCACAGTGTGGACTTGGCGCATAACTTGTCTTTCCTTACCGAAAAGAGAGTCCCGAAACTCATATTCGAATCGCCCAACGACTGCGTTAGCGAGTTTCTCAGGTGGCTGTTTGAAGCAGACGGAACAGTGTTTGATAAAGGACGTGGACGACGTGCAGTTGCGCTTAAGGCAAAAGACATTGAACTTTTGCGAGACGTGCAACTGCTCCTATTGCGGTTCGGCATACACTCGCGGATCGTTGGAATCGATTCAACGAACCCGACGTTGACGATTCGCCGAGGCTTGGATATAATCAAGTATCAGGACAAAATTGGGTTCGCATCACAGAAAAAACGAACTAAGCTTGCCGTTTTGGCTGAACATGCAAAGACATTCCGACGTGGCCACCAGAAACAGTATGAACGAATCATCAGAATCACAAAACGCCAAGCACAAGACGTTTACGACATCGAGGTTCCTGAGAGTCACAGTTTCGTCGCAAATGGCATCGTGGTTCATAATACAGCGAAAAGCCAACTTCTCCAGTATGTGGCAAGGATTGCGCCTCGTGGGCTGTACACTTCGGGCAGAGGGACGACGGCTGCTGGGTTGACTGCTGCGGTTATCCGAGAGAAAGGCGGAAGCATGAGCTTGGAGGCTGGTGCGCTGGTGTTGGCGGATAAGGGCATCGCGTGCATCGACGAAATGGACAAGATGCGTCCTGAGGATAGGGTTGCGATTCACGAGGCTATGGAGCAGCACACGGTCAGCGTGGCGAAAGGCGGAATTGTCGCTACCCTTAACGCAAGGACTGCGGTTTTGGCAGCGGCGAACCCTGCGTTGGGCCGGTATGAGCCGCATAGGACGGTGGCGGAGAACATTTCGTTGCCTGTGACGATTCTGTCGCGGTTTGACATCATCTTCGTGCTGCGGGATGTGCCTGATCGTGAGGCTGACGGGAAGATGAGCAAACACATTCTGGAGATTCACAGGCGTGGTTTGAGTCCTGTAGAGGCTCCTGTGGATGCGGAACTGATGCGGAAGTACGTGAGTTACGCGAAGATGGTGAAGCCTGAGCTGAGTGAGGAGGCGTTGAAGCGGCTTGGCGATTTCTATCTGGCGATGCGTGGGGCGAGCGAGACTGAGGGTTCTCCTGTGGCGATTACTGCGAGGCAGTTGGAGTCGTTGGTGCGGATTGCTGAGGCTCGTGCCCGTGCTGCTCTGCGGAAGACGGTTACGGGTGAGGATGCGGAAGCGGCGATTAGCCTGATGCGGAGAAGCTTGGAGGAAGTTGGCATCGACATGTCGTCGTACAAGATGGACATTGACATCATCATGACTGGTAAGCCGAAGAGCGTCAGGGATAAGCTGCAGGTCGTGCTGTCCACGGTCATCGCGATGGAGAAGGAGACTGGCACGGTGGAGAAGGAAGCGCTTGTGGCAGAGCTGGAGCAGAAGCACAAGATTTCGCGTGGCGAAATTGAACGTATGATTGGGCAGTTGCTGCGGGAAGGCACGCTTTACGAGCCTGGGGAAGGACGGCTGAAGAAGACTTAGGGCTCTGGTGCTTGAGGCAAGCTATAGCCCCTTATTTATACTCTCAACGCTTGTCGAGACCCAGATGCTGAAGTTTGAGCGTTCTCTGCCGCTGTCTGCTGTCTTTGCTGTGGTTGTGACGCTATAGAATGATTTTTCTCTTCGGTTGTCATGGAAGCCGATGATGCCCGCTCATATCTGTGACATTGATTGGGCAATTTCAACAGCCCATCCCGTCGAGTGTGCGGGTCGTCTTTGGATGGTTGTTTGTCTCTTTGTTCTTTTGCAAAAGGTTATCCGTTCACCCGCCATATACTGCGCTTGTATGAGCAGCCTTGAGATACAGATAATCACCGATCTCGCCATCCTGCTGGCTGTCGCGTCTGTAGTCACCTTGGTTTTCCACAAGCTGAAGCAGCCTCTCATAGTCGGATACCTCATCGCAGGTATCATCGTAGGACCCTACACGCCGCCCTTCAGTCTTATTGGGCACACGGAAATTCTAAGTGTCTTCGCCGAGATAGGTGTTATACTGCTTCTCTTCACCATAGGATTAGAGTTTCCAGTAAACAGACTGCGGTCAATATCGCATGTTGTCATCGGTGTTTCCGCCTTTGAAATAACCATGATGCTCGCCGTAAGCTGGGTTTTAGGCACCTTCCTGCGCTGGTCATATTTTGACACGCTGTTTCTGGGCGCAGCACTCGCCAGCAGCAGCACGACTATAATCGCCAAAGTCCTGAGCGATATGGGAAAGCTCAAGGAAATCAGTTCCGTCATCATGCTCGGCATACTTGTCGTGGAAGATGTAGTCGTGGTGATTATCCTCTCGATGCTCCAGAACTTTGCCACCGTCAGCGCAATATCCCTCGAGTCAGCTCTTTGGCTAGTGTTGAAACTCGTCGCTTTCATCGGCGGAACACTAATCATCGGACACCACTTCCTTCCTAAACTCATTGACCGGGTCGCTGGACTCGACAACCGAGAGCTCCTCTACATTCTCATGCTTGGCTTATGCTTCGGCTTCTCCATAATCGCTTACCTCATCGGCTTCTCCGTAGCCATAGGCGCTTTCATAATCGGTGTCGTTGCAGCTAGGTCAGCCTCACGAGAAGCAATCAACCGTGAAATTGACCCTCTCCAACTCGTCTTCGGCGCCATATTCTTCGTCTCTATGGGCGCCCTTATGGATATAAGTCAAATAGCTAGGTATTGGCTTACAGCCTTATTTGTCACGTGCGCGGTTCTTGGAACAAAACTGGCAACCTGCGGGTTCGGTACCCGGTTCCTCGGATACGACAAGAAAACGGCCTTAAGAGTCGGCTTGGGCATGGCGCAAATTGGCGAATTCGCCTTCATAGTCGTCAAAGCAGGTCAGGACTTGGGCGTTACGAGCAGCTTTCTGCTGCCTGTCATTGGCATAGCTGCCATAGTTACATCCTTCACAACGCCTTATCTGATTAGGTTCGCTTATAGGCAAGGGGTTGAGTCCACAGCACCAGAATCTCATGCTGATGGATGTTGACGCGGCAACTGGGCAGTCAAACTTAAACGTCCCCGCACGCCATATCGCATCCAAGACAACAAGGTCAACAGAAGAGGAGGCACATGTACAAACCGCTTGAAGTCTTGGGTCCGGAGCATGAGTTCTCCATAGTAGACTCTGATTTGAAACCGTTGCCCATCTCAGATCAGGTCATCAAAGACTTCTGCGGACGCCTTGTGAACTTCGTCGAACTGCCCGACTTCACGTTCGGCAAAGAGCTTCAGCTGCACGTGATGGAGGTGAAAGCGAACGCGCCTTTCAAGTCGCCCGTCGAGTTCGAAGAAACCATGCACAAAGCCGTCGTTACCCTCGACAGCTTCCTTCAGAAGAAAATTGGTGCACATCTGCTGGGGACTGGGATGCATCCGTTGCTTAAGCTTGAAGACACAGGCATCTGGCCACACAGACACAAAAAAATCTACCAAGCATACGCCCGCATCTTCAACCTGAAACAGCACGGCTGGCTGAATATCCAGAGCTTCCACCTAAATCTACCGTATGGAGACAGGAAGAGCGCCGTTGCACTCCACAACCGCCTAGCCTACTTAGCTGCGTACCTTCCAGCCATTTCAGCCTCGTCACCCATCTGCGAAGGAGCAATGGGCACAAGCGTGGACAACAGGCTAGCCTTCTACAAGGTTAACCAGCGTGAAGTGCCCAGCATCACGGGCGAAGTCATCCCAGAACCTGCCAGCTCACTCAGCCAATACAAAGAAAGCGTCATTGAAGGGTACAGCCGCGACTTGGCAGATGCAGGCGCAGACCGCTCAATCCTCCATAGGGAATGGGTTAACAGTCGAGGCGTCATATTCCGTTTCGACCGCCGCGCCCTCGAAGTTCGCATCATGGACGAGCAGGAGTGCGTCAAATCCGACGTAGCGCTCAGCTGTTTCATCCGTGCCACTCTGAGAGGACTAATCAAAGATGAAATAGCGCTCTTGCCGCATCCTGTGTTGGTTGGGGACTTCAACGCTGTCGCAGCACATGGACTCGACGCTGACGTCCAGAACTCGCTTGGTCCAACCGCACGTCAAGTGTGCGGGCATCTGTTCGAAATTGCTTGGGCAAACGCGCAGCCGGAAGAAAAGACGTACCTTCCTCTGGTTCAAAAGAGAATTGAAGGCGGCAACTTGTCCGACCTCATTCGCCAGAGAGTCCTGAAGAAGGCGCAGCGCACTGAACTCTCGGAGGCAATCGTCGCCGTGTATTCAACGCTTATTAACTGCCTCGCCACTAATCAACCCTACTTCTGAACGAACCAGGAGAAACTGTCCCGTGTCTGAAGGCAAGACCTGCTCCTTCAACGTCTGCAGCCAGTGCAAGCTCAACTGCTGCGTGGATGCCAATCCTCCGTTAACGGCTGCGCGTCAGAGAACTATCTTGGAGTATCTTCGTGAGCAAGACCTTAATATCCCAGCCCCTTTTGTCCAAGAAGCGTATTTGCACGCCGCCGCAGACGAGGAAGGTTACTGCGTCTTCCATGAGAGACAAACGGGCCGATGCCTCATACACCCGATCAAGCCCGAAACCTGCAAGGCGGGACCTGTGACGTTCGACATAAACCCGCAAACAGGCAAAATCGAGTGGTTCCTGAAGAACAACGAAATCTGCAGGCTCGCCCAGGAACTTCGCGGGGACGATGAACGGTTCAGCGCGCATTTCAGCATAGCCAAGACCGAGTTGTTGCGGCTGACTTCTGAACTAGATTCGGAAGCCTTGAAGTCAATTCTGAAAATCGAGGAGCCGCAAACATCCAAGATAGGCGAGAATCAACTATCTGAAGCAATGCTCCACAAACTTGGTATCCGATAGAAGCTATCCGTGTTCTATGCAACAAGTTAATAAATCCGACTGTCATACCTATAACTCCGCCCATTGGGGGAGAGAAGAATCATATGAAAGAAATTGAGCAGAGAATGCTCTGCGAACTCGTGAGAAACTCGAGGAGAAGCGACCGAGAACTCGCCAAAGCAATAGGCACGTCGCAACCCACGGCGACCAGAGTCAGGACAAAGCTTGAGAAAGAAGGTTACATCAAAGAGTACACGGCACTGCCTGACATCGCCAAAATCGGCTATTCCATAATGGCGCTGCACTTCTTGAAACTGGACTTACGGCTGACGCAGCAGGAACTCCAAGAATTCAAGATATCGCACTGCGAGGCTATCATGAAGAGCAACTGTCCCGTGTTCATCTGCAAGAACGGCATGGGCTTGGGATACAATGCCGTAATCCTTTCACTCCACGAAAACTACCACTCTTGTGACCAGTTCCGCATGGCGATGCGGGAATCCATGCCCCAGTACCTGACCGATATGGACACGTTCCTGATAAACCTCGCCGATGAAAAAATGGGTCTGCCCTTCAGCTTCGGACTCTTCGCCAGTCAGCTGAAGCCCCCGTCAGCCAAGACTCAGCAGAACCAGCAATAGCCTTCACAGCAGACCTGCCTGCTGTAACCTCATCGCCAAACCGATGTCGCCCTTAAGTTGGAGTTTGCCAGAGAAAAAGGCCTGCATCCCACTCAATTTGCCGCTCATAAGATCCATGAAATCCTGCTCTTTCATACTCACCGAAAGCTTCGGCGATTGGTGAGTCCCCTCCTTGATGTCCAACTTCTGGTCTTTTATGGTGACAGCCCACTTGCCTCCGTTGGGACCGTCGATGTTTACCTGGACTAAGGCGTCTATGCCAGCAGCCTTAGCTGCGTTGAACCTTTGCGGAAAGACTTTTTCCATGAATTCTCTGGGGGTTATGGCTTCCATACAGTTTCCTGTCCTCTGAACAAGTCTTTTTGTTTGGGTCTCGTGAGTTCCCGTGCAGAGCCGGTCTCGTCGACACTGAATTTGTATCCTCTGACGATGGCGGCTGGTATCCCCTCGCTTGCCTGTCCGATGACGAGTTCGGCGGCTGATGTTAGTTCATCAGCGATGCAGGTCTGTTTCACTCTGAGGACGTAGCCGAAAAGGTCTTTCTCGCCGCGCCTGTCTCGTATGGGCTTGAACCCAGCCACGCCTATAGCGACGTTGATTTCGCCCATCCGCAGCGGGCGACCATGGGTGTCGGAGACGATGACGGCGATGTTGCGGCCAGTCAACCTGCGGATTTCCTGCCTGATGCCCTGCGCTGAAGCGTCGGGGTTCTGGGGAAGCAGAGCCACGTTCTTGTCTCCCTGTACGTTTGACCGGTCTACGCCAGCGTTGGCGCAGACTATGCCGTGCCTCGTCTCGGTTATGAGGCTGTTCTGCCCCAAGCGCACGATCTCCTTGGTTTCGCGCAGAATGACCTCGACCATGGCGGGTTCCTTGTCAACCTGCTTGGCTATCTCCAGCGCTCTTGCAGAGGGTGTGACCTCGTCGAGGTTGACGACGTTGCCCTCGGCTTTCGAGACGGCGACGTGAGTGACGACGATGACGTCGTTTTCCTCGATAGGCGTACCCTGCTTCTCCGCTGCGGTGCAGATGAGTTGCCCTATGTTGTCTCCTTTTTTGAACAGTGGTAGACCCTCGACGGCGATGACTCTGACTGTGCCCACGTTTGTCGCCTTGATTATGACTTGCAAGTGCTTACACATACTTATAAACAGAAACCCCGTCATGGCTCTCGAGAACGGTAACGCTGCAGAACCAGCTTTCTCCGTCAAAAGGCGGTTGCTGGGGCAAGAACTTGGCAGGACGACAGCTTTTAAAGCTTGCACTCAGTATAGCTTTCTCCAGAAGAAGGAATCTTCATGGATTACCCGAAAATCGTTGAAATGATTCCCGCTGAGAAGTGGGGACCGCTATCTGAACAATTAGTCGGCGTCATTCTCGGGTCAAAAAACGACGAGAGGATGCCCAACGCACTCGCCAACGCCATGCTCCTGCACATGAAAAACGGCACAGCCAACACGAAAGCAGGCTTGGCTATTCTGCTGGAAGCGGCGGTAATGCTGGACGCTGAGAAAACCGTAACCACGCTGGGCGATATGCAGCTGCTGAAGATAGCTGAGCAAGTAGTCCAAGGAATGTGAAAAGGAGGAAGATGAAATGGCACTCAAATTTGGAATTGAATTCGTTCCAAAAGACCCCTACTGGAAACTAGCTGCGTACGCGATTCAAGCTGAGAACCGCGGGTTCAGCAACCTCTGGGTGACCGACCACTACGGCAACCGCAACGTCTACGTCACTCTAGCAGCCGCGGCCATGTACACGAATAAGATTACGTTCGGCACGGGCGTAACCAACCCCTGGATGGTCAACCCAGTCATAACCGCACAGGCTATCGCCACGCTGAACGAGCTGGCGCCAGGCAGAGTGGTTCTGGGCATGGGCGCCGGCGACAAGACTACTCTTGAAGCGGTTGGCGTGGAAATGGGTAAGCCACTCGCCGCCGTAAAAGAAGCCATAGAATTGTTCCGCAAATTGACCGCGGGCGAAACCGTGGCTTATCAGGGCGAAGTGTTCAAGACTGCGGGCGCCAAATTCAACTTCAAGACGAAGAACAAGATTCCCGTCTACGTCGGCGCTCAAGGTCCAAAGATGCTGGAGATGGCTGGAAAAATCGGGGACGGCGTCTTGGTCAACGCAAGCCATCCGAGCGACATAGGCTACGCCGTCAAAATGGCCGGCGAAGGCATGAAGCAAGCAGGTAAATCGGCAGCGGACGTGGACATCGCGGCGTACACCTCGTTCAGTATAAACGAGGACCCGAAGAAAGCCGTGAAAGCCGCCTTGCCAGTTGTCGCCTTCATCGTTGCGGGAAGCCCACCGCCCGTCCTCGAGAAGCACGGAATCAGCCCGGGAAAAGCTGACGAAATCCGCGCAGCCCTCAAGGTCGGCGATTTCCCGAAAGCATTGGGCGCGGTTACTCCCGAGATGATAAACGCCTTCTCCATCAGCGGCACGCCCGACGTTTGCATCGAGAAAATCACGGAGCTGAAGAAAATCGGCATCAGCCAATTCGTCGTCGGCTCGCCCATAGGCACGAACGTCAAAGCCGCCATAGACCTCATCGGCGCGAAGATTATTCCGCACTTCAAGGAGTAAACCGTTGGCATAGGCGCCTGCTTTCTTGGGCGCCATCAAAATATTTTTTAGGCATCTCCGTTTGACATTTCCAAAGCGACAGCGCGGTATGCGCTTCTGGCGGTTTCGGACTTGGCTGTCTTTGCGGTTGTGCCTGTGAAGAGTCTGGGAGTTTCGAAAAGGCGGCTCTCTGCGCTGCTCAGCCCTCAGGAGCGCAAGTTGCTGACGTTGGCTATGCTGGAGGACGTGGTGCGAGTCCTGCAGGCTTCGGTTGTGCGTGAAACCGTCGTCGTCAGCAACGACCCTGACGTGCATGAAGTGGCTGCACGGTTCGGCGTCCGCTACTTGTCTGCGGCTCACTCGGGTCTGAACCCAGCCATCGAAGAGGCGACGGAGCTGTGCGTGCAGAGTCAGGCGGAATCCGTTCTTGTGATTCCAGCCGACGTCCCGCTTCTAAAGCCGAGAGACATCGACTGCACGGTCGGCTTGGGGTCAGACGGCGAAACCGTTGTGCTGTCTCCTTCGTCGACTGGGGGAACGAACGTGCTCTTCAGAAAACCTCCGAATGCGATAGCGGCGAACTTCGGGCCTCGGAGTTTCGTGAATCACTTCCGGGAAGCTCGACGCCGAGGTTTGAGGGTGAGGTTCTTCTACTCTGTAGGAACTGGCACGGACATCGATTCCGCCGAGGACTTGAAGAAGCTGTTCGAAGTCCAGAACAACACACTCAGCAAACATGTTCTGGAGCAGATGCAACTGCGAAGCCGAAGACGCAGGCTGCGCTGACGAAAAAGCAGATGCAGAAGAAGAGGGAATAGTTAGGTGCGTGGGACGCCGATTATGCGGATTCCTGCACCCTTCACTTTGTACCTGATGTTTATGGAAATGAGCGCTGCAGTCATGGTTTCGACAACCACGGCGTTCTGAATCATGCCCGCGTCGAAAGCGCCGATGCCGACTTTCTTGATTAAGCCGATGACCATTTCGCGTGTGTCTCGGTCTGCGCCCACGACGAGGACGTCGGTTTCGATTTTCTCGTCGAATTTCTCCAGTTGCTCGGGGCTGATGTTCTGGAAGGCGTCGACGACCTTGGTTCCCTCGCCGAAGAACGTCTGGATTTCCATGGCGATGGAGCCTGCGGGATTTATGCGGGCGCGGCTTTTCTTCTCAGCGTCTAGGCTGCTGGCGATGTTTATGATGACTTTTCCAGCGGCGGCTGGTTTGATGTCTTCTAGGATGGGTTTCATGCCGTCGTACGGTACGGCGAGCAGGACGACGTCGGCTTTGGCTGTGGCTTCGCGGTTGGTGTAGCCTTCGACGTTCTTTATGCCAAATTTGCCGTTTATGACAGCTGCCGTGTTCTGGGCTTTCATGGCGTCGCGGCTGCCGATTATGGTGCGGACGCCTGCTTTGGCGAATCGCATGGCGATGGCGCTTCCTTCTTTGCCTGTGCCGCCGATTATCGCGAGTGAGGGGTTAGGGTTTAAGACTGTTTGGGTTGACATTTCTTATTCCTCTGGGCAGTACATCTCACCTGTTTCTTATTATTTTTTTCGGAGAGTCGAAGCTTGGGAAGATTTTAAAAAGGAACCGCGTCAAATGAGCTACTGCATTGAGACTAGTTCATTCTGCAGACTGGTGAAACAAGGGTTGGGCATCGAAAACCTGAACAAGATATTTAATCCGCAGAGAATCGCCGTCATCGGCGCAAGCGACCGGGAGGACTCGTTGGGCGCTAAGATTCTCCGCAACCTCATAGGCGTGGGCTATAAGGGGACGGTTTTTCCTGTAAACCCCTTCAGGCAGGTCGTGCAGGGCATCATGGCTTACCCCAGCGTGAGCAAGATTCCGCGCAGAGTCGACCTTGCCATCGTCGCCACGCCGGCGCACACGGTGCCGCAGATCGTGGAAGAATGTGGGAAGACCGGGGTTTCAGGCGTCGTCATCACATCCGCGGGCTTCAGGGAGGCAGGCGAAGACGGCGAAGCGCTGGAGCGGCAGATACTTGAGCACAAGCGAAAGTACGGCATGCGCATCATCGGACCGAACAGCTTCGGCATCATCCGACCCAAGGCAGGGCTGTACGCCACGTTTGGCGACAAGAAAGCGAGACCGGGAAAAATCGCGTTCATTTCCCAGAGCGCCGCCTTGTGTGCTTCGGCTTTGGATTGGGCGCAGGAGGCGCAGGTGGGTTTCAGCGCTGTGATTTCGACGGGCTCGATGATTGACGTCGACTTGGGGGACCTGATTGATTTCTTCGGCACGGACGCTCAGACGAGGAGCATCGTGCTGTACGTGGAGTCGATTAAGAATGCGCGGAACTTCATGAGCGCCGCCCGAGGGTTCGCCCGGACCAAACCTATAGTCGTCGTGCGAGCTGGGCGCTTCAAGGAGAGCAGCGTTCCTGCGCTGTCGCACAGTGGGAACATTGCAGGTGAGGATGCGGTTTACGATGCGGCTTTCCGCCGAGCGGGCATCGTTAGAGTCGGCGCCATTAGCGACTTGTTTGACTGTGCCGAGGCTTTGGCTATGCAGCCGAACCCAACTGGGCCTAACCTGACGATAATCACGAACGCTGGCGGACCGGGAATCATGGCGACGGACAGCCTCATCGCGAAGGGCGGGAAGCTGTCGAAGCTGAGCACGGAGACGGTGGAGGGTTTGCGGCGTGTGCTTCCGTCCTACTGCAGTCTGGCGAATCCCGTGGATATCTTCGAGGAAGCCACGCCCGAGCGGTTCAGGGTAGCGTTGGAGCTTTGTCTGCAGGACAAGGCTAGCAACGGCTACTTGGTCATTTACACGCCTCAGGGCGCCTCGGAGCCGTTTGCCATCGCGAAGGTCGTGGTGGGCTTGGCGAAGCAAACGAAGAAGCCCGTGCTCGTTTCGCTGATGAGCGTGGACCCCAGGTGCAACAGGGCGAAGCGTTTCCTGCAGAGCAACGGCGTGCCCGTGTTCAGCACGCCTGAGCAGGCGGTTTCGACGTTTATGTACATGTACAGCTACACGCAGAACCTTGGGCTTCTGTACGAGACGCCTGAAGAGGTGCCGCTGGAGTTGACGGTTCCCGCTTCCCTGAGGGCGGTGCTGAAGAGCGTTTATTGTGATGGGCGACAGGTTCTGACGCTTGCGGAGTCGCTTCGTTTCCTGGAGGGCTATCGGATTCCTGTGGCGAAGACTATGGTGGCGCGTTCCGGGAATGAAGCTGAGGCTTTGGCTTCGAAGCTGGG
The DNA here is from genome assembly GCA_041946875.1 of Bathyarchaeia archaeon. Taxonomy (GTDB): domain Archaea; phylum Thermoproteota; class Bathyarchaeia; order Bathyarchaeales; family Bathycorpusculaceae; genus JADGNF01. Next base: position 20,469 of record JBHGBG010000001.1, read on the forward strand.
TTACCCAGTGGTGATGAAGGCTTTGTCTCCTCAGGTTTCGCACAAGTCACAGATCGAAGGCGTGGTTCTCAACGTCTGCTCCAGCTTGGAGGTTCACACCTTCTTCGGCGAGCTGGAGAAGCGCGTCAAGAAATTCAGCGCCACGGCAGAGTTTCAGGGTGTGATGCTTCAGCCGATGATTCGAAGCAGGGGGCTGGAGCTGCTGGTGGGTTCGAAGAAGGACCCTCAGTTTGGCTCCGTCATCCTGTTCGGCATGGGCGGTTCAGCTGCGGAACTGTACAAGGATGTCAGTCTGGGGTTTCCTCCGCTGAACCAGGTTCTTGCGCGGAACCTGATAGAGGGCACAGCGGTTTACAGGCAGGCTTCGGCTCTGGGCGTCCCGCTCAACGCAAAAGCCCTGGAGGAAGTTTTGGTAAAGTTCTCGCAGATGATTGTGGACCTGCCCGAAATCAAGGAGGTGGACATCAACCCGCTCATCGTGGACAAGGCAGGCGCCGTCGCCGTTGACGCCAGAATAGTCCTCGATGCGGACAGGATGACACACAAGGTTGTTCCGCACGAGCATCTGGTGATCGCGCCTTATCCGCAGAAGTACGTAAGCCGGTGGAAGCTGAAAAGTGGCGTTCCGGTGGTGCTTCGTCCCATCAAGCCTGAGGACGAGGGCATGTTCAACGAGCTTTTTAAGTCGCTGTCGGAGGAGACGATGCGGTTCCGGTTCTTCGAGATCATCAAGGAGCTGCCCCACGAAACGCTGACACGCTACTGCAATCTGGATTATGATAGGGAAATCGCCATCGTTGCCGAACTGAAAGAAAACAACAGGCAAATCATCGGTGCGATTAGGCTGATCTTGGAGCCGGATGGAAAAAGCGGGGAGTACGCGGTGCTCGTAGGCGACAAGTGGCACGGCGAGGGGCTGGGAAAGAAGCTGATGGAAACCATAATTGGCATCGCAAGGGGCATGCGGCTGGAGAAGGTTTTCGGCTTCGTCGTTGCGAACAACTACAAGATGCTCAGGGTCTGCGAACGGTTAGGCTTCAGCAAGGAAGAGTATGACGAGAATACGCTGAAAGTGACGTTGCCGCTGTCCTGAGCTGGGCAGGCTGGGTGGACCTACCCTCTATAGGTTTCTGCATCGAGTTTCTATTAGGCTCCAAATATGTTCGAATTCTCTTGGGAGTCGCGTGCACAGCTCTGCGCCGGTTTGCTGTTAGCCGATTAGTCTTCTGATGATGGGAATTTTCTTCAGAAGAATGACGATTCCAAGCGTGATGAAGAAGGTTATAGCGGTGATTAGGGGAATTTCGAGAACTGGGTCCATCGTGGCGAGGCTGATTTGGAATCCGAGGTAACCTTTCTGCAGTGTCTCCATGACCATGACGTGCATCAGGTAGATGGGCAGCGTGTATTGGCTAATCAGGTGAAGCAGTCGGTTTGCGCGTGGAAGGCTGATGTTCAGCTGGGCTGAGGAGACTTTGTTGAGCAGCAGAAACATGGCAACTGATGTTAGAATCACGTTGGCGCTTGAGGCATCGTAAAAGAACTGGCCGACACGTTCTCCGATCGTGCCCGTCACGACGTAGGTTGCGAGTATCGTTAGCACGTATCCTGAAAAGACCAAAATGTACAGGGTTAAGGTGCGCCACTGCATTCGTTGTATGTATGCGCCGAGGAGGAAGTAGCCGAGCCATCCTGTCATTATGAAGACACCGCCGTTTAGGCTGTAGGGCGTGAGCAGGCTTATGAGAGGCACGAGAGCCGTACCTGTGAACCACAGCAGCAGGAAGTATCGGATGAGTTTCCAGTCTGCATAACCGACAAGTATCCGCAGCAGTGGAGCGATTAGGTAGAGTCCGACGAGTATGTAGAGGAACCAGAAGTGGTTGTATGGACCCATGAGTATGCCCTGCAAGATTGAAGACGAAGTCAGCGTCTCGTGGTTGACGAAGGCTCGCCACGCGAAGTATGCAGCTCCCCAAAAAACGAAGGGCAGGGCGATTCGGTTTAGCCGTTTCTTGAAGTACACGCCGAGGGGTTCATTGCTTTTGCTCGGTTGAAGCAACAACGCACCAGTCAGCATCACGAACAATGGGACGCAGGGTCTAGCTATGGAGTCGTAGATGTTCACCGACCACCAAGAGGAAACGCCAGCAGGAGACATCAGGTCGGCGATTTGATACGGCTCTACCGCTGCGTGGAGCAGGATAACAAGTATGATGGCTACTGTGCGGATGAGGTCAACGGGTAGAGAGATGTCCCCAGCCTTTGGGTCCAAATTCCTGCCCCTTCATCGGACACATTTCTCTGGGCACGGATTTGTTAATAAGACTTTAGCATAAAACCTGAAACCGGTTGGACTTTCGAGAAAAGGACAGTTTTGACTCTCAGAAAAGAAGAAAGGTTTGCTTTGTGTTTGAGCATGTTCTCAAGCGTCGGGCGCAGTTTCGCGTTCTCCGCCTGAATCTTCGCCTTGCCCAGCGCCTTCATGTCCGCGTCGATTTCCTTGATGACCTCAGCGCAGTAAACGTCTTCAGCCTTGGATACACATTCCGCGCCAAACCGCTGTTTACTCATACACGGCTTGAGGGAGTGTTCGAAGAACATAAAAGAAGCTGCGAAGTAAGTGTGAGCTAACGGCTAAGCCCGAAGCGGCTGGCGGCAACTTGACCGACGACAGAGAACCCTTTGTTGTCCTTCGTGGAGTGTCAAAAAACTACTTCAATTTCCGCGCCTTAGACGACATTTCTTTTGAAATCAATGAAGGAGAAATCTTTGGCTACATAGGTCCAAACGGCGCGGGAAAAACCACGACCATGAAAATCTTGGTCGGACTCATCAGCGATTTCCAAGGCGAAGTGCTCCTTGGCGGGTACAGAGTGCCTGAGAAAAAAGAGGAAGTGCATAAACTGTTGGGTTACCTTCCTCAGAACGTGACGTTCCAAGAGTGGCGAACAGTGAACCACGCGCTGACGACCTTCGGAAGGCTTTCAGGTCTAACTGCGGAGCAGGTTGAAAGTCGCATCCCTGAAGTGCTGAATTTGGTTTCTTTGTCGGATGTTCGGCACAAGAAGATTTCTCAGCTGTCTGGGGGCATGACCCAGAAAGTGGGTTTAGCCCAAGCACTTCTCCATGAGCCGAAGCTTCTGGTTCTGGACGAACCGCTAGGTGGACTTGACCCGTTGATCCGCCACCAGTTCAAGGAAGTTGTCTCGGAGCTGGGCAAACGGGGCACCACTGTTCTGTTTTCTTCCCAGGGGAGAAAGAGAGCGTCGCCGCTATTTCTTGGGTTTCAGCATGTTCTCGAGGATGGGCTTCAGCTTGGCGTTTTCGGCTTTGATTTTGTCGTTGCCCAGTGCCTTCATGTCTGCGTCGATTTCGCGGATGACTTCGGCGTAGTGTATGCCTTCTGCCGCTGAGACGTATTCGACGCGGAACCGTTGCTCGCTCATGCCCAGCTTCGTCAGCATGCCTTTCAAGGCGTCGGTTCGGGCTTTCATCTTGTAGTTTCCGCTGATGTAGTGGCAGTCGTAGGGCAGGTGGCACGCGCCCACAAGGACCATGCCTGCGCCCAAGCGCAGGGCTTCGAGGATGAATTCGCGGTTGACTCTGCCCGAGCACATGACGCGGATGGCTCGTACGCTTGGAGGGTACTCGAAGCGGCTTGTGCCTGCGAGGTCTGCGCCTGCGTAGCTGCACCAGTTGCAGAGGATAGCCAGAATTTTCTCTTCAGGCTTGTCCTCGAGCGCCGCACGAATCTGCGCCATGATTTGGGCGTTGGTGAAGTGCATCTGGGTGATGGCGCCTTGGGGGCATTCTGCGACGCATGTGCCGCATCCGTGACAGCTTGCCGTGATTATGTGCGCAGGCTTGTTGGGTTCGATTCTTATGGCTCCGTAGGGGCATTTGCTCTCGCAGACTCCGCACTTGGCGGTTTTGTTTCTGCATTTGGTCTCGTCAACGACGCTGACGATGGGTTCAATCTTCCACTTCGGCTTGCTGATGACCGTGGCTGCGCGTGAGGCGGCGCCGCTGCCCTGCGAAACGCTCGCGGGAATGTCCTTAAGCCCTTGGCAGGCGCCCGCGTAGAACACGCCGTCAGTCGGCGCGTCCATCGGCTTCAGCTTGGGGTGGCTCTCCATGAAGAAGCCGTCTGCGCCGCGTGATAGGTTGAGGATGCGGGCTATGTCAGCGGAGCCCTTCTTGGGAATGGACGCCGTTGCCAAGACGACCATTTCCGCTTCAAGCTCAATGGGCATGCCGAGCGTCTGGTCTTCGCTGTGCAGGATGAGGTTGTGCGTCACGGGGTCTTCGTCGATGCGGCTGACGCGTCCGCGGATGAAGTTGACGCCTCGTTCGCGGGCTCGGTCGTAGAATTCCTCGTAGCCTTTGCCTGGGCTGCGGATGTCCATGTAGAAAACGGACACTTCGACGTCTTCCTTGTACTTCTCCTTCAGCTGCACGACGTGCTTCAGCGTGTACATGCAGCAGTAGTTGCTGCAGTAGGGGTACTTGTTCTTATCGCGGCTGCCGACGCACTGGATGAACGCCACACTGTGCGGCTTTTTGCCGTCGGATTGCCGAATGACTTTGCCGCCTGTGGGTCCAGCGGCGAGAATCAGCCGTTCGAACTCCATGCTCGTTATGACGTTGGGGTACTTCCCGTAGCCGAGCAGCGGCATGTCGTAGGGCAGGTACACGTCGAAGCCTGTGCTGACGATTATGGCGCCGACTTCGATGTTGATTTCTTCGGGTTTTTGCTCGAAGTCTATGGCTTCGCGGGCGCCGCAAGCGTCCACGCACTTGTAGCATTCGATGCAGTAGTCCTTGTTCACGGTGTAAATCAGCGGCACTGCCTGGTCGAACGGCACCGAAATCGCTTTTCGAGTGCCCACGTTCATGTCCCACTCGTTGGGGAACTCGATGGGGCAGGCGTCTTTGCATTCGCCGCAGCCCGTGCACTTGTCGGCTTTGACGTAGCGGGGTTTCTTGTTGATTTTGACTTTGAAGTTGCCGATGTAGCCGTCGACCTTGACGAGGTCGGCGTTGCTGATTATCTGGATGTTCGGGTGGCGTCCGCAGTCCACCATCTTCGGTCCTTCGATGCAGATGCTGCAGTCCAACGTCGGGAAGGTCTTGTCCAGGGCTGCCATGTGTCCGCCGATGCTTTCGGTGTTTTCGAGCATGTAGACTTTGAAGCCCATCTCCGCCAGGTCCAGCGCGGCGTTCATGCCTGCGATGCCTCCGCCGATTATGAGGGCCTTGTTCGTGACGGGCACCTCGATGGTCTGCAGGGGCATCATTAGGCGTGCTTTGGCGACTGCCATGCGTACCGCGTCCTTCGCCCGTTCAGTGGCTTCCTGAGGCGTGTTGGGGTGGCACCAGGACGCGAACTCGCGGATGTTAGCCATCTCGAACAGGAACGGGTTCAACCCCGCCTCGGAAACTGTGCGTCGGAAGGTGGCTTCGTGCATTCTGGGTGAGCAGGCGGCGACGATAACGCGGTTCAGCTTGTGCTCCCTGATGCCCTTGCGGATTTCTTCCTGTCCTGGGTCAGCGCAGGTGTAGCGGTTCTCTTTAACGTAAACCACGTCGGGAATCGTCTTAGCGTACTCGACGACCTGTTTTATGTCCACGGTGCCCGCGATGTTCAGACCACAGTGGCAGACGAAGACGCCTACCCGCAGGGGTTCAGGCGCCGGTGGTGGTGCGGGTTGTTTCGGTGTTTCTGGAGTGCTCATCTTATGACCTCCTCAGTGACGAAGCGTCGGGCAACCGTTTCTCGGGCTTTCTTGGAGCCTGTGGCTTTCAGCTCCTTCACAGCGTCCACGGGCGACGTGATGCGCTGCAGAGTCTTGTTCCAGGTTCCCGAATGAATAGGAGTATGCAGTACCTTCGTGCGCTTCAGCGTCAGAGCCTCGGGTACGGGGCAAACGGCTTTGCAGGCGCCGCAGTAGACGCACGTGGCTTCGTTAACGTTCACTTTGCCGTTGGCAACGGTCAGCGTGCCCGTGATGGGGCAGACGTCCGCGCAGTCGGTGCAGCCTTCGGGGCATTTGGCTTGGTCGATGCTGATTTTTCCTTCGAAGGTCTTGCGCATCTTGATGACGCCGGGCGGGCACTTGTATTCGCATGCCCTACAGGTGGGGCACTTCTCTTTGGGAATGTCCACGCTGACCACAACGTGTCTTCGCTGGCTGGGGGACAATGCGTTTACGTCCTCGACGGGTTTGCCGTCGTACGTGACCTTCGTTATTTTTAACTGGTCGAGTGGGCAGGCTTCGGCGCAGGCGACGCAGTCCTTGGGGCAGTTGCGCGTGTCGATTTTGATGTCTCGGATGAGCTCCGGAAAGCTCTCTTTCGCCACCACGTTTAGGTTGTGCTCGCCGTTCAAAGTGACTTTTATGGCGCCGAAAGGACAGACTATGTCGCATACGCCGCAGAAGTTGCATTTGGCAAGGTCTATGTCGACCTTGGCTTTCTGAGCTTTCCCGCCTGTCGCTTTCTGCTGTTTCGTCAGCTTAATGGCTTCTTTTGGGCAGGCTAAGCTGCAGATTTCGCAGCCTGCGCATTGGGCTTTGTCCAAGGCGAGTTTGTAATTCTTGACGTGTAAAATCCATTCTAGCGTGAGTGCGTTTGCCGTGTCGAGTTTTTGGGTTTTTAACGGCATGTGTCTTGTCCACCGTTACAGACAGGGATGCGATGCGCTGAAGTTTGGGTTTTCAGCGCTCTACAACCGTCTATTGGAAATTTGAGTGCGTTTGTTTGGATATAAATATTCCCTGAAGAACATTGAGAATCACACATCAATCTCAAATGAACCGAGGGATACGTGAAAAACCGCGGAATCATGGTTTCTTAGGTTTTAACGTTCACGGTTACGTAACACCTGAGCGCCTCATCATCCTTGAAGAAGACGACCCGCAACCCTGCCCGAGTCAACATTCTGCCCAGTGCCTTCAGGGAAATCGCCTTCTTCAAGCCAGTCACGACCAGGGAGCCGTCCTGCCGAAGGGCTCGCTTGGCTTCCCTCAGGGTCTCGACGGGTTTGGGCATGTTCTGGAGAACCGTGAAAACAAAGACTGACCTGAAGAAGGCATCTCGGAAGGGCAGGTGGTCCGCGTCAGCTTGAACCACGTAGATATTGCCGCACGCTTTGGCGCGGTCTCTCGCCTTGAGCAGCAGCGTGCGCGAGATGTCCACTCCAACGAGCGCCTTAGCCTTCTCGATTGCGTGGCGGAAGAACAGCCCCGTGCCGCATCCAACATCCAAAACAGCACTATCGCGGCTTAGGCTGAGGCATTGGAGGGCTGCTTGGTACTTGGCTTCCTGCTCCTCGCTGTACCGTTCGTCGTACATCTGCGCCGTCAGGTCGTAGCGGCGCTTGACCGCGCGCTTCCTGCTCCAAGTGCTCACTGTCACCAACGCTCAGAACTCTTATGTACGCGGCGCATGTAAAACTATTCCTGAACCGCCATGCAGCAAAGCAACCGACAAGTCATCCTCGCGAATCCAAGCCTCAGCGAAGCCGCCGCGGCGATTGAGAAGGCGCTCACGCAGAGGCGCACCCTCATCGTGGCGGGCAGATGTCACGTGCACTACGCTGGCAGGGCGAGGTCCACGCTTGAAAAAGGCGAACGACTGCTAATCATAAAAGAAGACGGCTCGCTGCTAGTTCACCGCCCAGTCGGCTACGAACCCGTCAACTGGCAACCCTCCGGAAGCGTCTTCCACGTCCAAGTCAAGGACGGCACGCTGGAGGTGCATGGGGTGAGGCAGAAGCCCCGCGAAAGCGTCCGCGTCACGTTCGACGCGGTCTTCATGGTTTCCGCCCTCGCGCTTCAAGACTCAGGAGACTTTCTCCTCTACGCCACAGAAGAGGACATGCACCGAGCAGTGCTCCTGAAGCCCGAACTGTTCGAGGAAGGGTTCAAGCCGATAAGCTGGGAGAAACACGTGGAGCCCGGATTCGTGGACATCTACGGCGAGGACAAAGACGGCAAACTCGTCATCATCGAAGTCAAGCGGAAAACCGCCACCAAAGAAAACGCCCTGCAACTCGCCAAATACATCGAGCCCATCCGAGCCAAGGTGAACCGTGAAATCCGAGCCGTTCTGGCAGCGCCTAGCTTGGGCAAGGACGTGCAGCGCCTTCTTGTCTCCATGGGCTTGGAGTACAAGGCTTTGGACCCGAAGAAGTGCGCCGAAGTGCTGAAGAAAGCCGAGAACGTCAAACTTGAATCCTTCTTCAACGAGAAAAGCCGTTGACCGACCGAAGAATGCTTAAATTGCCGAGTCGCACTCTGCTCTCAAGGTGAAAAATCAGCCATGAACTTCTGGAAAGACCTCCCAGCGGGAGACAACCCACCGCTGCTGTTGAACATGGTGGTCGAGGTCACAAGCGGCTCCAGAGACAAATACGAGTACAGCACCAAATGGGAAGCCTTCGTCCTCGACAGAATCATCCCCTCATCAGTCGTTTTCCCCGTCGAATACGGGTTCGTCCCCCAAACCTGGTTCGACGACGGCGACCCCATGGACATCATGGTCCTCAGCTTCGAACCCCTACAAGTAGGCGCCGTAGTCAAGGTCAGAGTAATAGGCGCGCTCATCATCGAAGACGAAGCCGGACTCGACGCAAAAGTCCTGTCCGTCCTCGTGAACGACGCAAGGTTCGAGGGCTACCACGACATAAGCGACATCCACCAGCACCAGCTCAAAGAGATTCAGGAATTCTTCGAAACCTACAAGCGCCTAGAGCCCCACAAATGGGCAAAGGCGAAGGAATGGAAAAACGCCAAAGAAGCTGGGAAACTCGTCGAATACGCCATGGAGAAGTACCGCAAACTAGACAAAGAGCATCTCGAATAACCTGCGCAGACTCTTCTGCCGTCTACTTCTGGGTCTTCTTGCCCAGGTCCTTCTCCATCGCCTTAGCTAAGAGCTTCCAGGCTTGGGCGTCGTCTTTGCACAGCTTGTCTGCCAGCTGTTTGACTTCTGCTTCGCTCATCTTCTTCTCGTACTCGAGCTGAAGACCAGTGAAACTCAAACGCGAGGCTTTCCCGCCGACCGCCCGAATCGCGTAGAGAAACTGCGAGTACTTATAAGGACCCGCCAGGTGCGTGGAGACCCAGAACAGCTGGTTAGGGTACAACTGCACGAGTTTCTGCTTCTCGACTTTTGAACCGCCAACGAGAAAAGCATCCGTCAGAATCACCGTGCTGTCGGTCAGCCAGTTGATTTGCCTTTCGGCGCCGACTTCGCCCATGAGCGCGTGGTCGCTTGGGTCGTAGTCGGTGCACCACTCGTATGCCTTGCGAGCGGGAACTGAGAAGCGTTGAGTGAAGTGGTAACGGATTGGACACGGCATGGAAACTCACCTGCCTCAAACTGCGTGGAACGGTTATATTACACTTGCGCCGCGCCCATCGAGGGTCAGCTGGAGCGGAAGTAGTCGGTCAGCCTCTTCTGGAACAGCAGGTTCCTCAGCATGTGACCCTGAACAATCCACTGGTGCATAGGAATCTCGAACCGGCCGCTGATGAACTTCAACGCCTCGTTCAGCGTCCTAAACTGGAAAGGCTTCTGACGCATGGCATTCCGCACATTCTCCCTTACTTGCCAAACGCCCACGGGCATGATGTAGCCGGGTCGGGCTTCGCGCAGAACGACGACGGTTGCCTGCCTGCGTTCCTTCACAAGTTGCTCGCACACCGCAAGCCTCGCCGAGTAGTAGCATCCGCCAATCTGCGCGTACGTGGTTCTGCCGTCGTTGCCTTCCCAGTCGGAGTAAATCTCCACCGTTGCCCCGTTCGGGTTCCAAACTGTGCCGGGGTACCAGGCTTCCATAGACTCGTAGCTCCACTGCGCTGGGACCATGAGAATCTCGAACACGTTGTCCAAGTAGATGGACTCGTACACGCGGAACTCGTTGATTTCGGGAAAAGTCTTCACCTGCTCCACAAGGCCTTTGCCGATGATGTCGTCAACCGCGGTGATGCTCCAGCGTGTGGGCACGAGGCGACGCTTCTTCTCCAGTCCGAAGGCGCCGACGCTGAAGGCTTTCTGAATCTTCGTGACCATGACGCCGCTCTTGTACAAGTCCAGCACCGCGGGCTGAGCCTTCAAGTCCGTATCGTAATAAGCCTTCTCCACGTGATGATCAAACCTCGCGTCTCCCACGTGCAAGTCCCGAATTGGCGCGGAGGGACCGAAAGGCTGCACTTCAGCGTCCATGAAAATCGAGCCGCGAGGCTTCTTCGTCAGGTTTAACTCGATGTCCACGCTGTTCTCCGCCAGAGCCAACTCCCGCGTCTGCTCCACGATTTTCCCTGCCTGCGTGAACGCCTGCACATGGACGCGGTGCTTGCCGCGAACGAGGAGACTGCGGAACCCGACGATTTCGTCTATGGTCTTTCCGAACCACCGCTCGGGCAAGTCGAACAGCGAAGTATCCTCTTGAACGGGCGGAACGAGCGGTCCAGCGTAGACGTAAGGATAGCCGATTCTGCCGATGAACACACTGGGAGGCGAAACCCCGTCGATGTCCTCGCTAAACATGAGGGGCACGCTGCGCAGGTAGCTGTTGACCTTGACCATGATGGGGCAGCGGGTTTTTCCGCACAGGTTTCGGGCGCCCTTACAGAGAACGCAGAGGCTACTCTGCCGGGCACGGGTTGTTATCTGCCGCTCTTCCACGGCGGCGCTGTTGACCTGCCTGATGACGTTGAGTAGCCAGTTGTCGCCCGAAGAGGCAGAACCGCGAACCTGAGTCTGAATCATCGCTAATTCTGGTGAGGCTTGCTCTCATATGTTTTCTGCACGCAAAAAGCTCAAAACAACATAACCCCTCAAGCTTCAAGAAGCACGGAGAAAAACAGAAGCTTTTTCTTCACGGACCGTCTTGTCGAAGAACGAGCAGCATGAAGGAAGAAACTGAAAGCTTCATCAAAGGTTACGTCAAGGCTTGCAGGTCAAAGGTGCCCACCGCTACAAGCTGGGAAGAACCCTTGGTAGCCTTCGCAGACGCCCAGGACCCCTTGTTCCCGAGGCTCAAACAACTCGTGGATGCCCAGCACTTCCTGCCCGCGGACCTGCAGGCTGACGCAAAGACGGTCGTTTCCTACTTTCTTCCGTTCACAAGAGAAACCACGTTGAGCAACGCGCGGGGCAGAGGCGCCTCGGAGCAGTGGGCAAAATCCTACGTCGAAACCAACCAGCTGATCACAAACCTCAGCAAAGCTATCTGCGAAATGCTGGAGCAGCACGGGTTCAGAGGAGCAGTAACATTGCCGACTCACAACTTTGACGAAGAAAAACTCGTCTCCAACTGGTCTCAGAAGCATGTAGCTTACATCGCGGGCTTGGGCACGTTCGGACTGCACAGCATGATAATCACCGAGAAGGGCTGCTGCGGCAGACTCGGAAGCATAGTCACAAACGCAGAAATCACACCCACCCAAAGGAGTGCAAAGGAGTTCTGCCTGTTCAAACTGGACGGCTCATGCGGAGCATGCGTCAAGAAATGCAGACCGAAAGCTCTCAAAGCAGACTCTCTGGACAAGCGGGCGTGTTATGAGGAATGCCTTACAAACGCCAGAAAGTACGCGGCGCTCGGGTTGGCCGACGTGTGCGGGAAATGCGTGGTCAACGTTCCGTGCAGCTTCACAAACCCCTCCAGAGCTGCGAAAACCTGACCAAGACAATCCTACGTTCCGATAGGCTTCGGTTGCAAGAAAGGCTTAAAGCCCCAGCATGGTCTTGGCTTAGACTCAAGTGGAAAACTTGGACGCAAACCTCTTAGGCAACTCAGCCGCGATTCTTACCGCGTTCCTGTGGACCGGCAGCTCCATCCTGTTCACCTCCGCAGGCAAGCGAATGAGTTTCTTCAGCGTCAACGCCTTCCGCTCCGCCATCACAGTCGGCATGCTCGCCCTCGCCCATGTTGTCCTACTGGGCTATGTTCTGCCTGCTGCCAGCGGCGAGCAGTGGTTCTGGATGGGGTTGAGCGGCATCGTGGGGCTGGGCATCGGCGACTTCGGCTTGTTTGCCGCCTACATCCTAATTGGTCCGAGGCGAGCGCTTCTGATAATGGCTTCCTCGCCCATCTTCGCGTCCGTCGGCGCCTTCCTCATGCTCGACGAAACGTTTCCGGCACTTGCCATTCTTGGAGTGGCGGTTACGTTGATGGGCATAGTTGTGGTCTTGCTGGAAAGGGAAAACGGCACGGAACAACCAACCGACGGAAGCAAGCGCAAGGCTTGGGGGCTGTTTGCCGCCACCGTCGCCGCGGCGGGTCAGGGAATCGGCTTGGTGCTCTCCAAACAAGGAATGTACGTCGGAGGAGAAGTAGCCATGAACCCCGTGTCGGCAGCCCTGATTCGGATGATGATTGCTACGGTGTTCGTGTGGGTCGCCGCATTGCTGTTCAAGAAACTGCCTGAACTGCGCAAAACGGCGAAAGACAGAGAGGGCTTGAAGTTTGTTTCTGGCGGCGCCCTGATTGGGCCTTTCCTGGGTATGACACTCTCCCTGCTCGCGGTGTCTTACACGGAGGCGGGCATTGCTCAGACGCTGCTCTCGCTGGAGCCGCTGATTATCATCCCGCTCATGTGGTTGCTGTATCGCGAGCGGACGAACTGGCGAGGAATCCTCGGAGCCGTCTTAGCCGTAGTCGGCGTGACAATCTTAATGCTGACTTGAAGCTGAAGTCTTCTTTGGAAACGGCGGATGCGGCTGTGCGGTGAAACCGCAAGGTTTAAACGCTTTTCGCAGAAACTATTGTTTGGTGTTTTGATATGGAAAAATCCAGTCAGAAATATTTCTCAATGATAAAACTAGGTCCAGCGGGCGCAGGAAAACTGTACGCTGCAGTCATGAAGTGGAAAGAAAAACCAATCGACGGCGTCAAGCTTGAAGAAGCCTACCAAGTGTTTGGCAAGTGGGATTTCGCCATTCTGTTCGAGGCGGACACAAATGAGAACGCACTTCACTTCGTCGGCGACGTTGTGCGACCCATTGAAGGCGTGGCTTCGATGAAGACAACGCCCATTTCGCCGATTAGAAAATGGCGCTGAACCTGAGCATTCTTTTTCTTGTTTTCCTCAAAAGGAGTAGAGTGGCGCCCAGGCCGGGATTCGGACCCGGGTCCTGCGGGCGACAGCCGCATATACTGCTCCGGCAACATGAAAGAACTCATGTTGAGACCGGACTATACTACCTGGGCAGTTCGTTTCGTGCAGAATCTCTCTCTTATTCAGACATATAAAGATACTTTTTGCCCGTGATGCTTTCAAAGCGCTTTGCGTGTTTTTGATTGTGGAAACCAATAGATTTGGCGAATTTATCAACTTCCCTTCTTGCATACAGACCGCATTTTGGCGAAGGCGTGTCAGACCATTTACTAGGCTTGAAGCCAAGTTGCAGAAGACCTCGTCTGTATGTTTCCTGAATTCCTTTAATCTTAGAGGTTAGTTCCAACTGGGGCATGCTTCGATTGGAAGATTTGGGGAAAACTGTTCCGTCGGTGTCAAACAATCCTCTTATGCATGACTTAAGATAAGAATTATTCTCAAAAATCCATGACGGTATGCCTACATTTTGCTTTTTCTTGTTCCCAGGCTTGAGTCCGTAGTATTCCAACGTAAATACTAAATTCTTGTCATTGACATAAAACATCACAGCCCTTGCAGTCTTAAGTCTGAAACTCTTGAGTGGTTGTCCTAGAACTCTTGAGAACAACGGAGAAACAAAGGACTCAAGATATTTCCAGTCGTCTTCACCTCCACATATCCTTGCGGCATATTGTCCAGACTCGGAAGAGTCATCAAGATGGCCATCACCTAGAATCACACCAATGATTTCAGCCAAGTCACTAGATTTTTCGCAAAGAAGTTTAACCCTCTTTGGCTTTCCGCCTCCACCGGTGACACCTCCTTTCTTTTGCCCCCAGTTGGACTTTACCAGTCCAACCACATCGCTGTCGCATTCTTCCTCGGAAATAGCACACAATTGTTTGAATGTTGAGAAGGAAAGCGTGCATTCCCCATTTCTTAATTCATGACAGAGGTAGTGTGGGTTAAGACCGAACTGCAATGCTAATTCCGCCCACGATAAGCCGGTTTTCGCTTTCGCTTTTTCAATTAACTTTTTTTGTTTTTCCCTGGGGAGTTTTACTCTTTGCATTTAATTGTCATCTTTTATTAATTTATAGAAATAGCTACACTACTTAAACCTTACCACGTCCATTCCTCTAGATGGCTGCAAGCGATACTTCTATTTTGAACAGCCATTGCAATTAAGTAACCACGGACTGAAAGCTGCGTAATGCTTAAAAGGAAATGATACGGAAATACGAACTGTACAGGAGGCCAAAATAATGGCAGACTATCCTTGGACGCTAAAAACCAGCGCACTTGAAGACTTTCTTAAGAAAATGTCCACAAGACCCGAACCTGCAAGGGTCACGCAAGAGTTTTTGAAATCTTTGGGTTATACGAGCAGCAACGATTGGCAGACGATACCTATCCTCAAGTTTTCAAAGTTTCTTGACGCAAACGGTAATCCGACTGAATTCTATAGGAACTTCAGAGACACGAGCAAAGCAAAAGCAGTTATGGCACAAGCAATACGAGAGAGTTACTCGGAATTGTTTTTGGCTCATGCAGCTCCTTGGCAAGCGAGCGATGTGGACTTAGAGAATTTCTTTCGGACAAAAACAGGCAGAGGCGAAAGGATGTTACGTGCAACAGTTGGAACATTCAAGGAACTGTGCCAATTTGCGGATTTTGGAGCCGCACCAATCCAAATGCAGCCTTCTTTGCAACAGGCAAACGCAACAGTCACAACGTTATCAACAGCTAGTGCGCAACCCCCAACAATTCATTTGCCAATTACAAGAGAAGGTGGAGTAAATTTGAACGTTGACATAAGACTTGAACTGCCTGCCACACAGGACGCGAGCGTCTATGACAAAATCTTCGAGTCTCTCAAGAAACACCTTCTCAACCCAAACTCAAAAGCAGATTGAGAATATTCTAAGAGAAGTGTCCAGTTTCAAGACAGAAGCAGATGGTATCCTAATCAAGTTTAAGCCCGTCACTCCTCCGAAAGAGCCAGCGCAAATCCTTGAGAATCTGTTTTTGAGGTTTCATATCGTGGCAAAGCAACTTCAAAAGAGGCAAAGAAACCGACAACCACTTGAAATAAATGATGAATATGATGTCCAAGATTTGTTACATGGGCTTCTCAAAATATTTTTTGATGACGTTAGACCTGAAGAGTACTGTCCGAGCTATGCTGGAACATCTCCTCGTGTTGATTTCTACCTCAAAAAGGAGCAAATTCTAGTTGAAGCGAAAATGGCAAGCACAAACCATCGTAAGAAGAAAGTTGCCGAGGAGCTAGTTCTAGACAAAGAGTATTATCGCAAGAAAGAAGGATGTCAAGCGATGTACGCGTTGGTTTACGAGCCTGAAGAAGTGATATCAAATCCCCGTGGTTTTGAAAGCGATTTATGTGAAAAGAGAGAAAACTTCGAAGCAAGGTTTTTTGTGGTTTCAAAGTAGTGAAAAACGGTAGTCGCTTGCATAATACTAGACCGGACTATACTACCTGGGCTCCTAAAGCGTAGAACAATACTGACTTCCTCCACTAATTAACTTTTCTCGGACGCGTTCAGGGTTTCGGGTTTTTGGTGCTGCTTGCCCGTCATGCAGTGGATGTGGATTTTGCCCATGGTAGTCTTGGCGAGTTTCTCAGGTTTTATCTTCGCCAGTTTCTCTTCTGGCTTCGCTGACAACTGCCGAACAATGACTTCAATAGCATGCCGCTTCTCTGCAGCGTCTTCGATGAGGCTGAATTTTCCGGCGAAGTGGACGCTGGTATAGGCGTAGTCGCATTCGTCGGTGACACCGTAGTCATGCACTGCCTGCCCCCAGACTTTGGTGTTTGATTTCAGGAAAATGAGCTTCTTGCCCTCGGAGGCACAGTGAAAGTACAAGCAGTTGTTTTCTTTGTCGTAGCCGTGACTCAGCGACACGAGGTAAGGCTCGTTGTCCATGCTCATGGCGATTGTGACGTACTTGGTAGATTTCAAGACGTTTTGCATGGTTTCGCGGTCGGTTATTTCTCGGTCCCTGCGTCTAACGTGAAACATAGTTTCTCCTATCGCTGAAAGGCGATATTAACCTGCAGGATACCAAACATGGAAAACCTCAATCTGTCTTGCCAGACGTTTTGCCTCGCATCCTCGCAATCCCTCTTGCTGCCAAGTTCACCACATCAGGAGTGAATATTGACAATGCGGCAAGTATGAAGTTAATTGGGAAGACGAAAACGCTTTCGAACAGGTTGTAGCTTCCTCCAGGACCGCTTATCAGAAGGTAGTATCCCCCGAACTGGATTGCAGACCAAACTGCTGTCTCGCTCAGTGCTCCAGCAAGCCGAGCCAGATACTTTGCACGACCAGAGACTGCGTTGCCTCGGTAGTTGCTGAGGAATATCTCGCCTGCGACGCCTCCCGCGCCTCCGGGGAAGAAGGCGTTGACCAGAACTTTCTCCAGCATGTTGCCTGGAATTATGTGGCCAATCCAGAATCCAGGAAAGTTCAAGATGGGGAGGGCAACTGTGCCCGTGGCGTAGCGGATGGCTGCTGGGATAGCGTATATGACGGCGCCGCCTGCCTGCCAACGCCAGAACCGCCTGCTTTTCAGCGTCGCCTTCATTGCCCCGAGTAGGTTCATAGGTTCCAAGAGAACCCTGAGGTTAAAAGCCTTGCCATTCGCTGAGAACGTGGAGTGGCGAGCGCCGAGGGCTACTTCTTCAGAACCCGCAGAGTTCGCTCAGCCGTGGACACGCATGAAAGAAGGTCGTCGATTGTGGCGGTAAACGTGGCCAATTTGCCTTCAGTCGCTATGTCTGTGATGACGGCTTTGCCCCTGTGCTCTGTCCTGATGGCCAAGCCGGGCGGCGTTTTGAAGTTGTCGGGTGAAACTCCATCGGCGACGGCACGCGCTGTTTTCTCGTCGTTGTACTCAAGCGTTATCTTGGCTTCCAACTTCCTCGCCTCTGAGCTGTTTCCCAACGAGGGCGTTGACTGCGCTCACGAAAGCCTCGACCTTGTCTAGCGGCGACTGGCCGCCCGCGGCTATGTTGTGCCCTCCGCCCTTGCCCGAGGCTCTTTCTGCCGCGGCGTGCATGACTTCGCCCAAGTTTATGCCTTTGCGGACGGCGAGGTCGGTGGTTCGTGCGGAGAACTTGGCGACGCCCTCGCCTGGGACGGTGGCGTAGGCGAGGAGGGGTTTTTCGACGTTGGGCAGGCTGGTGGTGAGTATGCTGCTGATGGTGCCGATGACTTTTTCGTTCACAAAGTCTTCGCCGTTCAGGACGTAGATGTTTTCGAGTTCTCTGAGGCGCTCGGGTTTCTCGTTGACCCAGTTGAGGTATTTGTTGATGTCTTTACGGTAGTTCTCGAGGACCCGGTTGGCTTCTTCCAGCGCCTTGGTGCGGTCGCCCATGCAGACGGCTATTCCGAGGCTGGGTCTGCCCATGCGTCCGGTGGAGTTGAGGACGACGGCGAATTCTCTTGCGTCTCGGAGGCTGGTCCAGGGTTCCTCTTGTGTGAGGGTGTAGATGTTTCCGATGAGGTTGGTGACTTCGTAGTGCAGTCCCTTTGACAGGAGGTAGTCTGCGAGTGCGGAGCAGAGTCGTTTCTTCTCGTCTTCGGTGAGGTCGCGAAGTGCGCGCCATTTGTCGCCGCTCTTCAGCGGGATGTCGAGGCTGGAGAGGAAGGCGAGGCTTTTGTCTTCTTCGCCGCTTATGCCTGGAATGAACGGGTTCGTCGTGGTGGAGAGGGTTTTGTGGATGGGGCGGGTTTCTCTGCCGAAGAAGGTTAGGTCTTTTTCGACTTTGACTAAGCCTGCGTTGACAGCGTCGTTGACGATTTGTTCGTTGAGTCCGCCGAGTTTGCGTTGGTCGTACCGGTCTTGCAGGTCGCCGAGGGCGCCGACGAGGGCGATGGGTGCGAGGTCCACGTTTCGCTGGTCTACTGCTCGGGCTGCGAAGTAGGCGACGCCTGAGCCGCTGACGTCTGTGGCGCCGTCGAACCCGTGGAGGTGTGGGTTGACTTGGACAAAGTTGGTGTTCTGCGTTGTGCCCGAAACTTGGTGGTGGTCGAGGATGACGACTTTGACTGCGGGTATTTTCTCGTTGAGTAGGTCGAGGTAGCCGCTGCCGAAGTCGGTGAATATGACGAGTTCGGGTTTGTCGGCGGTGATTTCGCCTATGATTTTTTCGTCTACCCACTGCGTGATTCTCGTGCGGAAGCGTGCGTCGAGGCGGAAGAGGGTTTTTGCCATGATGCCTGCGGCGGCGATGCCGTCTGCGTCGAGGTGGGAGAAGACGTGGATGAAGCCGTCTTTTTGGGTGGTTTCGTGGATGGTTTTGGCGGCTTCGTTTGCTGATGTGAGGAAGGTTGTGGTGTCTTGGGTCATGTGGTTTTCCTTGGTGGTTTGTGGGGTTGTTTGGTATTTAGGTTTTTTGAGAACGGAGATGGGCTGTGTAGCGGTGGAAGAGAGGTTGGTTCTTAAAAGGGTGGGTTTAGGTTATGGAGGCGATTTTTGGTTCGTATTTCCAGTTTTTGGGCAGGACGCCTTCGCGTTTGTAGTAGCGGCTGAGTTTGTGTATTTTTGCTTCGATGAGTTGCATGTTGCGTTTGTTGTGGCTGTCTTTTTTGTTTTTTTCCATGTGGACTGCCATGCTTTGGGCTTTTTTCATGAGGTTGGCGAGGTCTTCGGGCATGGTTGGGGCGAGTTGGGCTTGGCGGAGGGTTTGGCTGATGCTTTTGCCGGTGATGGGTTTGACGAGTGGGATGGCGTATTGGTCTCTGAGGATGGTGCCTATGCTGCTGAGGTTGTGTCCTTCTTTGGCTAGGCGTATGATGAAGGCTTCGACTTCTTCGGGTTCGTATTTGCACCAGGTTGGTGGGCGTCTGCTGACTGGGCGGATGCTGTGGGATTTGCCTTTTTCCTGTTTTGGCATTTGTTCACCTTGAGTTTGCAGTTATGTTGCACGGGGAACGGGTATTTAAAAATAGCTGTGGGGGTGTGGGTTTCGGTTGGGGGTTGGGCGGGTTTGGCTGCGCTGATGTGCTCGGTGATGTCTATAGCCCCCTTATTTATAGTGTGAGTAGCTGGTGGGTTTGTGGTGGACCTACCCTCTATAGGTTTCTGCAATGAGTTTCTAATAGGCTCCAAATATGCTCCAAGTGCGCCATCGGTTTGCCATCTGCATTGGGCTTTCTCAGAATGGCCCCAGAAAAGGCTGAGGATTCCTCTCTGGCTCTCACCTCCCGGCAAGCTCATGCAGTTTCACCTGCCGAAAACTGCAGAAGGCTGTGCCTGAAGAACCCTCACGAAATTTAGAAATTTACCAATTCACAGATTTTTTAACAAGACAAATTTCAGAAAAAAGGATGCTTGCAAGACTGCAAATCTGACTTTTTTGGACCCACACAATAGCATATCATCTTTGCTTGAATTCTGTCGAGTCTATCCTTGGGCTTCTTCCGTATACAATCGAACTTTCACTTTCGCTGGTACTCTTCCTCGGTTCTCCATAATCAGATACCATGACCCTTTTCGCGGTGTCACGTAGTCTATTTCGGTTTCTAAAACTCCTTCGTTGCAATCTTCAGATTCGAAATCCCTGTTACCTGTCCAATCTTCGAAGTTTAACCAATCCACAAAATAGACATCAATAGGATTGTCTGAGACTATTTTTCCTTTCAGGTGGTCATCTTTCATTAGTCTAAACTCGTAGGAATAGCCGTCAGATGGTTTCACGACGATTGTTTCTTTACGAATAAATGCTTTCTTTTCTGCTTGGCTGCTCTGTGGGTGTTCTTCTTTTTTTGAAGCTACAGTAATACTGACCTTTGATTGATCATGTGCCATTACTTGAATCCCAGAGGATTTTTTCTGTATTTGTTTGTTATGCGAATCCGAACTATCTTCGTCTTTCCCAATGTTCTTGAAAAACCGGACGGCAATTTCCCCTATTGAATCTGGTTTCAATAAACACCCGGCTCCCAGTCCGCCAACAAAAATAGCTAGGACCCACATCACTACAGAGGTTAGGTTTAACCCCATGCTGATCGCGGAAACCAAGAATATTGGAAAAGCAATCATTAAACAAGTCAAACCAGTGACGTAACTATCTCTTCTTTTCTTGTCCATGCATATTCAATTAACATAGGTTGCCTATTTCTTTTGCTCTTCAAAGATAAGACTGAGACAATCCGAATTGTTCACAAAGTCTTAAATCTACTAAGCGTAGAATAGCCTGAATTATGATGAAATATTCCACCAGAAGGTTATCTTTGCTTATCGTATTCATAACCTTAATAGTGATCACATTTGTTGTTGGCTCTCCAATTGAAAAAGTGCATTCAGCTTCGTTTAGAATAGCGAGCGGAGAAGTCGAGTTTCAGGATATAGATACTTCTTCAGGAATGGTGTTGCTCCATTTCGTTTTCGATGAACAAACAGGTTCGGATGACTATAGAGACCGCTCGATGAGTTGGATAATATGGGAATATGGCAAATCGGGAGGTTTCGTATCAACTCCAATAGGTCCTGCTGACCCTGATTGGAAGTTAATTGGGACGAACAACGACACTAGTTGGAAATGGAGACTTGAGAAAACATTGTGGGCTAACTATCACCACAGTGGCTTCTTTCCCCTTGAACAGTTTAAGGTAAGTTTCTATGTCTGCTCAAATGAAAGCCGTGGCTTCGAAGTCAGAAGTCTTATTCCTAATTCATTTCCTTCAATATTCCAAACGGGGGTAGTTCCTGAGGAAGTTCCTCATAGTTTCAAGTTTGAAGGAGTCCCAGAGCAAATTAGAGTCGATATTTCTTTCGGTCCAGATAGTATCTCTTCTCTGATAGGAGTAATGCTTTACGTTCTCTTTGGTGTACTCATCGTTCTTTGGGGAGTGCTATTTCAAAGGAGAAGAAGCACTAAACTTGAACATTCAATTATGATAACGTCAAGTGTTTTGGTTTTTCTACCCATACTAGTGTTTACCTTTAGAACGTCCATCGCTCCGAAATACCTGATGCCGATTGACATACTGGGATTCTCCGTGATGTTGGTCTTTGGGATTCTGCTCATCTACGAGTTCTACGCAAAAACGAGAACCCCCAGAATGAACTTCGATCCTGGACTATACGATTGAACAGAAATGACAACAGTCTGTGCGCGGCAGACGGAATCTTTGCAGACAAGAATAGAAAACAGATAGCAACGAATTGTCACTTTAGCTGATTTCATTTCGCTAATCATATCGTGCTCTTGTACCAATGTGCGAACTGGAGGAGAGCCCTTGCCCTATGCGAGAAGCCGTTTTTCTCTTCAAGAGTCATTTCCGCAAATGTTTTGTTGCTGCCTTCGGGTTGGAAGATGGGGTCGAACCCGAACGCGGACCTGTCGCCTTTCCTCTCTTGGGT
Source organism: Bathyarchaeia archaeon (assembly GCA_041946875.1). Lineage (GTDB taxonomy): Archaea > Thermoproteota > Bathyarchaeia > Bathyarchaeales > Bathycorpusculaceae > JADGNF01. Next base: position 41,975 of record JBHGBG010000001.1, read on the forward strand.
CGTGATTTGTCCTGTGGCTTCGCCGTGGAAGCATATGTGCGCCTTGTTTGTGCTGTTGCAGTAGGCTATGGCTGAGCGGAATGTGGCGTGTCTGTTCGGCTGGTTCTCCATGAGCTTGAGGAGTCCTTTGTTGCCGACGGTTTTGTAGACGTACGCCGCGTACGGTCCAGGAAAGCCTTTCAGCGCTTCGACGAAAAGTCCTGCGTCCTCGACGATGAGGGGCAGGTGGCAGCGGTTAAACGCGTCGATGGCGCTTGCGGCGGCTATTTCGCTGAGGCTGTCGCTCTGGATTTCCACCGCCTTCACTCGCAGCATGCCTACGGCTATGCCTTCCTGGGCGAGGACGGCGCGGGCTTCGTGGAACTTGTGGACGTTGCCCGTCGCGAAGAAAACCACCTTCCCCTTCAATCCTGCGTTCATGCGGTTGGCTCCTGTCTCCTTTCAGAGACGTAGCGCCCTCTTTTCTCTATTTCCCTAATCTTCGCCAAAACCCGCTCCGCCACATCCACGCCCAGCACGGCGCTGTAGCCCTTGAGGACGTGGCTGAAGCAGTCGTCCGCGTGCTCGAAATGTGTGCTCTGCAGCGCCCGCTTCATCAGGTGCAGGTCCACGCCCTGCGCCTCGACCTCGGCGGTTTTCTCGCCCAACCCGAAGTCCACGAAGAAAACCCTGCCATCCCCCGCCAGAATCATGTTCGACGTCGTCAGGTCGCCGTGAACCACACCGTGACGGTGCAGCCTGGCTATGAGTCCGCCTATCCTCTCGCAGAGCGCACGCCTCTCCGCCTCCGCCATGCCGTTCAGCAGCTGCTTCACCTGCCCCCCCTCCACGTAGCCCATGACTATCGAGGCGCCCGCCACGTCCACAACGTAAATCGTTGGGGTCGGCACACCCGCCAGCTTCGCCTCATGCATCAACTGCGGCTCATGAACCGTCCTGTACGTGCGGATGGTCTGATCCAACGCGGCAGGGCGGTACCGCTTGGGCAACCGCGCCTTAACGACAACGCGCCTGCCATGCCAATCAGCCAAGAACAGGCTGGCTTCAGCACCCTTCTTCAACAGCCGCCGCGCAGTTACTTCACCCATGGCACATCCACCTTCTCCACCCGCCAACGCAGCTTGACAAAGCTCTCCTCGACAGGCGTCACCAAGCCGCATCCGTACGCGAGCACGCCCGTCCAGGCAATCATGGCGCCGTTGTCCGTGGCGAACTCCCGAGGCACCACACTGAACCGCGCCTCGTGCTCTTCCGCGATGACGCTGAGCATCTGCTGAAGCCGCTGGTTAGCCGCAACGCCGCCCGTGAGCAGAACCTCCCGCTTCTCGGTGTGCGCCAACGCGCGCTCCGTGACCTCGGTAACCATAGAGAACGCGTGCTCCTGCAGACTGTAACACAGATCCTCCAGCCTCTGGTCGCCCTTCTTGAGCGCGGCGGTGGCGGCGGTAAGCAAACCGCTCAGCGACAGGTCCATGCCCTTCACGACGTAGGGCAGCGGAACCAGCACCGTGCCTTCGGCGGCAAGCTGCTCGACCGCGGCGCCCAGCGGCAAACCCTTCCTGTGCCGCAACCCCGCCTCTCGGGCGAAAACGTCCAGGCAGTTGCCCAGCGCGATGTCCAGGGTCTCGCCGAAGACTCTGTACCGCCCAGCAGCGTAGGCGGTGACCATGGTGTTGCCGCCCGAAACATACAACGCAACCGGGTCTTCGGCGCCTGTTTTCAGCTTGCCGATCTCTATGTGCGCCACAGAATGGTTCACACCCACCAGCGGCACCCGCAGATAAGACGCCAAAGCACGCGCCACCGTAGCCCCAGTCCGAAGGCACGGACCCAGCCCCGGACCCTGAGCAAAAGCCACCAAATCCACTTGGTTCGGCTTCAACCCCGCCTCGCCCAAGGCTTCAGAAAGGACCGCTGCAGCCACGTCCGCGTGGTGCCTCGCCGCTTCCCTCGGGTGTATCCCGCCCTGCTCGGGCACGTAGCCGCTGGAGACGTTCGCCAGAATCTCACCGCTGAACGTTGCCACTCCCACACCGAAGTCGTCCGCCGTCGACTCCACGCCCAAGCAGCACCGTTCCTCGGGTTTACCTCTGCGCTTCGCCATAGCCTTCGTCCTCCAAGCAGAATCGTCACGTTCTGGGGATACATATTTTTATCTGGCACCTACCCCATATATAAGATGAAACTGCGGTACTGATTTAACATGCCGAAACGCAACGACCTCGAACAGAAAGCTCTTCATTTCGTTGTTAACACTGGCTTCAAGGGCGTGCTCCAATCCGAACTGTGGAGAGAACTGGGCGCAAGCAGCCGAGAAGGCTCCCGAGTCGCCATAAAACTCGAAGAAAAAGGCCTCATCCGCAGAGAAAAAGAACTCGAAGGCGGCAGATGGACCTACAGGCTGTTCCCCAAACGCATGCCCGCCAGCATAGAAAGCATAGTCGACTGCCCCTGCCTCATGTGCCAAGACAACGCCCGATGCGACCCGACGACGGCGATTTCTCCGAAAAGCTGCGAGAAACTCACGGGTTGGATCCTCTCGCTGGACAAGGAAGTCGACCCACCCCAATAGGAACGAACGGCAGTGCCCAAGTCCAAGAACTGGATCAAAGAGAGAAAACAAGAATTCTACTACAAAAAAGCCAAGGCAGAAAACTACCGCTCCCGCGCCACCTACAAGCTCGCCCAAACCATAGCCAAATACCACTTCATAAAATTCGGCGACGTCGTCGTCGACCTGGGCGCAGCGCCCGGTGGATGGATCCAAGCCGCCCGAAAAGCCGCTGGCAAGAAAGGTTTCGTCCTAGGCGTTGACCTCAAACCCATCGAGCCCTTCGAACAAACGTACATCCGTACAATCGTCTGCGACATGACCGACCCCGAAGCGGTGCAGCAGATTCTGAATTTTCTGCCGCGCAGACCCAACGTGGTCCTGTCGGACATGTCGCCCAACATCTCAGGCGTCTGGGAAGTGGACCACGCGAGGCAGATAGACCTGGCGACGAAAGCCTTGGAGACCGCGGTCCAGATTCTTCGCCCGCACGGCAACTTTTTCGTCAAGGTCTTTGAAGGCGACCTGCTGCAAGACTTCATCAAGACAATCAAGCGCCACTTTGCGGAAGTCAAGTTCGTGAAGCCGAAGGCAAGCCGCAGCCAGAGCAGCGAAATGTACATCCTGGCGCTGGGCTTGAAGAGTCCGGCGGTTCAGGCTGAAGGACAAACCTAATCTTCTCAGCATGCCTTAATCGTTTTGGTGACGCGCGTGAGGATAGTCTCGGCGGATTCCGCAGCCGCAATCTTGGATGAAAAGTTCACTCCCGTGTTCCTTGTCGCTTCCGCTTCAGTTTTAGTCACACCACCTTACAGAGAGGCACAAGCCAGGTTGGCTGACCCCATCTTCGCAGACCCCGAAATCGGACACGAAGCCGTGGTCCACGAGGCTGAACTCTGCCTGAATCTGCTGGAGCGGGTGCAAGCGGATGTAGTGCACTTGGACGCTTCGCTGGGCGGCGTATCCGTTGAAAACTTGTCACCAGTGGAACTCTCCAACATGCGCATCTCCCTCAAAGCAAGGCAACATCTCCTGAAAATCCTGCCCAAGCTCCGAAAAATCGCGGGCGACATCAAGAGAAAACACGGGATAGAGGTGCTCGCCATCGGCAAAGAGAGCATCCCGGTGAGAATCGCCGAGTTGACGGCAGGCGCCGAAGCTGTGATCTACGCCTGTCGGAGAGCGCTGGAGAAACACGAGGCAGTCCTCCTTGGGTTACCGTCCAGATGCCAATTCAGAGTGGCGGACGGCAGGGTGTACCTGCACTCGCTCATGGAGGCAGAACATGACGTTCGGGGCTACGCGGAAGACGCTGATGGCGTGCTGAGCCGAACAAGTTTGAAGGAGCTGTTGAACCCTGTTGCGAGGGGGTTCCGCGCTCTGAGGATTACGCCGAAGTGAGGCGGGGCAAAGTCTTTTAGCCGCCGTGCGTTGGAAGGTAGAAAGAGGCAGTTTTGTGCAACCCCAGCATTCCAATGTGATTTCGCCTTTGGAAGCAGTCTTGGTAGTGGTGGCCACGTTCTTCTTGAGCATCTTCGTCGGCGCCATCATCCTCCTGACCCTGGGAGACGCGGTAACGCTCGTGCTGGGCGAACTCATCATTCTCCTCGTTCCGCTCGGGTTCATGGCGTTCAAGCGCGTCAGCATCCGAAGCTACGTGCCGATGGAAGTGAAACCCAAGTTTATCCTGTTGGGCTTAGCATTCGGCGTCGTGCTAGTTCTGATAGACATAGTCGTCTCGAACGTGTTGACCGCTATTTTCGGCGTCAGTCAAGCCGTCGAGGAATCCAACACCCTCCTCACTGGTTTGAGCGGCTCGGCTTGGGGCTTGGCTGCGGTCGTGGCTTCGCTGGCTTTGGCTGGCGTGTGCGAGGAATTCGCCTTCCGAGGGTTCTTGCAGAATGCGCTGAACCGCAGATTTTCGTTCCTGCCGTCGGTCCTAATCTCGGCAGCCGCATTCGGCATCTTCCACTTTGATCCGCAAGGAGTGTACATACTCTCGGCTTTCATAAGCGGCTTGGTCTTGGGATATGTCTACCACCGATGGAATTCGTACGTGGTTTCCGCCCTGGCACATTCCACACTGAATCTGATTGTCCTGGCGCTGCTCCTGCTGGGCTTGTAGAACAGGTGCGAAAAGCCTTCCGGGCTAACCGACCTTTGAAATCTCCAAGCTTATGTCCAACTCCTTCACGCTGTGAGTCAACTCGCCCAGACTAATCAAATCGGCTCCCGCCTCGGCGTACTCCAGCAGGTTTTCCGATGTGATTCCGCCGCTCGCCTCCAGCAGGACCCTGTCGTGGAGCCCAGCCTTTTTCATCAACGCAACAGCTTCTCGAACTTGGCTCGGCTGGAAGTTGTCCAGCAGGACCAGGTCTGCGCCCAGCTCCGCCGCCTTCACGGCGTCGGCGGGTTTCGTGATTTCGACCTCGAGTTTCTTGCTGAAGGAAGCGTTCTGCTTGGCGCGTTTCACGGCGTTCTCCAACCCGCCAGCCAGCGCGATGTGATTGTCCTTGATGAGAACCATGTCGTCCAAGTGCAGCCTGTGCGGGTCGCCTCCGCCCACGAGAACGGCTTTCTTGTCGAAGTACAGCAGGCCAGGTGCGGATTTGCGAGTAGCCGCAATCCTTGTGGTCAGACCGGCTTCCTTGATTTTCGTGGTCAGGTTTCTAGTTGCTGTGGCGATTCCGCTCATCCGCGAAAGCAAGTTCAGTAGCGTCCGCTCCGCCGACAGAATTGTCCGAGCATTTCCCGAAAGCATGAGGATTACTCGTCCCTTCTTGGCGAGTGCTCCGTCGGCTATGGCTGTCTTCGCCTTGAGCCCCAGAAGCTCGGCTAGAACGGAGGCTTCTTCGACGCCAGCCACGATGCCTTCGGCTTTGGCAGTGACTTCGGCTTCAGCCTTCAGTCCTTCGGGTATGATTGCGGCGCTTGTCACGTCGCCTTGGCCGATGTCTTCGGCGAGGAACTGGGTGAGTTTTTCTTCCAGAATTCTGCGCGGAATAAACATGACTGCTAATTCTTCTTCTTCGCTTAAACGCTTTTCTCCATCAAGCCATGAAGACCCTGAGATTGGATGCGTCTGACCACAAAGTCTCTTAAGCGCAAGCCACACAATTGAAACCCAAGCGTGGTTCAAATGACCATCAAACTCTCCAAAATCTTCTTCGAAGTGCACAGCGGACTCCCGAGAGAAGGCCCAGGCGACAACGAATCCACACGCAAAGCCTACATGATGCTGAGCAACCTGCCTCAGAACCCCAAGATTCTGGACATTGGCTGCGGTCCCGGCATGCAGACGCGGTGGCTAGCCCATCTGTCCAACTCAAGTATAGCGGCGGTTGACAATCACCAACCCTTTCTTGACCAGTTGACAGAGGCAGCCGAGGCGGAGGGCATCAGTGACAGAATCCATGTGGTCAAAGGAGACATGACGTCGTTAAACTATGCAGACGGCTCTTTCGACGTGGTTTGGTCAGAAGGCTCAATCTTTATTATAGGCTTCGAAAAGGGTCTGCGTGACTGGAAACGCCTGCTTGCGCCAAGAGGCTACCTCGTTACGTCCCATGCGTCCTGGCTGAAACCCGACCCTCCTGAAGAGGTCAAGCGATTCTGGGCGGAGGTTGACTCTTCAATCACGACAATTCAGCAGAACTTAGAAATCGCCACAAGGGCAGGTTACGATGTTGTCGGCTACTTCGTGTTGCCTGAGAAGAGTTGGTGGGACAACTATTACACGCCCATTCTTGAGAAGCTGCCTGCTCTTCGGAAGGCGCACGCGGGCGACGAAGAAGCGTTAAGGTATGTTGAGTTTGAAGAGCTGGAAATCGACATGTTCCGCAGGTACTCGGACTACTACGGCTACGTCTTCTACGTCCTCCAATCCCGAGGTTAGGGATAGACAGAAATAACATACCAAACAAATGCTTGAGCATGAGACTGCTGTACGCCTGCAGCGAGCTGGGTTTGGGACACGCTTCGCGCACCATAGCCTTAGGCAAGCGGCTGGAGCAGCGCGGGCACGAAGTCCACTTCTTCTCAGGCGGCAGAGCCTACAGCCTCCTCAAAAAAGAATTCAAGAACGTCTACCCAGCCACCCCAGTCGCGTGGTACGAGAACGCCAGCGGCATAATCACGTCGGCATCCCTCATCAACATCTTGTTCCCGCTGCCGTACTTCGACAGCGAAAGCGGCAAGTTCAGACTGAAAACGTCAAGCGCCATGGAAACCGCACACCGCTACTACGACCTCAGACGACACATCCGACAAATCACACCCGAACTGCTCATAGCCGACGGAGACCTCCACGCCCTCAGACTGGCAAGCAGGTGGCACATTCCGGCAGTCTACATCACAAACCTCATCAGACCAAGCTACGGCTTCAACAGACTGCTCAATCCCGGCGAGAGATTCACGGAACGCTATGTCAAGAGCTGCGCACGCATAATTGTTCCCGACAACCCACAGCCGTACGCCGTCTGCGAATACAACCTTGGCGACTTGCGCCACGTCGGAATTGCCGACAAAACAGAATTTGTGGGAAGCTTCTTCGACACTAATCCGACAAATGGTTTAGAAAAACACGTGTTTGCGCCCGTGAGCGGACCCTTCGGCACCAGGTCGAAGCTTCTGCAGATGCTGATTCCGACATTTGACGAGTTGGGCGTGAAGTGTATCGTCAGTCTCGGACAGCCCGGCGAGAAGAGAAGTGGCAGACGTGGCAACTGCGAGGTGCACACGTGGCTGACCGCGGAAGAGCGTCAGGAGTGCATGCGCAACGCCACCATCGTGGTTTTCAGCGGCGGCCACATCACCTGCTTCGAGACGATAAAGCACGCGAAGCCGAGTGTGTGCGTTCCGACACAGCCTGAGCAGATGGCGAACGCAGCCAAACTCCGAGACCTACACTGCGCGTTGATTGCCAAGAACAAGCAGCAGCTGAAAGCGGCGGTTCGAGAAATCGAAGCAAACCGCGACAGGTACAGGTGCAGCGTCGAAGCGCTGAACAGGTTTTCGAACAGGTTCAACGGTCTGGACCGAGCGGTCGAAATCATCGAAAACGTTGTTGGCTAGCCGCTCAGGCTTGAGCGAGGCTTCGGCGCTTGACTTCGCCCTTCGGCGTTTCCTCCTCGAAGACGATGGCGCTGAAGCGGTAGACCCGGGCGCCTTTCGTGAGCCAGCTGTCGGGCGGCAAGCCCGCCTTAACGCAGCATTGACAGAGGAATTCTTCTTCGCACCATCCCCACTCGACGGGCACCTGCGGCAGCAGCAGCCCTTTGTAGAAGCCTTTCTCGACGATTAAGCCGTGTTCGCCCACCTTGATTTCCCGCAAGTAATCCTCAGGCTTCTCGGCTTTGACGGGTTCGGGCGGCGTGAGCACGCTGACCTCGAAGACGACGCTGTCCAGGTCGCTTTTCCTGAGCGGGTTGAATCTTGGGTCTTGGGTTGCTGACTGTATCGCCGCGTCAATCACCGCTTCGACGAGCGGGTTAGTGGGGTAGGGGTAGCCGATGCATCCGCGGAGTTGTTTCTCGCCGTGTCTCAGCGCGTTTATCGTGACGAAGACGCCGCATTTCTCGAAAAGTTTCTTGGGCGTGTTTTCTGGGGGGTTCAACGTCTTGCCTGTTTCCAAGTAAGTTTGCACGGTGTTGCGTGCGAGGGTTATGAGGAGTTTTCCTTCTTCGTCGGTCAGTTGAAACGACACTGTGGTTCCTCCTGCGGGCACCGTTGTTGGATGCCTTTTTCCCCTCGGAAGAGGGCTTAGAATTTTACGGATTCTTCCGTCGTGCCTTCCTTGGTGATGGTGAGGAAGTCGATGCCGTCACCGCTCATGATGTCCCTGCTTATGGCGGACTTGATGGCGCGTGTAACTAGAGCCTTGGCTTCGTCCACAGGCATGTCCTTTCGGTAGCCTTCCTCGAGGACGCCAATGGCGATTTCCGTGCCTGAACCCACGACCGCGTAGTCGTCCGGCAGGACCGAGCCGAGGACGTCGAGCACCCAGAGTGAGGGTCCTTCGTCGTCTATGCCTCCGACGATGGTCTGCGTTATGAGCGGCATCATGCGCCGGTTGAAGAGGATGTTGCTCATGAGCTTCGCCGCGGCTCGGACGCTGATGCGTCTGCCGACATCCATGTCAAACAGGTTGGCGTTCGCCTCGACGTCGCGGACGAGGACTTGCATGTCGCTGACTAGCCCAGCGCAGGCTGCGCCGATGCGGTCGGTTATCTTGAAGACTTTTTTGCCGCCTTTGCTGACGATGAGGTAGCCGTAGCTGACGCGTTTTTCGCTGGCGAGGATGATTCCGTCTTGGCAGACCACGCCGATGGTGGTTGCGCCTGGAATCCACGCCATGCCGCCTTGTTGGGCTTGGGGCTGAGTGGTTTGTGGTCCGTAGGGTTCCATGGTTTGCACCTTTTTCTGGTTGTTTTACGCAGGTCGAACTATTAAGTTTACTTCTGACTTTTCGTGGCATCTGAGGATGGGGAGAAACTGTTTTTAGAGTCGCTAAGCCAATCGTACATTGACCCGAAATGAGTGACGCTCAGCCTGTGAGGTGCCAGAAGTGTGGGAAACCCGTCGGCTATGTGACCGTGTTGGCGAAGGGCTTGATTGGGATGCAGCAGCGGCTTGAGAACGTGAAGGTGGTCGCCGTCTGCATGGACTGCGCCAAGAAGAAGTAGCCAAGCCTGCGTTGGGAAAAGCTTTTACACGCAGGCAGTCCTCACAGTAACCAAGACAAAGCGTTCGAGAAGGGAAAACGGAATGATAGGACTCTACACCAAGAAAAGCGGAGGCACATGGTTCGGCGTTGCCTGCGACGAGCAGCACGTCTTCGCCACATCTTTCACTGCTACCGAACAGAAAGCCGTGCGTGACCTGCTGACTTGTCTGCCGTTCAACGCGGAATTCCAAGTTTCCTCGGCTGCCACGGGCTTGGCTGAGAAAGCTCTGAGAGTCGTAGAGGACATCTACGATGGGAAGGGCCAAACGCAGAACGTGCCCTTAGCCATGGAGTGGCTGCCAGCGTACACTCAACGCGTCCTGCAGACCGTGGCTCTCATCCCAGTCGGCTACGTGTCCAGCTACGGCAGAGTCGCAGCAGCAGCGGGCGGAGGTGCAAGGGCTGTGGGCAACGTGATGGCGTCGAACCCGTTCGCACCCATCGTCCCCTGCCACAGAGTCGTAGGCTGGAACCTTGGGCTGGGCGGGTACGGCGGCGGCTTGGACAGGAAACAAGCGTTTCTAGTCCGCGAGAAAAGAAGCTACAAAGAGCCGCGGGACATTCCTGTGGGCGAGAAGAAGCTCACGGTTTTTCCAGTGGAGAACGTGCTGAACAGACTCAAGACGAAGAAATGACTCGGTTTGCCGGGCGTCCTGTTGCGCGAAGTGATGAGTGGACGGCCGGTTTCCAATTACGGTTGGCTTTCTCAGAAAAGTCAGATCTTCGGAAGCCTTTGAGTATCTCCCTTCTTTGTCAGTGTACGAGTATGCTTTATGCCTCCTTTCTTGAGTTCGACGGGAAACTCCTGTATTGGAACCTCAGCTATCTCAGCTGCCTTTCCAACACTTGTCGAACCTCGCAAAAGGCTTCTACGGCGACAGCCACTCTGATGTCTCTTTCTGACGAGAATTCGGGAACCCTATCCTGAACTACCTTTGTCAAGAAAGAACCTTCCTGACTCGTCATGATTTAAAGGTGCTTTGGAACTAAGTTGTTTTGGTTGCTAGAGCAGTTGACTCTCTAAATCGTCGTCTTTCTTGTTTTTCTCGGGTCAAAGAATCCCAGAAATCAACTTGAGCCAGACTTTAATGAGTTCCGGGTTTCAGCTCGATTTTGTCTTTTCTGCTCCAGATCATTTTAGTCAGTTCAAGCAGCGCGACTGGAGCCAAGCCCAGTGCCAGCACTATTGACCAGTCGATGACGGTCAGGGGAAGTATCTCGAAGTTTATGCCTATCGCGGCGAAGCCGTACTGCATCTGGGGGATGTACATTAGCATCGCGTGGAACACGGGGATTGAGAGGACGAGGGGCATTATCTTCCAGTTCCAGTCTTCCCGCAGGGACTTGTACATGGGCTTGTTCAGGCGTCTAAGCGACAGGATAAGGACGCTTTGAGCGATTATGGCAACGGACAGCAGCATCGTTCGCGCTTTCGCTTGCTCCCACAGTATGGCGCTTGGGGTCTCGATGTCTGAGCCGAGCACGTGACCGACCTCATTCGCACCAAATACTGGGATTATGTCAAACAGGGCTAAGAGGTAGGAGATGGTGAGCATAAGCGCCAAGGACAGGGAGAACACGATGAGTGCTGTTCTTCGTTTTCCACTGATTAAGCCTTCCTTGCTGCGGGGCTTCTCCTTCATGACGTCGGGACTGAGCTTGTCTGTTACCAAGGCGAGTGAGGGGGCGAACTGCGTTATGGCTATGTAGATGAGTTGCCATGTCTGCAGGATGAAGAATTCTTTCACGAACGAGGCGCCGAAGAAAACCAGCGCCTCTGCGATGCTTATGGCTACGTAGAAGAACACGATGTTCTGGATTTTTTCGAAGACGCCTCTGCCCTGTCGAATTCCCGTCACGATGGAGTTGAAGGAATCGTCCGCGAGCACGACTCCCGCTGACTGCCTCGCCACATCCGTTCCAGTGGCGCCCATGGCTATGCCCACGTCAGCCGCGACAATTGCCTGAGCGTCGTTCACTCCGTCACCCGTCATGGCGACGACGCAGTTCAGTTCTTTGTACCGCGCAACTATCGCCCTCTTGTCGTCGGGCGAGGTTCTGGCGAAGACGGCAACGTTCAAGAATTCTTCGTCCGAAAGTTTTCCGATTTGGGACCCTTCGACGACAAGCTGGTTGTCCTTTATCAGCCCGATTTCCTTCGCGATGCTTCTGGCTGTGGCTAGGCTATCGCCCGTTATCATGACCGGTTTGATTCCTGCAGTGTTAAGTTCGGACACGGCGGAGCTGACTCCTTCTCTCGGCGGGTCGGTGATTGCGACGAATCCGATGAAGGTTAGGCAGGTTTCGCAGAGTTCTCGCACTGCGCTTTCGTCGAAGTCGTCGACTTCTCGGAGCGCGAAGGAAACGATTCGTTGCCCCTGCTGAGAAAAGAGATCCACTCTATCAAGCACTTGGTTCTTATAATCTTGGGTGAAAGGTTCGACTTCGTTTTCCCTACAGAGGACGGTACTGCACTTTATCAAGAGGTTCTCGATTGAGCCTTTCACAAAGAAGACGAAGCGGTTAGTCTTGGTGTCATGGAAGACCTTTGTTATGAGTTTCGTTTTTGGGTCAAGCGGCCAGCTCGTGAGGAGCGTGAATCTTCCCGTGTACATCTCAGGCTCAAGAATGGCTCTCTCAAAGAGGCACAGCATTGCTATGTCGGTGGCGTCGCTTGTAATTTTCTTGCTCGTGTCGATTTGGCAGGCTTTCAGTTGGCTTTCGTCGTCTCCGAAGATGGGTCTGTCGTTGTTGAGCAGAGACGCGGCTAGGAGGTATTCGAGGGCGTTTTCTTCCTCGATTTTGATGTGGACTGGTTCTACGAATTCTTGAGGCTGATGCAGTACTTTGTCGAAGCCTTGAGTAATGTCTATCTTGGCGATTCTACCCGCATCGACGGAGTCTGGACTCGTCACGTAGTAGAGTTTTTCTTGTCCCTGTTTGATGGGGGTGTAGACCCATTTTACGGTCATCTTGTTCTGCGTAATCGTTCCCGTCTTGTCTGTGCACAGGACGGACAGTCGACCTGCGCTTTCTATGGCGTTTAGGTTACGGACAATCACGTTGCTCTTGACCATGATGAGCGCGCCCGCCAGCATGACGATTGTGACGAGTAGAGGTATGCTTACGGGCATGATGTTCAGCGCGGTGATGAGGGCGTTCGCGATGGCCTGAGCGATTGTTGCTACGTTGGGCGTGCTGCCAGTCAGGTACATTGTCCCAAAGGTGAAGGTTATCGAAAGCCCGAGGTAAATCAAGACTATATAGGTAAGGTTTTTTGCGAGTACGTTTATCCTCTTGCGAAGAGAAATTTCTGGAGCAGCATCGATTTTCAGTTTGCCCGCCATCTTGCCTATTTGGGTGTTTCTTCCAGTCTCTACAACCATTGCGGTCGCGTTTCCAGTTACGATGGATGTCCCGAGGAACAGGCTGTCATGCTTCTGAAAAATCGAAGTCCCTTCCTTTTCCGAGGTGGAATGCTGGGATTTTTCGACATCGGCCGATTCACCTGTTAGGATTGCCTCGTTCGCTCTGAGGCTCACGGAGGTGATTACTCGTGCGTCGGCGGGAATGATGTCGCCCTGCTTGAGTAGGATGATGTCGCCGGGAACCAGTTCTTCGGAGGGAATGAGGGTGACTTTGCCGTCGCGCTTGACGTTGCACTTCGGGCTTGAGAGTTTCTGAAGCGCAGTCAGCCCTCTCTCCGCCCTCACAGACTGAACTACGATCACCACAACGTTGCCCGTGATTATGGGAAGCCACACCGCCACCTGAAACCACAGGGACGGCAAAATGACAAGGGCGAGAACCGCTAACGCTGTGCTCACTATCAGGTATACGACTATCAGCCAGTTCGACAGAGGCGCGAGGTACATTTTCAGGCGGTTGATGGCGATTTTCGGAACGCAGTTTGGCCCGGTTTTTTGGAGTCTTTCTGTTGCTTCCTGCCGAGTTAGACCATTCTCGAGATTGGTTTTGAGTTTCTTGCTAATGTCAGCGAGCGGCAGTCTGAACGCTTCGTCTTCGTTTAGGATGAATTCTACCTCTTTGATTGCAGGCGATTTTTGTTTGTTCAAGTCAGTTTGTACCTGTGGAGATTGGTGTCTATGGAAATGTTCTCGGTCAAGTCCTCTTAATCGTTTGTAGCAACAAGGTGTTACCACAAGTGTTTCGGAAAGAGCTGAAAGCGACCTAAACACTTTTTTGGTCTCGTTTCCTTCTCTCTGGTGTGTTCACCTTGCCCGAACCTTTCAGTCTTGAGGAGAACCTGAAGGAATGGCTCAGAGGAGCCTCCAGCGCCGTGGTTGCTGGCATCGGCAACGCCATCCGCATGGACGACTACGTCGGCGTCAAAATCGTCGAAGACCTGCAGGGCAAAGTCTCCCCGCGGGTGCACCTCATCGAGTGTGAGACCGTGCCCGAGAGCTTCATGGACGAAATTGTGGAACTGAGGCCGACGCATGTGCTGTTGATTGACGCGGCAGTACTGGGGCTGAAGCCAGGCGAGGTTCGGCTGTACGACGCCGAGAAGGTCGTGAACATCCCCGCCATCTCCACGCATATGCTGCCGCTCAGGGTATTCTGCGACTACATCAAGCAACTCTCCGAGGCGAAGATTGCCCTACTGCTCGTTCAGCCGGCAAGCGTTGAGTTCGGTGAAGGCTTGTCAGCCGAGGTGGCAGCTTCAGCGGCATGTATCGTGAAGGTGTTACTGCGGGTTCTTCCCTGACGGGTCGCTTTGGCGGTTTCGGGCTTGAAAAAGGGTTCGTTATGCATAAACAAACCATTCGTGCCTTTATTCTTTGGAATGCAACTGTTCCATGCGTTTTCTCCATCAAAATCCATTAGGTTTATATCCCCTCCACCTGCCTAGTACTAAAACACGTACGAGGGGAACAAAACAGAATGTACTCTTACGCTGGAAAAATCCTCCGCGTCAACTTATCCACGGGGCAAATCAGCACCGAGCCGCTGACCGAAGAGCTGGCTAAAAACTACATAGGCGGCATCGGTCTAGGCATCAAACTCCTGATGGACAACTCCGTTCCAGGAGCAGACGCCTTCGACCCGTCCAATCCACTCATCTACATGACTGGACCGCTCAGCGGCACAATGGGTCCAACAGGCGGCAACAGTTACGCTGTCGTGTCGAAGTCACCCGCCACGGGCTGTGTCGGCAACGCTGAGGCGCACGGCTTCTTCGGACCTGACCTGAAGCGGGCTGGCTACGACGCTGTTATAATCACGGGCAAAGCGCCCAAACTTAGCTACCTCTGGATAGACGACGACAAAGTCCAGATTATGAATGCGGAACACCTGAAAGGCTTTACTGTGGCAGAAACTGACAAGACCATCCGCAAAGAACTCGGCGACTTCTACATCCGCGTCTCCGCCATAGGCGAGTCAGGCGAAAAACTCTGCCGATTCGCAGCCATCATAAACGACGAGTTCCGCGCCATCGGACGCAGCGGCATGGGCGCCGTCATGGGCAGCAAGAACCTCAAGGCGGTCGCGGTCCGCGGAACCCACGACGTGAACGTCGCGAACATGGATGGCTTCCGAGAATTCGTCAAACTCATCCACGAACGCATGAAGGGACCTGCCACCAAGAAGTACAAGACGCTGGGTACACCCGAAAACGTCCTTGTCTTGAATTCTCTCTCGGCTCTGGCAACGAGGAACTGGACCAACGCTACGTTTGAAGGTGCCCAGAAAGTCAGCGGCGAATGGCTCAACGAGCACTACGTTAAGAAGGTCGTTGGCTGCGCCACATGCGGCATGCGCTGTGACCACATCGCCGTCGTCCCCGAAGGACCATACAAAGGAAGCACCAGCAGGCTTGAGTTCGAGTGCCTCTGGAGCATGGGACCCCTCTGCGGAATCGACCGCTTGGACGCCATCATCGAGGCCATGCGCATAGTCAACGAGTATGGTATGGACGGCATCAGCATAGGCGTCGTCGTCGCCTTCGCCATGGATCTCTACGAACGCGGCATCATAACCAAGGAGCAAACCGACGGCATAGACCTTAAGTTCGGCAACGCCGAAGCCCTCATCCAAATAATCCACAAAATCGGCAAACGCGAAGGCTGGCTCGGAAACATCCTCGCCGAAGGCACAGCCAAAGCCGCAGAACTCATCGGTGGAGACGCCTACAAGTACGCTTGCCACATCAAAGGCTTGGAGCTCCCCGGATACGACCTACGAACCCTCAAGACCGCAGCGCTCGGATTCTCCGTCAGCTTCCGCGGTGCATGCCACCTCCGAAACGGCGCTTACAGCCCCGATGTCAAGGGCAAAGTGAACCGCTTCAAGATTGAGAAAGGCCGCGGCAAGATGATCACCGACGAGAGCTACATGTACAACATCATCGACTCACTCATCGTCTGCAAGTTCAGCCGAGGCACCTACTACGACGGCTGGAAGGACCTCACCAACTACTACACGCTCGCCACAGGCATCCCGATAACGCCGGAAGAAATGATCGCAGATGGAGACCGCATCGAGAACCTCGCCAAACTCTTCAACCTCCGCGAAGGCAAGGGCACACGCAAGTACGACGATGTCCCCTACAAGATAAAGCACTTCCCAGTCCCCGACGACGGACCAGCCAAAGGCGTCTTCGTCAGCGACGACGAAATGCAAATCGGCTTGGACGACTATTACGCTTCACGAGGCTGGACACCCCAAGGAATCCCCACATTGGAGCGCCTGCAGAAACTCGGGTTGGGCAACTACGCCTACATCGCCGAGAAAGCCCTTAAAGAAAACCCCTTACCGCCTCCAGCAGCACCTCAGGCACCCGCAGGAGGAGCCTAAGATGGTGCGTCCTCAAGACCGAAAGTTCGTGACCGCTGACCCCGACAAGTGCATTGGATGCGTCGTCTGCGAGTACGCCTGCAGTATGGTCAACGAGAACACGTTCAACCCCACGAAGAGCCGCATACGCGCCATGCGCATTGGACCCCTGACCAACTTAGCCATCACCTGCCGGCATTGTGAAGACCCCGCCTGCGTGGCAGCCTGCCCCAGAGACGCGTTGACTCAGGAAGAGAACAGCGGCATAATCCGCGTCGACGAAAACGCCTGCAACGGCTGCGGCTGGTGCATCGCCGCGTGTCAGTTCGGCGCCATGAACATGCACCCCGAGAAGAAAGTTGTCTTCACCTGCAACAGCTGCACCGACCACGCCGAGGGCGAACCGCAGTGCGTCAAGTGGTGTCCCGAAGAGGCGTTGACTTTCGTCACGGCAGAGCAACTTGCGCAGAAGTCTCGGGCGAAAGCCGTGAAGAACCTGTTCCAAATAGCTGAGACTCCAAAGGCAAAGTAGTCGCAATAACCAACAATTACCCTCTTCTTTCTCTTTCTATCCGCCCGTCATAAGGGACATGAGGATGATGATGTCGCCATCCTTCAGAGGAGTGTTCACGCCTTTCAGCTGATCCATCAGGACTCCGTTGACCATGGCGACAAAGGTTGCCTTCATCGCCTTCTGGGCGGGGTCGTAGACTTCTTTGGTGAAGGGTGTTCCGTAGGTTGCGGCGATTTTTTCCATCAAATCGGACAGTAAGGTGCCTTCTGGGAGTTCGAATGTGTCTTGGCTTCGGTTTGTGTAGCTTTTGACGAGGCTTATGTATTGTGCCGTAACCTTCATCCTGTGGGCACCTGTCTTCTGTTGTGCTCATGATGATAAGGTGGGGTTTCTCATATTTTCTTTTCCCTTGCATGCGGTTTTTCCGCTTGGAAAGGGCTGGCACAGTCAAGACAAAGCGAATATTCGGTCATGTTTTCTCCGCGGATTAAGCCATTAAGTTAATATAGTTTTCACAGGACTTATAGTTTCTTAATCTATGGAGGACAAGAGTTTGCTCGGTTACGCTGGCAAAATTCTCCACGTTGACCTGACCGTTGGCGAGACGCGGACTGAAAAACTCACCGAAGAAATGGCCAAGAAGTACATCGGCGGCATAGGCTTAGGCATGCGGCTATGGCTAGCAAAAGCCAAAGCAGGCGTCGACCCGCTAAGCCCAGAGAACCCGCTTGTTCTTGCGCTCGGTCCAGTTTCAGGCACCATGTTCCCCACGGGCGGAAATGGGCACGCGTTCATCTCAAAGTCACCCGCAACCAACGGCGTCGGCGAAGCAGTTTCTCATGGCACTTTCGGCGCAGAGCTGAAGCGCGCAGGGTACGACGCTATTGTATTGACGGGCAAGTCAGAGAGACCTGTTTACCTGTGGATTGACGATGACTCCGTGCAGCTTCTGGACGCGGCGCACCTGGTGGGCAAGTCTCCCAGCCAAACCGAGGACGCCATCAAAGAGGAACTAGGCGACTACTACGTTCGAGTCGCCTCGATAGGCTTAGCTGGAGAGAAACTCTCCAAGATAGCCTGCATAATCAACGAGAAAACCCGCGCAGCTGGCAGAACTGGCTTGGGCGCGGTCATGGGGTCGAAGAACCTCAAAGCGATTGCGGTCCGCGGAACACGCGACATCGTTCCCGCGAAGCCCGACGAGTTCATGGACATGGTTAAAGAGTTTCACGAGCGCATGAAGGGACCCGCGACGCAGAAGTACCGCACGTTGGGTACGGTTGAGAATGTCCTGATTAACAACACGTTGTTCTGTATGCCTAGCCGCAACTACAGCAGCGCGCACTTCGATAATGCGGAGAAAGTCAGCGGCGAAGCGTTGAACGAGCGGTACGTTGCCCGAATCATCGCCTGCAGCTCCTGCCCCATGCGCTGCGAACACGAGGCAGTGGTCCGTGAAGGTCCGTACAAGGGAACCTTGGCGCGAATCGAGTACGAATCGCTTTGGGCTATGGGACCATACACGGGCGTGGAAAAGCTTGACGCAATAATCCGAGCCGCGGAGCTGTGCAACTACTACGGCATGGACGCCCAAAGTACAGGCGTGACCATCGGCTTCGTGATGGACTGCCACGAAAGAGGAATTCTCACTCACCAAGACCTCGAGGGAATCGACGCACACTTCGGAAACGCGGAAGCAATGCTGCAGCTCATCGAGAAGATGGGCAAACGCGAAGGCATAGGCGACACTCTCGCCGACGGCGTCAAAGCCGCCGCGCAGAAAATCAGCAAAGGCTCAGAGCAATTGGCACAGCATATCAAGGGTTTGGAGGTTACGGGCTACGATTTGCGCTGCCTCAAAACCGCTGCCTTGGCTTTCGCCGTGTCTTTCCGTGGGGCGGATCACAACCGAAGCAGCGCCTACGCCATCGACCTCAAAGGCAAAGTGGACCGCTTGAAAGCGGAGAAGGGACGTGGAAAAATCGTCAAAGACCAAGAGGACGCCTACGCGCTGATCGACTCGCTCATCGTCTGCAAGAACGCCCGAGGCACGTTCTACAAGGAGCTGCCCGAGATGGCGAAGCTGTACAGCCTTGTCACCGGCTACGACATGGCACCCGAAGAACTCGGCGTTGCGGGTGAACGAATAAACGTCTTGGCGCGGCTCATCAACATCCGCGAAGGCTTAAGCCGAAAAGACGACACGCTGCCCTGGAAGGTCATGAACGAACCCATCCCCGACGACGGACCAGTCAAAGGCGCCATCGTCACGCAAGAAGAACTCGATTTAATGCTGGACGACTACTATCAGGCTCGCGGCTGGACGCTGGACGGCGTGCCAACTACGGCGAAGCTCAAGGAGCTTGGTATGGAAGACCTGAGCAGCATCGTCGAAGCGAAACAGGAGGCATAAGCCATGGTGAAGATGCACGAAAGACAATTCGTTTCCTGCGACCCTGACAAATGCGTAGGCTGCCAAGTCTGCGAGTATGCCTGCTCATACACTAAGGAGAAAGCCTTCAACCCCATCAAATCCCGCATACGCGTCGTCCGCCAGAACCAAATCGTCAACATGGCAGTCGCCTGCAGACTCTGCGAGGAACCAGCATGCGTCGCCGCCTGCCCGCGTGATGCCCTCAAGCAGTCCGAGGAGACAGGAGCCATCACGATTGACCCGGACAAGTGCAACGGCTGCGGCTGGTGCATCGAAGCCTGCGACTACGGCGCCATAATGCTGCACCCCGAAACCAAGACCGTCTACACGTGCGACCTGTGCAAGGAGAAGCCCGAGGGACCGCAATGCGTCAAGTGGTGCCCTGAAGAGGCTTTGACGGTGGTCACGAGCGATGTGCTGGCGCAGAAAGCCCGCATAAGCGCCATAAAGAAGCTCTTCCAAGAAAAAGCAAAAGATTAAACCAAACAGGGATTTTTCCCTCTCCTACCTTTTCCTCTCTCCGTTCCTTCTCGCAGACCTCCCCCTCTATAGGTTTCTGCAATGAGTTTCTAATAGGCTCCAAATACGTTCGCCTCTGCCCCTGCTCTGGATAGCCCCTCTATAGGTTTTCTGCATTGATTGGCTATTAGGCTCCAAATATGTTCGTCTGAAACAATCAGCTGTCAGAGAAGGCGCGTTGGTTGAGGCAAACCTTAAACCCACGTACCTCCCAAGGTTCTCTCTAAGGTGAACGCCTTGAACCGCATTGAAGCACTCAGAAAAGCCGCCTTCACCCCAGAAGGCTACGACGGATACCTCATCCTCAACGGCGTGAACATGCTCTACTTCCTCGGGTTCCCCGGAACCAGCGCGCTACTCATCCCACCCAACGGCGAAAGCATAGTCTACGTTTACAGCGTGAACTACGAGCAGGCGAAAGCCGAGGGCAAAGGCTTCAACATTCAGCTGGTCAAGGGCGACGAGAACTTGATGGAGAAAATCGCCCAGCAAGCCCGAAGTTTGAAGATTCGAAAGCTCGCAGCCGACGTCCTTAGCGTGGAGAACTGGCGCGCTCTGGCGCGGATGTTTCCAAGCGAGAACCTGCCAGAAGCCAACAACAGCCACGTGCAGGCGCTCCGCGCCGTGAAAGACGCAGACGAGATTCAGCTCATGCGCCGGGCTGCGGAACTTACAAGCATCGGCATGAAGGTCGCCTACGAAGCGGTGCAGCCGGGCATGAAGGAGTACGAAGCCGCTGCAGAAATCGAGTACGCCATGAGAAAGCGCGGTTCAGGCGGAACAGCCTTCGAGACAATTGTGGCTTCGGGCGCGTGCTCCGCGTTTCCCCACGGAGGCTGCTCGGGCAGAGAAATCCGCGAAGGAGACCTTGTGGTCGTCGACATCGGAGCCACGTTCAACCACTACTGCTCCGACATGACCCGAACCATCGCGGCAGGGAAGCCTTCCGAAAAGCAGACCCGAATCTACGGCGCCGTGAAGGAAGCTCAGGACCAAGCCTTCAAAGCCATGAACGCAGGCACGCCTCTGGCGGATGTGGATGCAGCCGCCCGAAACGTAATCTCAAAAGCAGGCTACGGAGACTACTTCGTTCACAGGCTGGGTCACGGGGTAGGCTTGGAAGTGCACGAGCCACCCAGCATGGGACCGACCTCGCAAGGCACGTTGGCCGCGGGCAATGTAGTGACGAACGAGCCAGGAGTCTACCTGGTCGGCTACGGCGGCGTCCGCATCGAGGACACAGTTCTCGTGGCGAAAGACGAGCCCGAGAAACTCACCGTCGGACGCTACAGCCTCAGCAGGGAGTGACGGGCAAAGTTAAAATGCGCGGTCCCCGCATTAGTGGACGGGGAGTTTTCATGAAGAATCCAGCCATAATAGTAATCGACATGCTCAACGACTTTGTCACAGGCAAACTCCAAGTCGACCGCGCCAAAAACGTGGTTCCAGTCATCAAGCGACTCATAGAAGCCGCCCGCAGCAAGGGCGTGCCCGTCATCTACAGCAACGACGCCCACTACCCTCAGGACGTGGAAGTCACCCGCAAGTGGGGCAAACACGCCATCAAAGGTACAGAAGGCGCCGAAGTCATCCCCGAACTCGCACCGTCAGCCAAGGATTACATTGTAGAGAAGCGGACGTACAGCGGCTTCTACGAGACAGGCTTGGACCCGTTGCTGAGGAGCCTGTACAAGGACGCAGGCGCGAAAACCGTTGTCCTCTGCGGCTTGCATACCCACATGTGCGTCAGGCACACCGCGGCAGACGCCTTCTTCCGAGGCTACAGCATCGTCGTGGTCAAGGACGGCGTAGAAGCCTTCACGAAAGAGGACCACGAGCAGGGCTTGAAGTACTTGGAGTACGTCTACAACGCCAAGATAATGACCGCGGACGAGATCATAGCGAACCTGAACAAACCTAATTAACCCGCGAAGTACAGTACCCTCGGAGAACGGGAACATGAGAATCCTCGTGATCTACGACTCGAAGAGCGGAAACACCGAAAAAATGGCCCAAGCTGTAGCTGAAGGCGCAAAAAACGCGGGCGCTGAAGTAGCCGTGAAAACTGCAGACCAAACCCTGATGAAAGATCTGTTGGCTGCGGACGGCGTAGTCATGGGTTCACCCACCTACTTCGGCCAGATGTCCGCAAAGCTCAAGCATCTTATAGACGAGTCCGTCGAGGTCCACGAGCGGTTGACGGGCAAGGTGGGCGGCGCGTTCACTAACAGCGGTGGAACTGCCACGGGCGCGGAAACCACGCTAATCAGCATCGTGCAGGCTATGCTTGTGCACGGCATGATTGTGCAGGGCAACGCTGAAGACATGCACTACGGCGTAGCCGCGAAAGGAGAGCCCAAGGAAAAAGACCTCAAAGCATGCAGCGAACTGGGCACCAGAGTGGCTATGCTCGTCCAGAAACTCAAAGCCTAACGCTATGGGGGCTTGAGGGACTTCGCCCTCTTCGGCTTCGGTTCAGGACACGACTTCGTTCGCCACGCGGTCCAGCCGTAGCACTTGTTGCAGATGAACGGGATACAGCGCTCGAAAACTGTGACCTGGAAGAAGCCGAAGGAGAGCACGAGCTTGAACCAGAAGCCCGCAAACCCAGCCAGCAAGCTCGACGCGATGGCTATCCCAGCGGTTATGCCCAGGACCTGGTAGAGCTCGCTGGAGACTATCTGAGAAACGCCCGCAAGCGCGATGCCCTGCCCCTGAACGTTGTTGACTATCGTGTTCGTTATCACGACTTTGTCGATTCCAATTAAGGAGCCAATCGCGATGAACACGAGGAAAAAAGACAAAACTTCAAACACCCATGTCAACGACTGATAGACGATTGGCTTGAACATGGCCTTCGGGTTGTTCTTTATGGTCAGTATTCCCTCGCGGAACTCCGTTATCTGGTGATGCACCTTTTCTTGAAGCGCCACCCCGTTGGTTTGTTTTCCCTTGATTCTCGCAACCAGCCTCTCAATCGCCCGCAGAAGCTTCTCGGTTGCCCGCGTGCTCACGCTCAGATAAACAATCACGACCAGCGGCAGAGCCAAAAACACCATCGTAATCCCGATAGCTGCCATGACAGAACTGTTAACCGAATAGTTCATAACCAACAGAGCAATACCCACGACCAGCGACCCCAAGACGACGAGAAGTTCCAAGACATCCTTGATGATTATTGAAGCCGCCGCTTTGGATCCATTCACATCCTTATCTTTCGTCAGAAGGTAAGTCTTGAAGGCGTCGCCACTTAAGCCTCCGGGAATGAGCGTGTCGACGAAATGCCCAACCCAGCTGAGGCTGAAGACCCTCCTGAAAGTGGTGCCTACGGCGAGACTGTCAAGCGTCGCCTTCCAAGCCAGCGCGTCAAACGCCGAGCCGACCACGACGCAGAGGAACGCCAAGACGTAGATTGCAGGGTTTATCCCTCCGATCACGGTTCCAACTTGGGCGAAGTCGGTAAAGAAGACGAGGTACAGCATGAAAGCCAGGAACCCAAGCATCGCTGTTACCGTTATCCATTTCTTGAACGCCGGCTTCTCAGTCAACATTATGTTCTTACCCGTTCCTTTTGAAATCTGAAAGAAACTCGGTGCGGTTTTCCTAAGTGCCCCATCAGCGCAACCAATGTCCTCGAATGCTATGGCGTAAATCTGCGTTTCGGGGGTTCTTAAACGCATGTGGCTACAAACACGAAACAACATGTTGAAAACCTCAAAACAAGAAATTTCAAAAAAGGAAGAGTGGGCAACTTCCAGAACCGGCTAAATCACACACGAATCTCGGCTCGCAACAGCAGCGTAAAGTTCTCGTTTACAGTTGACAGTCGTGCTCCGATTCTAGCCACGTACAGGTGCCCGCCGAGCCAGAAGTACCTTCCAGCCAACTTCAGCGTCACGGGTTGACCATCCGGTCCGGTTCCCTGCGCCTGCAGCAAGATTAAGTGTCTGCCGCGGAGGACTCCGCCGTTGCCAGAAGCAATCGAGTAGGGTACTTCGTTGACGAAGACGGTTCCGCCCGTGACGTTAAACCGTGGAACGTCGGTGCTCTCCGAACGCTCCAAGACCAGCGTGAAGTTCGCGGGGAAAGTCACGTTCTCGCCGTTGACGATTCTGGCGATGCCTTTCGCAACGAGTGTTCTGCTTTCAGCCAAGGCGTTTTCGTCGCTGGCTGGCAAAGCGTAAGCCGCGTAGGGCGCGACCACCACCATCAAAGCCACAACCGCCGCCGCTGCGATGAGGATTTTGCTTTTCTTTGTGAAGGTTACCATCGTTTTCACCTCCAGTCTGCTTCTTTACAGTTTCCTCTAGGCTGAAAGCTTAAAAGGCAGCCGCACTCTTAATGTGCACCAGAAATGTACACTAACCTTGCTTCTCGTTCAGCTTCTCCGCCAGAAGTTCTTCCTCCATGTGGAGGAGCAGACCTACGCGGCGTTCCCAGCGACTGAAGAACCGAAACTGCGAGTACAAGGCGTAGATGCTGTAGCCCAAGAAGACGCCTGCAGCGAGCAGAAGCAGAAATTCAACCAGACCTAACCCAAAGAGCCTGCTGCGCAGGAGTATCAGCACCACGACTATGAAGAGGATGCTGGAGGAGACCAAGCTGATGAGGACGCCGTTCCTGAACTTGCTCCATTCCCTGTCCAACTCAAACAGAAAGTCATGCAGCGACCTTACTGGGTAAACCTTGTCCGTTTCGTGTTCAGACATTTCTTTCTCTTCCGCTCCTTTTTCCCCTGTTCGATGTTCATATACCCGATGCACCACAGGTGAACCCTGCTAGAGAATCGAGGGCAGAGACCTCCGCAAGTCCAAGTAGAGCTTTCGTCCTTCGTCCGTCAGCATGCAGGCGCCTTCGTCGGTTTCCTTGATGAGCTTTTTCTCCTTCAGGTACTCCAGGTGCTTCAGAAAATCATCGTACGCGAGGTTCGTGGATTTCCGCCAGACCTTCGTCCGCAGCTGGGGTTTGCTGTCGAAGAAGAGGTATTCTAAGATTTCGAACCGTATCTGGACCGCGCTCTTCCGCAGCCGCCCCATGAGATGCACCGGAAAACAAGACTATTATCGTCTACGATTGCACATAAAGATTCCCGACACGTCGGAGTTCGGTCGGGTTAGCGTTAGTTTTATTAGGCTTCTGTGGGATGATTATGTGGGACAAATCCGATGTCAACGGCAAGAGTCGACGAAAAAAACAGAATCGTCATCGACAAAAGAACGAGGGCAAAAACGCGCATAAAAGCAGGAGACATCGTCGTAATTGAACCGCTTGATGACCACAGCTTCAGAGTGAGAGTGCTTGACTTTTCGGGAAAGGTCGAAGACGACCCCGGATGGAAGGCTTTCCATCCACCAGCCAAAGCCAAGAAATACATTCCTCCAGAAAGACTGGACAAATTCATGGAGGAAGAAATTTGGCTAGAGTAGCTGTGTCTGAATCGAAACGTCACGCTTTGCTAGATACAAACGTGATTGTCTATGCAATGGTAACTGACTACTCAGATAGACTCCATCGAAAATGTCTTGCGCTTGTGGAGAAGGGGCTCAAAGGAGAGACAGACTACATTCTAGCTTTAGACCCAATAATAATAGTCGAAACATTTTCGGTGTTAAAAGAAACATTGGGCTACACTGAAGCCGAATCGCGCGTAAGCACCCTCTTGCGTTCAAGGCGTATTGATTTCCTACTAACTTCAAGAGAAGCTTGCCAAAACGCTGTTCGATGGGCAAAAGAGAAAGCTGTGCCAGTCAATGATGCGATGATTGGTGCCAACGCAGCAGAACACTCAGCCTTGGTCTACACCGCAGATGAAGGGCATTTCAAGAAACTTGAAAAATATGGAGTAAGAATTGTTAACCCCACCAAACCTTAGCCGCGCCGGAATTTTATGGTGGGCCCGGGGAGATTCGGACTCCCGACCAACAGGTCTCTCAGTGCCCTAATAGGCATCTTATGAGCCTGGCGCTCTAACCTAGCTGAGCTACGGGCCCGCACTGCGCTTTCGCTACTATTGCTGTTTCAGACGGAATTTAAACGTTTTCCGCAGCATCCATCCCAAGCAAAGCCCAGAGTGCGTTCCCAAACAGTTGTTCGTGAGATGCTATGGAACAAAAAAAGGAAGAGGAAGTTTGCCGTTTTCGCCGTCTACTTACGTCTTCTGAGGACTAACAATGCGGCAGCGGCAACAACCACTACGACAACTGCTGCAGCGGCGGCGACATACAATTCATTTCCTGGGGCTTGCTCTGGCTGTGGCACCTGCGTTGGTGAAACTGTTGGCGGAGGCGGTGTTGGAGTAGTCGGTGTTGTTGGTGGCGACGTCGGAGCTGTGGTTGGTGGCGGCGGAACAGACGCTGCTGGAGCGGTGGCAGGACCGACGGTTATGAAGGTTTCGTCGTAGGAACTGCCGTAGGCGTCAGAACCTGGGAATGTGGCCGTGATCTTGTACAAGCCTTGGTCTGGCGGAGTCCAAGAGTAGCCGAATTTCCCGCTCATCTCGCTGATGACAGTCCCGATTTCTATCACGTTGCCGTTTGGTCCTCTGGCGCTCAGAATCACTGGAACCCCTTTGGCGTCTCCAGGTATGGGCTGCTGCATGTATATGTACTGCATCCAAGCACTCATGCTGGTGTCCGCTATGGCGGGTGAGCCTTTCGCGCCTGCCGACTCGTCGGTAACTCCACCCGTGATCGTTATCGCTTGTCCTTTGGGAACGGCTGTGAGCGGTGCCTGAACCGTGGTGGCGCTCGGTCCTTTGCCGATGGCGTAGATCCGGTTGTCGTAGATGTTCTGGTATACTATCACGCCGTCGGCGATGGCTGGGTTGTTGGACCAGTGGGGCGAGTAGAACGGTAGCTTCCAGAGTTCTTGTCCTGTTTCTATGTCTATGCAAGCCATCGGCGCACCTCGCTCTTTGGGATCGTCAGGCGAGTGCTCCCCGGCTATCACGTAGACTCTTCCGTCGGCAATGATTGCCACATCGAGGACGTAGCGTCCACTCCACTTTGCGTCGCCGAAGTAGTCGTCTTTGGCTTCCCACGCCCACAGTCTATTGCCCGTGGTGACGTCGTAGCAGTAAACAATTCCGCTGTAGCCGTATGTGAACAGTTTGCCGTAGGCGATGTTACCTCTCGTGCCGACCGTGTAGTCCCATGCGTCTTGAGATTGGGTTGGACCCCAAATTTGCTGTCCGCTGGCGAGGTTGTAACCCCAGTGTTGCCTTGACTCAGTTCCCCATATCGTGAAGACGTTGCTTTCAACGTTTGCCGCTTCGAGACTGCGCGTGACGCCGTCAGTTGCTGTGTAGTCTTTTGTCCATAGCAGCTGCCCTTCCTGTCCGGGTTTAAGGCTGAGGCACCAGACTGTCCAGTTGGCGGTTCCGAGGTTCAGCCGACCTGTCTGTCCCAGACCTGACGAACCAAGGATTCTGTCGGGGAAAACAAAGTTGATGGCTCCCGCTATGTTTGACGGTATTGTTACGTTCCATTGGAAACCCCTCGTTCCGTTCACCGTTTTGCCGTAAGGTCTCCACTGCCAGTTCTGAGTTCCCGTTGCGGCGCCAAGCAGTTCTGGAATGGCTGAAGAGTTCCAGCAAGCAAGCCAGTGGCCCGCGGCGTTAAGCTGGTATCTCATTATGCTTCCGTCCGAACTGGAAATCTGGCTTCCAGCTGGTACGCCGTTGATGGTGTACACCCAGATTCCAGTCTGAGGGTCGTATGCGCGCCATTGAGAGCCGCTGATTGCCCACAAGTATGCGACTGCGCCGTGCTGGTTGGGTGAGTCATAGCGGTAGATTTGGCCAAAGTCTATCCTTGTATCGTTGTTGAACCACAGTTGTTCTCCGGTCTGCAGGTCCACACAGGCAAAGCCTGGCAGGGGTGCTCTGCGTGGGTACTGAATTCCACCATCGGTGCTGCCGTAGTAGGTGTCGGACGGGTATAGGTTGTAGTAGAGCTTTCCGTTTATGATAATCGGCGGGTTCCATTGTCCTTCATAGGCGTTTCCGCTGTAGTAGCTAGTGTCTCCGAATTCGCCTCCAACCAAGCCTCCCATCGTCAACTGTTTCGTCCAGAGTATGTGTCCAGTTTTTGGTCCTCTCGTGTAGGGGGCGAAGACCAAGTCATTTCTGGCTGGCGGTGACTCGAGCCAGTTCCCTGTTATGGGGTACCAGCCTCTGTTCTCAGGAAATACGGGGCGAGTCCAGTAGTCATTCGGGATTGGCGTTGCAGGAAACTCTGGAACCGGATTCTGCTGCACCATTATGGATACCGTGTCGCTTGTGCTAGGCTGGAAGTAGTCTCCTATGTACTCCTGTCCAGTCTTGTCGGTTGGGTTGAGGTTTTCGCCTGCGAGGGTTTGCCCTGGAAAACTAACCTGGAAGCTGTAATTGCCAATCGAGGTTGGCGCGTACATTGTCCATGCGAACCCGATTGGGTCTGAGTTGAATGGTCCCTTGGTTTCTGTTGTGCCGTCGGGCTTGGTAATTGTCAGTTTGATTCCATGCCATCTGTCACCGTAAGCGCCCAATGCTGTTGGCGGTTGTATGGAAAGCCACATGTAGACTTCCACTTGCTGACCCAGACCCACCGTTACTGGTGAGACGCTGAGCATGGAGTACGTCTTGATGGACCACGCTGGTGTATGAGCGTTTGCGTACAATATGCTTCCGGAAATGGCGGCTATGGTCATCGTCAGAACCAAAGTGATCGCAGCTAGAGTCTTGTTTTTTTGGTTTTTCAATTTCTCTCCTCCAATTCTCTGGGTTTCCTTTCTGTTTGGTCCGTGTATTTAACACTTCTCGCAAAAAAGGCACTGGACTCCAGACAGAGATAGAGCACTTGCTCTCAGGCTTTCATCCTCTCGTAATGATACAGATACTCTTGGGCGTATCCTGCGTACTCTCCGAAATACTTCCTGCCCCATGAGTTCAGCCGTTCGTAGTCAGCGTTGCTCAGCGTTTCCCGCTCCGACAGCCTCTGCACAGAGTCCACAGGAAGCTTATCCGCGTAGTGATTCAGGATGACTCGTCGCATCCAAACGTCCACGGGAAACGCCTCCAGCTTGTCCAGCGAGAACAGCAGCACACAGTCAGCCACCTTTGGACCTACGCCTGGAAACTCGCAGAGCCCTTTCTTCGCCTCCATGTAAGGCATTCGCCTGATCCCCTCCAGGTTGAAATCGTCTTTGGCGATGCGTCTTGAGGTTGCGCTGACGTATTTGGCTCTGTAGCCTAAACCGCACTCAGCGAGGTCTTTCTCGGATGCAGCCGCAAGCATGCCGGGTTCAGGGAACGTGTAGAAACCCATGCCGTCCAGCGTAGTCCTCTCACCGAATTTCCGTGCGAGGTTGTTCAGCATGTGTCGGATGGCGGGGATGCTCTTGTACGCAGCGCAGATGTAGCTTATGAGGCACTCCCACGGGTCCTGCCTGATAAGGCGCAGTCCCCAGAAGGCTTTGAGCGCTTTGGCTATGTGCTCGTCCTTGTTTATGCTTCCGCTGATAGCCTGAAAGTCAACGTCCAAGCTGAAGTAGCGTTTCACGAATGCCTCGTCCACATTAGCGTATTCAAGCCTGCTCCGTGTCTGCCGCACCTTGAAGACTCTGTCTCTGCAGACGCCGTACCACCAGTCACCCACTTTTTCCCATCTGAAGACCTGCCCGCAGCAAACCGTCGCCTCCAAGTTAAACGGGACGACTTCAAGGTTCACCGCCGGTCTCCTCCATGAACTTGCTGGCAGGTGGCACCTCAGGAGACAAGCCCTTCGTCCTACGGGTTTCTGTGATGACTTTGGCCGCCAGCTTCTCGGGCATTCTCTCCCAGCGGTCGAACAGGTTCTGCCACAAAGCTCTGCCCGAGGACATGGACCGCAGTTCCCTACTCAGCCCGAAGGTCTCCGCAACCGGGATGAACGCGGTGATGACTGCGGAGGCGCCTTTCTGCTCGAAGAACTTGATTTTGCCACGTCTGGTGGTGACAATTCGGGAGCATTCTCCGGCCAGCTCCGCGGGCAGCGTGAAGACTGTCCTGTAGACGGGCTCCAGCAAGACAGGCTCAGCGGTCAGGAAAGAGCCGAAGATGGCTTTGCCCACGGCGTGCATGATTTCGGTTGGGCTTCGGAATTCGGCTTTTTCACTCAACTGCAAGTCTTGAATGTGTACGCGCACGTGCCGCATGTTCTCTCCGCATAGGGGTCCTGCCCTGCAGGCAAACTCGAAGCCCGCGATGACGGATTCCAGCGTTTCCTCCTCGAGGTTTTCGGTTTTTCGGCTGCAGTCCAGCAGCACATTCCGATGCTCATCCACGGAGAGAATGTTGTCGTCTTCCTTGAAGATATGGACTTTTCCATCCTGAGGCATCTCCTCCTGAAGGGGTTCCACGCGGACCGTGAACCTGTTCTGCCTGTTAGGGCTCGACGCCGTGGCTGCTGCGCCTTGCTTCGTGACGGTTTCCCTGTACACCACTCGGGGCGAGGACTCCACGATCTCCAACCCGCTGCCCATGGCTTTCAGCTGGTTCAAGGCGACTTCCAAGTGCAGTTCGCCCATGCCGCTCAGGAGGTACTCGCCCGTTTCCTCGTTCACCTCGACTAAGAGGTTCGGGTCTTCCGCCTCGAGTCTCCGCATTGCCTCCAGCAGGGTCTGCAGGTTCTCAGGGTTCTTGGGCTCGACCGCGACGGTCACGACTGGTTCGGATACGTAGGTTATGCCCTCGAACGGCACCATGCCCGCCTTGTGCGCTACATCCACGAGGGTTTCGCCAGCCTTCACCGCGTCCGAAACCGCCAACGCCGCCAGGTTTCCAGCAGAGACCTCGTCGACTTCTTCCCTGAAGGAGCCCATGCTGACGTAGACGTGGCGTACGTCGGTTTCACCCAGCGCCTCGACCAAGTGCAGCCGGTCACCTTTCTTGACTGTGCCGGAGAAGACTCTACCCGCGGCAACCATGCCCACATCTGGGTCTGCCTGCACGTTCGTCACGCAGATGACCGTGGGTCCCTCGTCGCTGCAGTCCGCCATGGCTAAGCCTGCCTCTGATTTCATGACGCCGTCCCAGATTCTCTCGACACGGTACACTTGGGCAACCCGCGGGTTCGGAATACTCTTCACGGCCATAGCGAAAACGGCGTCGTGGACGGGCAGGACTTTCTTTAGGCTGTCTTGCTCACTTTTTGCGTACAGGTCGGCTATGTCGGCGAATCTCACGCCTTTTTGTCGCGCCATGGCTAACGTGAAGCCCCACCCGTGCAACGCCGAGCCGAAGGCAACGCTGCCTGTCGCCGGGTCCACTTTCCACTGCTCCTTGAGCGGTGTTTCTCCGTGGAGTTCGATGAGGTCGTTGAAGCTGTTGATGATGTGGGTTAGTTTCTTCTCAATCCCCTCCGCGTTCAAGTGCAGTTCGGTGATTAGGCGGTCGACCTTGTTGATGAACAGGACTGGGCGGACTCTTTCTTCGAGTGCCTGACGAGTCACAGTTTCGGTCTGCGCCATGATTTCTTCCACCGCGTCCACAACGACGACGGCGCCGTCTATGGCGCGGAGGGCTCGGGTGACCCTGCCCGTGAAGTCCACGTGCCCGGGCGTGTCCACGAGGTTAATCACGTAGCTGGCTTGCGCGGTCTTGTGAAGCAGGGTTATGTTGGCGGTTTTTATCGTGATTTTCCGCTTCTGCTCCTCTTCGAGGTAGTCGAGGACCCGGGCTGTTCCCGCCATCGTGGGAGACAGCAGCCCCGCGCCAGCCAGCAACGCGTCCGCCAGCGTGGTCTTGCCGTGGTCGATGTGGGCGATTATTCCCACGTTCCGTATGGATTCTTTCTGGCGCATGAGTTCTTGGATTTTGCCGATTTGTCTGAACCTTGGCATGCTGTAACCCGCGGCTGATGTGCAGTTTTTGAGTGAACGAGGGGTTCCTATTAAATCTATGACCCGTGTATTTTACTGTGTTGTCACCGAAAGGGAGGAAATGTGTGAAGGACCCTGTCGTCGTCGCGGTGGAGCAACTGCATGAGGAGCCTTACGCGTCAGTCTTGTGCTATCCGAAACCCAACGACTGCGAGCTACAGCGTCGGCAATCGGAGCTGTGCAGTCTCGGGGTGACAGCCGTGGAGTTCTCGGGAACAGCCAGCGCATTCGGCGTTCCAGGTCCAATTCTGGGCAAGGGATATGTGGGCATTGTCTTAGTAGCCCACGTGGGCGGCGAGAGGTTGGCGCTCAAGATTCTCCGATTGGACGCTGGTCGTCCTGACCTGATGCACGAGGCAGCGATGCTCAAGAAAGCCAACTCTGTAGGTGTCGGTCCGAAGCTGAAGAGCGTGAGCCAGAACTTCCTGTTGACGCAGCTAATCGACGGCGACCTACTGCCCGCGTGGCTGAAGAGCCACAGAGAAAGAGAGGTGGTTCGCTCAGTTTTGAAGGAGGTCTTGGAGCAGTGCTGGCGGCTAGACCAAGCAGGCTTAGACCACGGAGAACTGAGCAAGGCACCCAAACACGTCATCATCGACCGAGAACAGAAGCCTTGGCTCCTGGATTTCGAGACAGCCAGCGACAAGCGAAAACCCGCAAACGTCACTGCCATCTGCAACTTCCTCTTCACAAATGCAGGCACCGTAGCTACGGCAGTTGCGGGGGCGATAGGCGAAAGAGACAGAACAGAAATAGCCAGAACGTTGAAGGCTTACAGGAAGGAGAGAACCCGAGCCAGCTTCGAGCGAGTAGTTCACGTGTGTCTGGACTGAACTTTACGTTCAGCTCGTTCTTTTCTGCAGTCTCCTCGCAATCACTGCTGTTGGAAGCACGAGAGCCATCAGAGCCAACGCCAGGATTATGCTTGGGAACTCTGGCACCGGGTCAGCGCTTATGAGCACCGTTTTCGACGAGGGGTTGGCGCTCATGTGGCTGGCGCTTCCGCCGCTGCTCCCTCCGCCGTCTGAGTCCCAGAATATCGAAATTGTGCCGATGTCACCCTGCGCCCAGCCTATGTCTTTGCCCTCGGCGTCTCCGCTGTTCAGCGGCTTCTTCAACTCGACGATGACGAATTTTGAAGCGTTAACATTAATGACTCCTTTCCCGTCTTGGCGGGCGTCGTTGGCGGGGACGATTCCGCCTTCGGTGAAGTGTATGTCCACGTATCCGTTCGGCGAGAGGTTGTCGTCCCCGAAAACCGCGCCGTCCGCCGAGGTTGACATGCAGAAGCTTGGTCCAAGCTGGAACGCCACCCACGGGTTTTCGGAGTCGGCGACGAATCTTAAGCCGACGTAGAGGTTGGTTCCGTCCTGTTTCAGCCAGAGATGTGCAATGCCCCAGGGGCTGATGGCCACATTGGTGAAGGAGCCCGCGTCGTCCCACTCGCTTCCGATGACTCCGTCGATTTGGCTGTCGGGTATCGAGTTTCCCCGGAAGGCTTGGCAGTCTTCCTGCGCGCAGACAAGGCTGACCGAAACAAGTGAGGCGAGAAGCAGTCCAACTACTGTGAGACCGTAGATAAAAGTCCGTTTAGCCATCATCAGTCTCCCCCTGATGAGGTTCACATCTGTGTCCACTCTGCTTATTTGTTTTTTGCTGGGGCGAATAACCCGACCAGTCTGCGGAAAATCGCAGTCTTGATGATACCGATGCAGAAATCTTAAGTACTACACTCGTCCTACCTATCACGGTGGGTTCTGTCTTGAATGAAGAGGTGAAGGTGACTCGAAAGTACCAGGTCACCATACCCGCGAGCGTGCGCTCCAAACTTGGCGTCAAGATTGGCGACAAGCTTGTGGTAAAATCAGAGGACAAGCGCATAGTTATGGAAACCTCCAAGCACATCTCTAACCCGTCTGATGTACTCTGGAACCTCTTCGGCAAGCCTATTGACGTCGATGCGGTCGAACTCGTTGAGGAATCTTGGAAAGAAGCTTGTCCTAGAGAACTTAGAAAACTGCGGTCAAAGAAGCGGAAGGAACGCAAGGCTTGAGCTACTATATTGATACGAATGTTTTTGACTATTCCGCGTTGGCGCATCCAGTCTACGGCAAGGCGTGCAAGCGAATAATCGACGATATCCAAAATGGGAAAATCACGGCGTACTGCAGCTATCTGGTTCCGATGGAACTTCTAGGATCCCTCGCTCGCATTGATGCGGAAAAAGCTTCAATCGCCGTTGCGGCATTCTTCTCTTTACCGATAAGTATGATACAAATCGATGAGCGGATTCTTCGAGATGCCGCGGCCGTCATGATTGATTCAGGTGTCAGTTATGATTCCATACACGCTGCATGTATGCGTAGAGAAGGCTTGGACACTGTCATTACCGAAGACGTCAGAGACTGGAGCAAGATTAGGGGCGTCAAGATTGTCAGACCGCTTGAGTATCAGAGGCTAGTCGAAACTCGAAAGTGACGAGAACCACGCCGACCTGCTTTTAGTTCACTTGACCGAGGCGAAAGCAAACGAGAACGTTTTGAAGGGATTAGGCCACTACTTCACTGAGTCTGCCCTGTTGGACGGCTTCTTTAATTTCAATAGCTATGCGTCTGCCCATGTACATGTTCTCGCCGTACCGCAAATAAGCATAAGGCGACGTGCCGATGCCTACATTCGTGCCCGCAACGATGCGCGCCGAAATCTCGAACGTAAAAATTCTGAGGTCGTCCGTGATGACCGTTTCCAAGCAGAAGGGTCCGATGATGCCCGGAGGCGCGAGTTCCCGCGCTTTTCTGTGGACGTTGTCACCCATGCGCATCAGCTCGGGAAGCAGCGACTCGCGCAGGACTATAGGGAAATTGCCCACTATAGTGTAGGTCGGGTTCACTCCAATCTCCAGCTGTTCGTTGGCGGGGATTTTGCCGATGGCGTCGACTGCGGATTCGTACCGCCTGTCCATCGCCAGAAGCTCCACGTCGTCCTTGAGGATGCTGCTGAAGTAGCTGGGGTACACGTTCACGCCCAATGCGTACTCCTGCAGGTGAATCTTGTCTACGTCCGCTTTTTTGAGGAGTCCGCGTTCGACCATTTCCGTTGCCTTCTTGTGGAAAGCCTTGGGCGAGTTCGCTAGGAAGTAGCCTCTGCCGCCCTTCGCTCCGGGCAGCTTGGCGATGACCAAACGGTCGATGTCCTCGGGCGTCTTAAACGTTGCAGGCAACCGTAGTCCAGCCTGACGGAGCCAGTCTTCCTGTTTCTTGCGGTTGGCTTCCCAGTCGAGCAGCTGGCGGTTTCCGAGCATGGGCACGAAGAGGCTGTCGGTGAGTTCTTCCGTGCTTAGGTAAGCGGTGAACGAGCCGTGGGGAATCAGCACCACGTTGAGTTTCCGCAGCTTCTCCTGCAGCGCCTTGCTCAGCAACTCGGTGAAGTCTTTGACGATGATGATTTCGTCAGCCAGTGGGTATTTCTGGTACATGATGGCGTCTTTTTCTTTGCAGATAGCCACCGTACGGAAACCCTCTTCCTTAGCGCCCTTGAAGATGTTCAGCGAGGAGTGAGAACCTAAGGTGCCTATTGCCAGCTTGCTCACGTCGTACTTGTCGAGGATTCTGGCTACGTCGGCGCTGGTTATCATGTGACTACTTCTTCCAGCCGCTTCTCTTGGACGGCGCGCTTGATTTCCATGGCGACGCGTCTGCCTGGACCTACTTCCATGCCGTACTTGTACTTCATGTAGGGCGATGTGGGTTCGACGCAGGGGCAGCCGGGCACGCGTGGGCTGACGTCGAACACGTAGAACTCCAAGTCTTTCGTAACGGCACCCTGCAACGCGAAGAGTCCAATCATCCCGGGCGGGTATTCTTTCTTGCAGGTTTCGACGAATTTCTCAGCGGCTTCGAAGACTTTCTCGATTTGGCTTTCGCGCATGGTGACGCCCATGTGTCCTATCTCGATGTTCTGCGTTGGAATCCCCAGTTCCAGTTGCTCTTTGGCGGGCAGGTCGAGGACACCGTCCAGGTCCGTTTGGATACGTCTGTCGAAACCCAACAGGTCAATCTCGTCTGTGAGAGGTGACCAGAAGTAGTTGGCGTTGAACTTGGCGCCGATGACGTACTCTTCTATGACTGCTTGTTTCAGAGCTCCTCGGGTGATTATGCCTTTTTTCACGCGTTCTTCCGCCTTCTTCTCGTACTCTTCAGGCGACTGCGCGTAGAAGAAGGCGCGTTCGATAGCGCGTTCCTTCTCAGCGACTTTGACAATGACCAAGCGGTCAATCTCTTTTGGCGATTTGAACGTCTTTGGCGTGGATATCCCACCCTTCTGGAGGAGCCAGAGCTGGTTCCGAGGCGTGCCACGTTCTTCGGTCCTGAGCATGTACCTGTTGCCCATCAGCGGCACCGCGAATTTCTGTTCTATGGCTTCGTATCCGGCGTAGACGCTGAAGCTGCGGTTGGGCACGAAGACTGTGTTCAGGTCCTGCAGTTGCTTGACTTTCTCCTCTTTGGTGATGTCGCTGAACTTGTCAAGGAGCAGGATGCAGTTGAACAGGTTGCCGTAGTACTTCGTGTAGGTCTTCTCCCTGCCCTTCTGGCAGACGACAACCGTCTCAAAGCCTTCCTGTCTGGCGCCCGAGGCGATTTCGAGCGCGGAGTGTGAGCCTAAGACGCCTATGCGGACCTTCTTGGGGTCGTATCCTCGTAGCACGCTTTCAATTTGTTTCTTCATCATGCCTTTTCGCCCATGAGCTCCTTGTACTTCTTCACCGTCTCCGCCAGCCGCGGCACATCGAAGAGTCTGCGTCCCGTCATGTCGTTGGCTGCTGCCTTGTACATCTCGCTGATGAAGGCTTTCAGCTGCGGGTCCAGCGGTGGAGGCTGCGACTTGACGAGGGCTTTCCAGTCTTTGATACCTTGAGCTTCAGCGGTCTTCTTGGCTTCTTCCATGTCCCCGTACCACGAGGTCTTCTTGTAGAATTGCCTAGCGATTTCCTTGCTGACATGAAAGCCGTCCAATGTGAACCTACATTCGTCCAGTGTGCCGACGACGTCTATGACCATGAGCCGACGCTGGCTGTCGAAGGCCAGCTCGATTTTTCCGTCCTCGTTGACCAAGCCCGCTTTTGCAGCGATTTCGGTGATGGTCTCGTTGACTTTGGCGAGGACCACCTTTATGGCTGCGACTTCGATGCTGGTCAGCCCAGCTATCTTGGCGGCTTCGTCCCAAGTGACGTAGCGGTCCGTCTCCTCCAGCTTGGTGCTGACGTCGAAGATGGGTTTCGAGAAGCGTTCCCCAGGCTTTGGGTAGTGATCCAGTCCAAGGTCTTGGTAGGTGACTCTGCCCTGTTCCAGCCGCTTGAAAACGCTGGAGCCCTCGGGCAACCCGTTCCGATAGATAATCTCGAGTGGAATGATGCAGTTCTTGAGGTTAGGCGCGTAGGCACAGTAGTCATGCACGAGTTTGCCCTGCTCCACACGGGTCTCGGGTTTGTAGACGCTGACGAGGCAGATTTCCATAACGCTGCTGGGCTGCTTCAGGTCGTTAAACAGGACGGTTTTGCCGTTCTCGTCCACCAGCCCCTTGTAGTGCGTTCGGACGCTGTTGTCTTCCAAGCGTTCGAAGCAGTGGGCGCCCATGATGCAGAGGGAGGCGCCTTTGCCGTCTATGTGATCGGGCATTTCTCCCCAGTCGAACACGCTGTAGCGGTCGCTGAAGTGGAATCTTCCGACGCCCATGGCTTCGGGCGTGGGTTTCTTTATTACTTCGAGGTCTTTGACGCTGCCCACTGCGCTTTGCGCTCCTAGACGTGTCCTTTTGGAGATTGTAGTATTTCAGCTTATTTCTTTCTGTTGGCAGATGACTTGCCTGCGGCATCCTCTTTTTCTTTGAGCGCGGATGTCAGCGCAACGGCTTCTCTGGTTAGGCCCATTAAAAAGCGCATTGCTTCTTCAGTTACCAACTAGGTAATTGCTTTTTTCTTACCAGCAACGCAACTGCGAACACAGTGATTGCCAGAACGAACAGAACTATCCACGACGAAAACTCGGGAACTGAAGGTGACGGCGACAGGGGTGGGGTTGGACTTGAGGGTGGCAACGCAGACGGAGATGTGTTTGGAAAAGTAGTTGTTGAAGGCGGTGCAGTTTGAGAGGCTGAAGCGGTTGGTGATGGGGTAGATGTCGGAGGTAATGTCTGATTGGGAAACGCAGTTTCGGAAACGGTTGGTGCAGGTAGAAGTGATGCCCACGGTTCCGGCAACCTTGTAACCTTACCCGAAGTGTCTGGCTGTTTCAATAGCGGGTGGTGGTCAATGTTGCTGCCGGTGATTATGTATGGAGTGTCCCCGGTCCCTGAGGCGCCTACTTCAGAGGCATTTGGGTACCTGGTCAAGTAGTCATCCCAGTAGTTGCCTTCTTTTCCGTTGTCGAAAGAGTTGACTCCGCTAACATTCCAGTTGGCTCCGAAATTCTTAGCGTTGTTAGCAAAGATGTTTCGGAGAAAGAGGTTGTTGTCCGCCGTAAGGTGAGTGCCGCCTAATGCTAAGCCGTATCCGTCATGGCTGTTTCCGACTCCGGTGTTTTTCACGGTGTTTTCAAAAAAGACGTTGTAGGCGCCTGCTCCCATGAGGATGCCCCACAAGCCGGCATTCTCTATCTTGTTCCCAGCGAAAAGGTTGTAGGAACAGTTGTGGCCGTAGGAGCCTATCCACATACCCATGTTGGCGCCGGTCAAGGTGTTGTTCGCGATTATGTTGAAATCGGCGTTGCCGCTCTCAAAATAAGTCAAGGAGTTTTCGACGAATGTGCTGTTGGAAGAGGATGTTGTGAGACCGCCAGAGTTGCCTGCAACCAGATTGTAGAAACCGCTGATTGTGAGTCCTATGCGGCTGTTGTTGACTATTGTGTTGTTGGAGCCTCCGAAGATACAGGTGCCCAAGGCGTTTTGGCGAATTTGCAGCCTGCTGCCGTTGCTGCTGAAAATCGCCCGGTCACCGCCCATTATAGTGAAACCCGAAATCGCGACGTCGTCTGAGTTTATGACTACCGCAAAGGTTAGCGGCGGAATGAAATTCACAGGCTGGATTCCTGCACTTCCCGTTTGCAGGCTGAGGGTTTGCTTGGCGCCGTCGGTCAACCCAAGCGTTTCTTCCGCGAGGAACCTTATCTCTGGGGTCTTTCTTTGGGCGACTGAGACGAGCCCTAACTCGCTTGCCGTCGTCCCGCCGACTATGATTGTGCTATTGGCGTCTTCCCCCATCAGCGACATAGGTTTGTTGATGACTATTCCTCCAAGATACCTGCCACTTCTCACGAAAACTGTATCTCCAGAGGAAGCGTTCCCAACAGCGGTTTGGATGGAGGGGTAATCGTCGGGAACGGTAATCACTCTGGAAGCCGCCCGCGCACTGGGAAAGCCTGCGACTGTAGCAATCCAGCATATCATCGTAGCCGTCCACAGGATTGCCGGAAGCGATTTCTTCGTAGCATCCGCCGCCTTGAAACAACCAAGCCCCTGCAATCCATAAAAGCGTGTCTGTAAAGATTTCTTGACACAAGAATTACCGCGTGCAGCTAACGGCAGCCGCGGCTACGCGATTCGTTTGCGTTGAAGCAGCAGTGAGTTGCGCGGTTTCTGCTATTTCGCAGCTCTCACGGCATCGTTGGCTTTCTCGATTTCCCGTTTCTTCTCCGACTGATAGTCTCGGACGCGCTTCTCCGTTTCCTTGTCTGTCAGGGCGAAGATTTTTGCCGCAGCTATGGCTGCCCCCTCGGGCTCTATGGTCACGACCGAGCCTACGCCGCTGGGCACCCGAAGCGAGGAGAGGAGGTCTGCGCCGCCGAACTTCTCCGAGTAGGGCGGGCACGCGATGACGGGCTTTGCGGTGTTGGCGTCCACGAAGGCGCTCAGGGCGTTGGAGCGTCCCGCGACTGTGATGTAGACCACATCTTGCGCCTCGAACTCTTTCAGGATTTCCAGCACTTTCTGAGGCGTCTTGTGAGCGGAGGCCACGCGGAACTCGTACTCGACACCCAAGGCTTTGAGGGTCTTGGTTATCTCGCGGCTGAACTCCATGTCCCGCTCTGAACCCATTATGACAACTGCTTTTCCCTTCATGGCCTGCACACCACTCAGGTTACGCCTTGCTTGCTAATTAATTTTTAACCCTATCCGAAAGGAACAACCCAGCCTGAGATGCAACGCGTGGTTTGGCCTGCACACCCTGATCCGGGAGACAGTGAGTCTTAGCGCAAGCAACTATCCTTGTTTCCAAATGTTGCAAACAAGTAGCGGTTGCTCCGATTGCATTGCCTTTGAAGAAAACATATTAAGTTCAACGAGACAAATATCATGGGGGACTGTTTATGGGGAGAAAGAACGGTCGCGCCTACGTGCTCGTGGAAATTGTTCCGGGGATGGAGCAGGAGTTCGCCAACGAGGTCGTTTCAAAGGGATTGATTTTTGACTCCAAGGTTGAGAAGATGGACTTTGTCCACGGCGCCTACGACTTCGTCATAATACTCATCGGTGACTCGCACGACATAGACCGCAGAGTTCTGGAGATGAGAAAGCTACCGTACGTGCGAAGCACAACCACGATGATTCCGTTTGAAATGCTCAACTGGGAAATCATATCCGCCACTTACGCTGAAACTCACGCATTGGCAACCACGCCTTCTAAGGGTAGAAAGACCGCCAAGCAGAAAGAGAAGGGCGTCAAGAAGGTCCTAGTAGTCTATAACAGTCTCAGCGGAAACACGGAGAAAATGGCGATAGCCATTGCTGAAGGAATCAAGACTGTTGAAAACACTCAAGTTGAATTGACGCGTTTCATAAAAGCTGAAGAACTGGCGAAATTCGACGCCATTCTTGTGGGTGCCCCCACGTACAAGGATGATATGCCCACTGATATGAAAAAACTCCTCCAAGAAGCCACGGAAAAAAACATCAACCTAAAGGGCAAGACAGGAGCGTCGTTTGGCTCTTATGGCTGGGGCGGCGAGGGACCAAAAAACGCGTTTAACATCCTGAAGTACAAGTTTGAAATGAAAATGCCCGAGCCGCCTTTGCTTGTTAAGCAGACGCCAGATCAGAAAGCGCTCGAGGTTTGCAGGGATCTTGGGAAGAGGGTTGCTGAGAGTCTTTTTCGCCCAGCCAACGTTTCTGAAAAGTAGATAGTGGTTTTCAATTAGCTTAGCCGCCAAAGATAAGGACCCTCAGTACTCATGAAGAATTCGTTCTGTCTGCTCAAGACGATTTCCGCCAAGTGGCTGAATAGACATTTAAGGAACCGTTCGCCATGGGATAGGCAGCAAACCCTCAGTTAGTGATGCAGTTCAGTAACCCGAGGGGAAACGCTACCACTTTGAACTCAGGCGGAAAGGAATGGAAACGCCCGAAAGCCAAAGCAATGACTCAACGCCTCAAGAATGGAAGCTGGGCAACAAGAGTCGATACGCACTCCTCGCCCTCGCAGCCGTTCTGAGCCTGACCGCCCTTTATGTGCTGAGCCGCTTCAACTACCTGCTCTTCCACAGCTTGGCGGAAGTTTTCAGCGTAGTCATCGCCTTCGCCATATTCGCCATTGCTTGGAACAGCCGACGAATGATGAACAACAACTACCTCCTTTTCGTCGGCATAGCTTTTCTGTTCGTCGGCGGAGTTGACCTGGTCCACACGCTGGCCTACAGGGGCATGGGCATCTTCAGCGCTGATTACGGCACGAACCTCGCTACGCAGCTGTGGATCGCCACGCGGTACATGCTTAGCTTCTCGTTCCTCGGCGCGGCGCTCTTCATAAATCGGAAACTGCGCCCAGTCCTTGTTTTTGTCGCCTACGCCTTGGCGGTTGCGCTGCTGATGCTCTCCATCTTCTACTGGAACATCTTTCCAGTCGCCTTCGTCGAGGCTGTCGGCGGGACCCCGGGTTACCTGACCGTCTTTAAGGTCGCTAGCGAGTACGTCATTTCCCTTATCCTCGTTCTCTCCATTGTGCTGCTTTGGCGAAACCGCGGAGGATTCAGCAGAAGCGTCGCCCGACTGTTGGTTGCTGCCATGGCTGTCGCTGTGGGTGCGGAGATGGCTTTCACGCTGTACACGGATGCCTACGGCGTAGCCAACATGATTGGGCATCTGCTTGTTGTGGTTTCATTCTATCTAATCTATAAGGCTCTGATAGAGACTGGGCTGACCAAGCCGTACGACCTGCTTTTCCGCGACTTGAAGCAGAGTGAAACGAGCTTGGCGAAACAGACCGCTGAGCTGACTGAAGCCAACAGGCGACTGGTGCAGGAAGCAACAGAGCGGGAGAAAGCCCAGCAAGCCCTTCGACAAAGCGAGGAACAACTTCGCCTAAAACTCGATTCAGTGCTTTCACCCGACGTGGACATAGGCAGCCAGGAACTCAGCAACATTATGGACATGCCCGCACTGCAGTCCATGATGGACGACTTGTATGCCGTGACAAAAATCGGCTTCACCATAGTGGACCTCAAAGGCAACATACTCGTCAGCACGGGCTGGCAGGGCATCTGCACGAACTTCCACCGAAAGAACCCGGAGACATTGAGGAATTGTCTCGAAAGCGACCTTGCCCTGTCGAAAGGCGTCAAGCCAGGCGAATTCCGCGCCTACAAGTGCAAGAACAACATGTGGGACATCGTCACTCCAGTCGTCATAGGCGGAAAACACGTCGGCAACATATTCTCCGGCCAGTTCTTCTTCAAAGGCGAAAAAGTTGACCGCAACGCCTTTGCCGCTCAAGCCGAGAAGTACGGCTTCGACAAGGAAGCCTACCTCAGCGCCTTTGATAGTGTCCCGCGATGGAGCAGGCAAACCGTGGAGAATCTGATGGTTTTCTACACCAAGCTGTCCGACATGATTTCCAAACTCAGCTACAGCAACCTCAAGCTGGCGAAGTCTCTTGCGGACCAGAAAAACCTGCAGGACAAGCTTGAAAACTACAGCAAACACCTGGAGGAGCTGGTAGAGGAGAAGACGAAGCAGCTGAAAGACTCGGAACGACTCGCTGCCATCGGCCAAACCGCGGGCATGGTGGGACACGACATCCGTAACCCCTTGCAGTCGATGATTGGAGACATCTTCCTGGCGAGGCAGGACCTGGCTTCCGTCCCAGCGAGTGCAGAGAAGGACAGCCTGACGGAGAGTCTGGAGTCAATCGGCAAACAGGCTGAATACATCAACAAAATAGTCTTGGACCTTCAAGACTTCGCGAAACCACTGAACCCACTCAGAGAAGAAACGGACCTCAAGAGCCTCATAAACGAACTGCTGACCACCAAACACATTCCCGCAAATATTCAGGCTTCCAACCTCGTAGAGCCAGACGCAGCAAAGGTCACGGCGGACTCAGCCTACCTGAAACGCATTCTCGGAAACCTCGTCTCCAACGCCGTCCAAGCCATGCCAGACGGCGGAAAACTCACCGTGTACGCGAGACGCGATTTGGATAACGTGGTCATTTCGGTGACAGACACGGGCGTGGGCATCCCCGAAGCCGTGAAACCCAAGCTTTTCACGCCGCTTTTCACCACCAAGTCCAAGGGGCAAGGCTTCGGCTTAGCCGTCGTCAAACGCCTGACCGAAGCACTCAACGGGACTATATCGGTTGAAAGCGAGGAGGGCAAGGGCACCGAGTTCACAGTCAAGCTTCCTGTAGACTCGAGAAAAGCCAATGGACTCCCTGAAAGACCGACATAACTGCAGAAACAGCTCCATGACTATTTTGCGCGAGAATTCCACGAGGAACTTGAAGCTCAGTCCCGGTTGACTTTTCCCAGCTGCTTGCCTTTGCTTCATTTTCCCAGAGTCTGCTTGTGTTTCTTGTTCTCTTCTATGCCCTGTTTGTGGGCTTTGGCTTCTTCAGGATCCACGTTCACCAAGAGTTCCCAGAATTGGGCTGCGTGCAGTTTCTCTTCGTTGATGATGTCTCGGATGACGGCTTTCATGTATTCGTCGTCAATGGCTTCTACAATCTGCTCGTAGATCTGCACCGCCTCGTACTCGGCTGCGATGTTGAAGCGGAGCGCGCGGGCAAGTTCTTCTCGGCTGAGTTTCTTGTCGAATTTTCTTATTTCTCGTGCGGTTGCAAAATCCGGC
Source organism: Bathyarchaeia archaeon (assembly GCA_041946875.1). GTDB lineage: Archaea > Thermoproteota > Bathyarchaeia > Bathyarchaeales > Bathycorpusculaceae > JADGNF01. The sequence continues at coordinate 85,527 of JBHGBG010000001.1, forward strand.
AAATTTGTCACCTCCTACGCTCGTGCAAGTTTGTACCCCATTTTCGTTCCCATGCGCAGCGTGAAGCCTAGGTCTATCATGAGCATGCCCATGGGTTCCAGGTACCGCGCCGACTTCAGCGGTCCAGCGTCGACGGCGTCGAAGCCGATGTCTCTTCCTAGCTGCATCACCTTCTGCTTTGCTTCGGCGTCGTCTGCCGCCACGAAGAGCGTCAGCTGCTCGTTGCCGACTCTGCCCGTGCTCTGGTTCCCTGCGAAGACGGTGTTGAACGCCTTCACCACATGCGCCTTGGGCAGGAGTTTCTGGATTTCCTCCGCCGCCGACGTTGTGAAGCCCAGCGCCAACTCGCCTTCCTCGCTGACGGCATTGGATACGTCTATGACGGTTTTTCCGTCTGCCGCGGAGCCGACCTCTTCCGTGACGTCTACAGAGGCGCTGTGGGGTACGGCGAGGACTATGACTTCGCTCCACGCGGCTGCGTTGCGGACCGGTTCCTTGGGGTCTCGGTGCCCGAACCTGATTTCATGCTTGCCGCTTAGGCCTTTGGCTATGGCGGTGCCAACGTGGCCTTTGCCTACTATTGCTATCTTCATGTTCTGTTTCTCCCAAAAGTGAGCGTTAGACTGGTTCGTTGATGGTCTCTTAAGCGCTTGTGGCTAGCAATGCACTACAACAAAGGCTTTCATGGGAAACGGAGAGGTTCCGAATCCAATCATGCGGCTGCCACTGTTGGCTATTTGCACAGGCGAATTAGGGTTTCGCTGGTCAAGGTCTTAACGCTCATGCTCTCTGCCGTCTCAGCCAGTTTCTTGTCATCTGTCACGAGTGTTTTTCGGGATTGCAGGGCTTCCCAGACATAGGCACAGTCGTAGAAACTTAGATTGAATTCGCAGGCTTTCGCGAGCACTGTGCTACCTTCCTCTTCGCCTTCGACACCCACCACATTCATGGCATCAAGCGTAGCGTACATGCTCCTTAGCGACTTCTCCGCAGTCTCAGCGACAAGCCGCTACTATACTCGCAGCACGACGTTCTCGACGTATTTCCGCATGGTCTGAGCAAAGCCGTGGATGACCTCGGGCGCGTAGGGTCTCAGCACCTGAAATGTCTTGTCCATCGTATCCTCGGGCACAAATTGCTGCAGCGCAACAGTTTTGGCGCCCTTCACCATCTCGCCTATGCAGGGCACGTCTTCCGCTGTAACCAAGTCGGGCACGACAGTGGTTCTGAACTCGTAGGGCACTTTGCCAGTCTTCAGGATTTCCGCCGTCCGCATCAAGCCCTCGGTGTCTTTGGCGCCCAGCCGCGGGTACTTCTCCCTGCGAGTCTTTACGTCCATGGCGACGTAGTCGACGCTGCCCAAGCATTCCTCAAGAGTTTCTGGGAAGAAGCCGTTTGTGTCCAGCTTCACGGTAAAACCGCGCTCCTTCAGCTTCGCCAGAAAACGGGGCAGTTCCTTGTGCATGCAGGGTTCGCCGCCCGTGACAACGACAGCGTCTACGTACCGCTTGCGTTTCTCCAGTAGCTCCAGCGCCGTGGCTTCCTGCAGGAAGGGCGGCTGCGGGTCGACGGCTATGCGCCAGTTGTGGCAGAAGCCGCAGCGCAGGTTGCAGCACGGCGTGAACAGCACGCTGGCTACTTTGGCTGGGTAGTCGACGAGGCTTGTTTTCTGGAGACCGCTGAACTTCATGCACTTCGCCTTTAGGTTGCCACAAGGGGCACGGTTGCCATGACGACGCTGCGGTCGAACGTGCGGCGTATGTTGAATTCGGCTTGTTTGCCGTCGTTCCACTGGTCGACGGGTCGGAGGTAGCCGACGACTCGGCTGTAAACCTCGCAGTTTGCCCCGCAGGCTGGGCACTGCTTGTGCTCTCCGCTGGTGTAGCCGTGGGTGGGGCAGACGCTGAACGTGGGCGTCAGCGTAAAGTAGGGGAGCCTGCTGTTCCACGAGACCTTCTTGATGAGCTCCGCCGCCGACTTCCAGCTGTGCAGTCGTTCTCCGAGGAATATGTGGAAGACTGTGCCGCCGGTGTAGAGTGTCTGCAGGTTCTCCTGATGCTCCAGCGCCTCGAACAGGTCACCGTCGAAGTCGACGGGCAACTGGCTGCTGTTTGTATAGAACGGCTCGGCGTGCTGTCCCTGCACGTACCGCTCGTTGGCGGCGATGATGTTTGGATATTTGCGTTTGTCGATGCGCGCCAGCCTGTAAGATGTGCCCTCGGCAGGTGTGGCTTCCAAGTTGTAAATGTCGCCCGTCTCGTCCTGGAATGCCATGAGCTTCTTGCGCATGAAAGTCAGCGTCTTCACGGCGAACTCCAAGCCCTCCTTCGAGGCGACGTTGACTCCGAGGAGGTTGACGATGGCTTCGTTTATGCCCACTAAACCTATAGTGGAAAAATGGTTCTTCCAGAATTTGCCGTAGCCTTCCTTCACGTGCCGCAGGTATCTGCGACTGTACGGGTACAGACCGTTCTCGGTGAAGGCCTCTAGCGCCTTCCGCTTAATCTCCAAGCTCGTCTTGGCAATCTCCATGAGACGCTCCAGCCGCTGGAAGAACTCATCCTCGTCCTTCGACAGGTAGCCGATGCGTGGAATGTTCAGCGTGACGACGCCGATGCTGCCCGTCAGGGGGTTGGCGCCGAAGAAGCCGCCGCCGCGTTTGCGCAGTTCCCGATTGTCGATGCGGAGTCGGCAGCACATGCTTCGCACGTCCTCGGGTCGCATGTCGCTGTTGACGAAGTTGGAGAAGTAAGGCACGCCGTACTTGGCTGTAACTTCGAAGATCTGCTGCGCGACGTTCGAGTCCCAAGAGAAGTCTTTGGTGATGTTGTAGGTGGGTATGGGGAAGGTGAAGACTCTGCCCTTGCTGTCGCCTTGGCGCATGATTTCCGCGAACGCGGAGTTAAACATCTCCATCTCCGACATCATGTCGCCGTATGTGTCCTCTGTTATCTTGCCGTTGAAGAGGACGCCCTCGTTCTTCATAAACTCCGGCACGGTTAGGTCCAGCGTCAGGTTCGTGAAAGGGGTCTGGAAGCCGACGCGGGTGGGCACGTTCATGTTGAAGAAGAACTCTTGGAGGCATTGCTCTACTTCTTTTTGGTTGAGTTTGTCGTATCTTATGAAAGGCGCGAGGTAGGTGTCGAAGTTACTGAACGCCTGTGCGCCTGCTGCTTCGCCTTGGAGGGTGTAGAAGAAGTTGACGACCTGGCCCAGCGCGGTGCGGAAGTGTTTGGCGGGTTTGCTCTCGATTTTGCCGGACACGCCGCCGAACCCTGACAGGAGCAGGTCGCTGACGGACCAGCCGACGCAGTACGGTCCCAACACGCCGAGGTCGTGGATGTGCATATCGCCTGAAAAGTGGGCTTCGGCGATGCTGGCTGGGTAGATGCGGCTTATCCAGTACTTCGCGATTACCGTAGAGGAGAGGTAGTTGTTCAAACCCTGCAGCGAGTAACTCATGTTGCTGTTTTCTTTGACGCGCCAATCTTCCACTTCGAGGTACTGGTCAACGAGGTCTGCACTGCTCAGGAGTGCGGCTAGTTCGCGCATGTCCTGGTGCTGTTTGCGGTAGAGGATGTAGGCCTTGGCGGTTTGCGCGTGGCCGTTTTCGATGAGCATTTTCTCGACGAGGTCTTGGATTTCCTCGACGGTGGGGCAGCCGTCCTCGCCGAAGCGGTTTTTGAGTTCGGCTACGACTTGGTCGCTGATGCGTTTGGCTTGTTCGTGGTCTTTTCCGCCCACGGCTTTGGCGGCTTTCCAAACAGCGTTAGTTATACGTTCTTGATCGAAGGGTTCGAGTTTTCCGTCACGTTTCCTTACATACTTCATTCTTTCTTCACCTCGAGCAGCACGCGGTTGAAGTCTTCGGGTTCCTCGAATTTCTTGTAAACCGACGCGAAGCGGATGTATGCGATGCGGTCCAAGTCTTTGAGATATTTCATGACGAGGTCGCCGATTTCTTGGGATGTGACGTCGCCTTTGCCGCCTGACATTAGGTCCTGCCGCACTCGGCTAGCAAGCGTGTTTATCTGTTCCATCGTTACGGGGCGTTTTTCACAGGCTTTCTGCAGTCCGCGGATGATCTTGTTGACATCGAAGCGCTCGAGTTCGCCGTTCTTCTTGCGGACCATGAGTTCGACGGTTTCGACGTACTCGTAAGTGGTGAAGCGTTTAGCGCATTTGACGCATTCTTTTCTTCTGCGTGTGGTGTTCTCGGAGGAATCACGCGTTTCAAGAGTTTTGAATTCTTCGGACCCGCAGTAGGGGCACTTCATGTTTCCCACAGGGCGTGCTGGTCTCTCGTTTGTGTTTTGTTAGTGCAAACGGGCACAAGTATCCACTAAATGTAGTGTTGGTTATTTAAGTCCTTGTTTATAGCTGAAGTGCAATGCGCAAGAAGAGCCAAGTCTGAAATCTACAGAATTGAGTGCAGTCGGGGAAAACGCGTGGTGAAAAGCGAGCGGCTTTTGCGTCCGTTAGGGAAGAGTTCTAATTATACAGCGGCATCCGCCACGATTTGGAGTTGGTTTCCCAAGAAATCAGATAGGCAAACTCGTTTGTTGTCGAAGCTTCCTGAAAAAAATTATAAGCGACCTGCGAGAAGAGAGCAGGAAATCTGCGTGCATTTTCGCGCAAGCCTTCACGGTATATACTGCACGGGAGCTGGCGTTGTCTATTCACAAGAAAAATTATCTCGCGGTTGGGCGGGAGTAAATGAGGAATGAAGTCGGGAAAGGGGGGTTGTTGCGAGCTCATGGTTTCCGGCTCTGAACAGCGCTTGCATCCAGTTCTTTCACGCGCGTCTCGATGAACTCGGCTATCTTGTCCTCACTGTACTTTCGTTCTTCTTCCTGCTTCTGCAGCTGTTCCCTGATGGTTAGGAGGATTTTCTCCACATCGAACGGCTTCATGATATAGGCGTCTGCTCCTCGGTTCACCGATGCCACGGCGTTCTGCAAAGTGGGGTAGCCCGTGACTATAAGCTTCCTCATCTTAGGCTTCGTGTCCTTAAGCTTCGTGAGCAGTTCGATGCCTTCCATGTCGGGTAGGCGAACGTCAATCAGCGCCAAGTTGTAGAAGCCTTTCTGACTTTTCTCTATACCCTTCTTGGCGGTGTCGGCGGTTTCCGTAACGTAGCCTTCGTCTTCGAGGATGGTTTGAAGGACCTTTCTTATGTTTTCGTCGTCGTCGATGATGAGGATTCTAGCGGCTTTATCCATACGACTTCACCTCCTTCTTGTCTCATTTTGCTTTCTACTGGAAGCGTGATGCTAAATCGGGTGCCCTTCCCCTCGGTGCTTTCGACGGTTATTGAACCGCCGTGGGCTTCCACAAAGCGTTTGCAGATTGACAGGCCGAAGCCCATGCCTTTCGCTTTCGTCGTGAAGAGCGGCGTCCACAGCTTGTCCACGACGTGTTTGGGGATTCCTCCGCCCGTATCCGAGAACTTGAAGACGACGTTGCGACCTCGCCTTCTGCTGCTGATCGTAATGGTCCCCCCTTCGGGCATAGCATCTATGGCGTTGGCTACTATGTTAGCGAAGGCTCGCTTCAGCTTCTGCAGGTCAATCTGCATTTTCGGAGTCTCTTTCGTGAAATCTCTTAACCGTATGCTTTTGGGCAGGTCTATAGATGAGAGCGTTTCGGCTATGATTGCTTTGGGTGTGACTTCGTTCCGCTCCAGCACTATGTCGCGGGAGTAGTCCAGTAGGTCGTTTATGATTTTGTTTGAGTAAAGTACGTTTTTCTTTATGAGTGCGAGCATGTCGCGTATCTTTTCGCTGCCGTCTTTCCCCAGGTTCTTCTCAAGGTAGTAGGCGCAGCCAATGATGCTGGTTAAGGGATTGCGCAAGTCATGCCCAACCATGCCTGCCAGTTCGCCGATTGCGGCTAGCCGCTGAGATTTGAGCAGTTCCTCCTGAGCCTGCTGCAGGTTGCTTGTTCGTTCCGCCACTTTCTCTTCGAGGCGCTCTGCGTACTCCACGAGTTTGTCGTTCATGTGTTTGCGTTCTGTCACGTCTCTGGCGATGCTTTCCAAGGCGATGATTCTGCATTTCTCGTCGCGTACGAATCTTATGGTTTGCTCTACCCAGACTATGGCGCCGTCCTTGCGTATCCATCGGAGACATAGTGGACCCTCGTGTGTGCGGGCTTCGTTGACTACCTTTCCAAGCTGGGCTACATCTTCTGGATGTACGACTTTGAGTATGAAATCGGGGTTGGAGGTGAATTCTTCAGGCGTGTACCCTAAAATTCTGGTTACGGATGGACTGACGAATTCAAACTTCATGTTAGGCGAAACTTGGATGCGGAAGATCATGTCTTCAGCGTTCTCTGCCAGTAAACGGAAGAGCCTTTCGCCTTCAACCAGCTGCTGGTTTATCAGGTCCTTTTCAATCGTTGCCGTGGCTATTCGAAGGAACAGTTCTATGGGCGCGAGCGACTCTCGAGTGGGCTGCTTTCCATCATCAGGATCTGCAAGAAACAAGCCAGCGACTATTTGCCCATCCGACAGTCTCATCGGAGCGCAGAGCAGGTCGTTAGGGTTCCAGATTCCGGTTTCGGTAGAGGCTAATTCATAGGGGGCGTTGTCGTCGGCGGTGTTCCCCTTGCCCCATGGTTCTCCCCATGGGAAGAAGTAGAATTCGCCAATTTTGAAACGTGCGTAGTCTTCTGCGGCGTTCTTCTTCCATATGGTGCTTGAAAGCCTGTCAATCCACATTTTTCTTTCTTGCGTCTTGACGCCTGCGGAAATCATGTCTTCGGATTTGAGCCGGGCTGTGCTGGTGTTGGATGAGAGTACCACCTGCCTCCAGCCGCATTCCCTGATTGCGTTCACCATGGCGCGGAGACAGAGCTTCAGATCCGAGGAGTGAATGAGCTCAGCAGAGTTCTTCAACAGCAGTGCCAAGGTGCTGTTGCGCCTTCGAATCTCCTCCCGCTTCAGCACGTTGCTTGTGGCAATCGCAGCGTTGGCTGCGAGTATCTGAAGCAGTTTGCTGTCTCTCTCGCTGAAAGCCGCGGTCTTCTCGCTTTCCACGTTGAGAACTCCGAAGACCTTGCCTTCGACGATGACTGGAACCGCGAGTTCGGACTTCGTTTCTTCAACTATCGCAACATAGTCCTTGTTTACTGCCACGTCGGAAACAAGCTGGGGAGTTCGTTTTCGAGCTGCCTCAACCGTGACGCCTCGTCTCTCACCCGTGCCATTTATGGGCAAATCCACCTTGTCGGCGTTGGGGTAGCCGAGGCGGCAGAACGTTCGCAGTCGCCCTTTGTCGTTTATAAGGAATTCGGTGCATTCAAACCCCAGAATTTCCTGCATTGCTTCCAGAGTCAGTCTGAAGACCTCGCCGATGTCTACGGCGGAGTTCAGCTTGCCGCTGTACGAGTTCAGTGCGGTGAGCCTTTCGGCGTACTGCTTTCGTTCCAGCGTCTCCGATAACTCTTCGCTTTTTGCGTCAAGGTCTTCGACTTTCTTGTGGTCACTGACTGTATCTCTGTGCATTCCGTCAACAGCCTTCTTCACGTGTTTTCGTGACAGTCCCAAAAGCAAAGCGTGACGCTCACTTGCTAACGCGGTTGCATTCTTGGGGTTCGGAACAAAATCACTTGAGCATGCGGCGAAATAAAGCGTTTATGAATCCCCAGTACTGATTGGAGGGTTCTTCGCAAAGAAAGGGGATTCGTTAGTTCTCCACGCTTAGTTGCAGGAAGCTCTGTCTAGCTGCTTCCATGTACTTGATGAAGTCAAGCTGCGCGTTGTTCTCCATTATGAAGGGTCTGCCGATTCTCGAGTACAGGTTCTGCATAATCAGAATCTCCAAGAATCTTGCACCCACGCCGAAAATCTTCTCAAGCCCTTCCTGAAATCGGGGGAGGTTCTGCGGAATCTCATTTTTCTTCAGTCTGAAGCTGATTTCAAGATGGAAGAATATTGATTGCCTTATCGATTCACCCATCTGGGCTAAGGCTGCATCTATAGAATCCAGCAGGAGAGCGTCAAAGTCCTTCGCCGTATTCGCCATTTTCTGATCCACGTTGAACGCTGTGCTGCCTTAGGCTGCTCCCAAAGGAGCATCGCGACTGCTCCATATGATTGATATGAATCCTCATTTAAAGTTAATGAATAAATCAGGACCTCTGAGGAGCGCTCTTTTCGCTACTTCTCGAAGCGAATTTTGCAAATGCTCCTCGCAACCGCGTTTCAGGTTTGGATTTTCCCTCGATGTAGACTCTCCTTGACTAGGCTTAGCTCTTTGGCATAGTCCATGAGGGCTAAGCGCAACGTTTCGCTCTCGCTGGCGCCCAGCCGCCTCGCCAATTCGTCCAGAATCTCGCGTTGCTCTCTGCTTAGCCATACCTTGACCACACATTTCCGAGCCATGCGCGTCACCTTCGAGACGGTACCACCAAGAGTGCCGCGGAGAGACCCGCAGTGGCACCCGCGGGAAGCACAATTCGACTTTTCAATTTCTCGGTATATTAGGGTGGTATCAGATGTGTGAGGTCGAAGAGAATGCCATGGGAAGAAACGGAACAACTCATCCGAAGCGGACACCGAGAATCCGGGGAATTCCAAGAGGACACCCTGAAAACCATCACGCTGAGTGAGGAAGAAGGAATCAAAGCCGTAATCGGCAAACCAAAAGGAAAGCACACCATGGAAATCCGGAGCTACCTGTTCGAGAAAAACAAGGGCTGGACCCTGGAAAAAGCCAAAGAGTGGTTCCAGAAACACCACCAACCGTCGAGCCACGAGCGAATCTACGCCGTCATGCCTTTTGAAATCCGGGAAAAAATCCTTGAGAAACCCCTCCGAGTCCGCGGCATAGCCCTCACGGCTGGGATGAGCCGAAACTTCAACGTTTACACGCCCGAGGAACTGCAGAGTTTCGCAAGCAAACTCGTCAACGCCCCCATGTATCTAGAACACGTAGCAGCGCCGAGCGCCGTCGGCAAAGTAACCAAGACCGAGTGGGACGGGGAGCACCTCTGGTATGAGGCCGAAGTTCTCGACGAGGAAACTGCGGAAAAAATCCGCAAGGGACTCATCAGGCACGTGAGCATAGGCGCAGACTACGAAACGTTAGACTTCTTAAGCGGAAAAGTGCCTCACGGGCTGCACAACGCCGAGATAAGCCTCGTCGCCGTCCCCGGAATCCCCGAAGCCAACGTCCAAATCATCGAGAAACCGCACCTCAAGAACTCGCTGGACCCCGCAGTCGCTGGAGACTTCGTCCTCGGCTTCCAACAAGACACGGCACTGTTCTTGCCAGAGCACTTCAGCACCGTCTGGCTTGACAGGGAAAACGGCGTTTTGGCGTTCATGGGAAGGCTCAGGGAACAGCCCGAAACCCAGCGCACACAGGCGATTTTCTTCTTAAGGGAGAAGGGATGGGACCAATCCCGGATTCAGGATTGGCTCACGCTGCACCCAGACTACACGCTTCCAGCCCCCAGCCAGACAAGCACCGTCGAGAGGCTCGTGAAGAAGCCCGCGGAACCGACGATAAGCGTCGACGAAGCTGTGCACCTCATCGAGTCCGCCCTGCCCACGCCCCTGGTCCAGAGAAGCTGGAGCCTCGGTCCCCAGCGGATGTGCCAAGAACTCCGCAGAATCATCCTGAAACTCCAGAGCAAGCAAAGTCACAACGACATGACCGCGAGTAGCCGAGGATGAACTCGGCGAAAACGAAAAACAATGGAGAGAAAAGAAGAATGACAGACTTAACAGGAAAAACCTGGATGGCGATAGGCGAAACAGACGACCCCAACGCCATAATCGAATCCGTCGAAGCAGCGGCAGCCGTAACCAAAGGCGACCCCGTCTACCTCAGCGCCGACCACAAGGTCTCCCCAGCCGCCACAGCCCAAGACTGCATAGGCATAGCCGTCAAGAGCGCCGCCCAAGGCGAACAATGTCCCGTGCTCGTTCAGGGCAGAGTGAAAGTGAAGGCAGGCGGCGTCATAACCCGCGGCAAAGCCGTCTACGCAGGTGACGCGTCAAAACGCGTGCTCATGCTGACCGACCAAGCCGTGAACGAGAGCGGAACCGCATCGTACACCGTCTACTACAACCGCAGGCTAGGCACAGCCCTTGAAACGACAGCCTCCGCGGACGACCTGCTCTTCATCCAAATCTAGAGGCGACCAGACATGAAACCCAGACTTTTTGAATCCTTGATGCAGCGAGACGGCGAATTCAAGGAGCACGTGGAGAACCTGAGGCATAAGGCGAGCGTACACCCTTTCCTGAAGCGGTACAGCGAAGTCGGCGTCAGGGAAGGCTTGTTCACGGACGCAGTGGGCGCTCTCGGAAAGCTGCACGACACGCTCGTACAAGCGGCGTACCCGGAGATGATCGGCAGGGGCATAATCACAGTGCGGCCCACGTCCGAAGCCATGGAACGATTCCCGCTGGATGAGAAAGCAGTGGCGTACCGCTACGCCGAAGGCACCGCAACGCGGCTGAGCGGCAAGAAGAACACCACCGTCGACATCTACACCAACATCCTCGCCGACGCGGCGGAGGAGTGGACCCGCGAGTTCCTGGAAGACGCAACTTGGAACGTCATGGACAACATGGTCGAGAAAGTCGGCAGAACCCTTGGCGAAGAAGAGACAAACAGAATCCTGGCACTCTACGCGGCAGTTGCCGACGCCGATTTGGCTGGCGGAGCACCCGTGAACCAGGGCAACGCAGCCATGAACTGGAACGGACTCGTGAAGCTGCACAACGCCGTGCGAGGCGAGAACTGGCGACCCACAGTCTTAGCCGTCAACGAAGTTCAACTGCATCAGCTGCTGTCGGACGACAAGTTCATCCACGCGCAGTACCTGCCGTCGGGGCAGACGGATCTGGAGCAGGGCAGCATCGGAAGCGTTTTGGGCATGCGGGTTCAGGCGAGCACTTTGGTGCCGAACGGAACTGCGTACGCTGTGGACACGCGTGTGGCTTCGGTGATGCTTTTGCGACGGGACATAACCGTGGAGGACTGGGAAGACATCAGGAACGGCAAGTACGGTGTCAGGGCAACCACCCGCTTCGGCGTGGGCGTCCTGCGAAGCAAAGCCATCGCGAAGATGACCAACATCGCCACTACGCTCAGCTAGACTGTTTGGAGGAATGTAACTGTGGCAAGGTATGAAGGCAAATGCCCTGAGTGCGGCAAAACCCTCTATTCAGATCGGAAAGGCGACATAGCCGTCTGCGACTGCTGGCAACACTGCCAAACCTGCGGGGCAGAGATGACGCCTTACACGCCTGACCTTGCCATGAACACGTACGGCTTCGACGACCGCAGAGACCTCGCCGTACTGATGGTCTGCACGCGTCATTTTCCCATGTTTTTTAGTACTAGAAAACCAGTAGAGGTGGTCTGCGCGTGAAATGCCTAGCCGAAAGGATGCAGTTGGCGAAGACCGTTTTGCGGGAACTCAGCAGGCAACCTCTCAGCCGGACGGAGCTTGAGAAACGGACGGTGCGCAGATGCGGCACGCACGCCACCTTCGAGAGCATGTTCCGTTTTCTGGTTCAAGGCGGCTACCTGCAGAAGAGTGAGCAGAAGCACAGGGCTGCCTACGTCATCACCGAAAAAGGCGCCAAGTTCATGGAGGTAATCTAGGTGAGCAAAGTCCTGAAAAGGCTAACAGAAGCGTTCACGGTTAAACGGCGAAGCGGCTTCGCTTATCCACAACAATTAACGGTTTACGAGACGCCGAGCATCCCGCTGGCGGACGTCATGAAGCTGTACGAACGCGACCCCACATGCAAGGCAAGCGTGGACCTGCTGGCGGCTTCGGCCGTGGGCGCGGGCTTCTACACTGCTGTCAATGGCAGCTACGAGAAGGCAGCCGAAGCCAAGCGCATGGTCGATGCGTTCAACGAAGCCGTGAACCTCGACGCTCTGCTGTGTGACATGGCAAGGGTGCTGATTGCCTGTGGCAACGACTTCTGGCTGAAACTGACATCCGAGAAACTCGCTGACTTGCACAGGCTGCCCGTGGACGCTGTGGAGCGCATCGAGCGGAGTAGCATAGGCGAAGAGACACGTACTCTGAGGATTCCCTACAGAGTGGAAGGCTATAAGCTGCGGCAAGCGTACGGCGGCGAGAGCCTCGCTCCCGAAGCCGTGGTTCACTGGCGAATCAACTGCTTGGACCTTTCGGGCTACGGCACGGGCGTCCTGCAGGTGCTCCTGCACTCGCTCGTTCTCCAATCTGACAAGCGTCCAGCCTTCGCCTGGATGAAGGCGAAAATAGAACGCATCATGCCCAAGATATTCGAGAAGTACGCGGGACCCGACGTGCTGGCGCTGTTGGAACGCGCGGACGAGAACACCATCCGAAACTTCGAGAAAGCCATCAAGAACCGCAGCGAAGAAGGCGCCTGGCTCTTTTACAACGGAAAAGGCGAAATTCAGCCAGTCACCCTCGACCCGAGGGCGCGCTTCGAGTTCTACGTTGACCACTTGATAAACCAGTTCTACCTCGGCTGTGAGACTCCCCTGCCCAGGCTGTTCAGCACGCCCGGGTTCACGGAAGCCTCAGCCAAAGCCGCGTTGGAACTGCAGAACATACTCATCAACCCCGTGCAGAGGTACATCAAACGCCAAGTGGAAAGAGAACTCTTCAGCGTCGTCCTCGCCCAAGAAGGCTTAGACCCTTCGAAGGCGCAGGCACGGTTGCATTGGGGTTCGCCGCAGACGCGGGAAGTCAACGCATCAGACCTGCTGAAAGCCGCTGAGCTGGAGCTCATCACCAAGGATGAATTCAAGAAGAACGTGGCGAAGTTCGGTTGGGAACTATCGCAGGGAGAATCCGCTCAAGGCATCGGAGAGCGCAGGGCATGAGCGGAGTGGCTTATGGCAGGTATGAAGAAGCCTACAAAGCTATCCACAGCGCACTGTCGGGGTTGATGACACCTGAATCGGGGCAGAAAATCACGAAGCTGGCATTCACTTGGAACGTGGACGGCTCACTGGCGACCATGACGGCGTATGATGGAGCGAACGCTATCTTCACCCTGTGCTTTACGTGGAACGTTGACAACTCCCTGAAAGAGGTGGCTCGATCATAGTCAGCATGCCTGGCTGGGCGAGAAACCATACTAAATGGAGGACCAAAAATGAATGAAAAAGATGTGGTAGGTTGGAAGGCGAAATGGCGACTCGACAAATTTGAAGACGCATCAGGAGAAATAGCAGACGCGCTGCAGGCGGGAATGCCCCTGAAAGAAGCCCGAGAACGCTTCGAGACCGCGTTTGTCGGCACAGAAGAATTCAGCTCGAACGTTGCCTTGAACGAGGGACTACAAGAGCTCATCGATATTGTCTGCGGGCTGGGCACACCGACAAAATGGGACAACGCAAACGCTCGGCTAGGAGTAGGCGACAGCAACGCTGCAGAAAATGCTTCGCAGACGGGGCTTCAGGCGGCATCGAACAAGACGTACAAGACGATGGATGTCACGTATCCCCAACGCACAAACCAGACCGCTGAGTGGCGAGCAACCTTCGGCAGCAGCGACGCAAACTACGCCTGGGAAGAATACACAGTCATCAACGCAGCATCCGACACCGGCAAAAACCTCAACCGCAAAGTCAGCTCCAAAGGCACGAAGGCGTCCGGCGAAACCTGGGTTCTGAGCCTGCAGATAACGTTCAGCTAAGCCTCAGATTCGTGTAGGTGACAGAATGGCGTGGCTAACCGGATGGAACTACCGAAAGAGCCACACAATCAATCATGCCGCTGGGTCAGGGACCAGCTATCAAGTGCGGTTCAAAGTTCACTACGGTTCCGGAACAGCCAGCGGCGAAGACGTCTACTGCTACAGCAAGTGCAGAACCGATTTTGGAGATGTCCGTTTTTGCCACTCCGACGGCAGCACCCTTTTGCCTTACTGGATGGAGGAAGAAACTAACGGTGACTACGCAGTATTCTGGGCAAAAGTCACAGAGGACCTGAGCAACGAAGACAGAATAATCTATCTCTACTTCGGCATGAGCGACGCCTCGACGGCGAGCAACGGAGACAGCACGTTTCTGCTTTTCGACCATTTCGACGATGGGAGCATCAACACGTCCAAATGGAATGAATCAGGCACTGGAACAGCGGTGGAATCTGGAACAGAACTCACAGTAACGGCTGGGGGAACTCCATACGACGCCAAGACGATCGCTAGTGACCTACCCTATGCTGTGGGAGTGGCTGTTGAATCCAGAGTCAAAGCCGCCACGACAACCGTAGGCGGTTTAGGAGTTGGCATGACAGGCGTTCCCAACAGCCTGCAGAGTAGAGATTACACGCTGGCCTTTCGCGTGCTCTACTCAGATGCCAATTTCAGTTGGGTCTCAGGCGACGGAACAAACTACAACGCGGGCTTCTTCTCTTCAACTAAGGATACGAGTTATCATCGATGCAGCACGCGGAGAACGGGCTCCGACGATAAGCTGTTTTTGGGCTCAGAAGAGAACTCTGGAACGGAATATCCGACTTCAGCCAACAGGAAAGTCGCGTTCACAGCATACAACGTCGGAGGAGCTGGCGTCCTAGTTGCTGATTGGGTTGCGGTCAGAAAATTCGTCAACCCCGAACCCGCTCACGGAGCCTGGGGGGACGCCGAGCTGTTCGCTACAGATTCGCTTTCGCTTTCAGACGCTGTTCTCCGCAACAGACCATTTCTCTCAGTAACAGACACGTTCGGACTTGCAGAGTCAACGCTGCGTCACAAAACGCTGTTGCCCATCACTGAATCCGTGAATCTTGCCGAAGTACTCCGAGCGCTGAAAACGCTGAATGTTCCTGATGGATTAACGCTTGCAGACGCCTCATCAACGCCCTCTCGTATTTTGCGAGTCCTAGAATCCGCAGCCCTCGCAGACGCCATGGCTGTTAGCAAAACGCTCCAAATTACAGACGAAGTCATTCTAGTAGAGGTTGTTGAGTTGGGCGTAGGCGGAGCTAAGAAAACCAAACTGTTTCTCATGCTGGGTGACTTGGCAGTGCAGCTGACGGATGAATAACAAGAGACAAAGCTTAAGTTCACAGAACATCGCAGTAAGAAAAAGAGTCGGCTATGCCCAACAAACGCGCCATCTGCTTGCTCGTCACTATGTTTTACTGCACTTTCTTAGCTGCTAGCTTTGGAACGCAGGAGGTTTCTGGATGGAGCAACGGGGGATACAGCGGTGACCCCGCGAACCCAGGCTACGGTACGCATGACTGGATAGCCCAGCACGCATTAGATTGGCTTCCACAGGGCGAAAGGCAGTTTTTCACCGACCACCTTGCAAGCTACCTCTATGGCACCGAGTTGCCCGACAACAGGCAGACTCCAGGAGGCATAGGTGACACTACGAGACACCATGTATACTTCTATGCAGATGGTTCGCTGCAGGATGACACCGCGGCTGTTCGGGCACGAGAGGAATACGCATCCGCCAAACAGGCTTTTGACGATGGCAACTTCAGCGGCGCCGCGATGCATCTGGGTATGGTGGCGCATTATGTGGCGGACGTTGCGGTTTTCGGCCATGTTATGGGCTCGGCTACAGCTTGGGGCACTGAAACTCATCACAGCAACTACGAGGACTACGTGCTGGATAGGACGCGGAATTACACGGGTGGCTTCAATAGTTACTTGGTGTTCGACGGAAACCTGAACATGACCCCGCCCTACGACATGACGGTGGCTGTGGCGCGTGACTCAACCTTCAACAAAAACGGCAACTGCACCTGGATGGACCAGCACTACGACTGGAGCAACCCAGCGTTCAGGAGTCGCGCGGGTGAAACGCTGAACCTTGCCGTGAACGCCGTGGCGGATGTCTTGCACGGGTTCTACTCTGAAACGGCAATTCCAGAGTTTCCTTCAAGCTTCATCTTGCTCACGCTGGTGTGTGCTGCGCTGCCGTTGCTCGTTTGCCTGAAAAAGAAATTCACGCTCAGAATAGCATAGCTGATAGGCAGTTTTGGATGCATAATCCAAAAAAATACGTTCCATTTTGACCTTTTTAGCCAATATAGTCTTGAATAGCCATTGCATTTGCTAAAATTGTTTAAATTAGGCTTTTTCGACTTTTCCATGTGTGGAGTTGACCTGTTTGGCAAACGTTTCGCTTAGCGATGTGCGCGACACCATCAACGTCAGCACCGCGGATGTTCCCGACTCGAAGTTGCAGAAGATGATCAAGCGTGCCGAGGTTACACTGGGGCTGGAGTTGGGCAGGGAAGTGGACAGCGAAGACTGCAGCGACGCCGAGAAGGAGTTCATCACGATGCTCGCCGCCGTCTACGCCGTTTGCTACCTGACGGGTGGTTCGGCGGTTGGGTTGAGCTTCAGCGTGGGCGACCAGAACGTGAACGTACTGAACAGTTCGCCGCCGCTGAGCGTCCTGCAGCAGGAACTCGACCGACTTCTTGGCGCGTTGAAGCAGCCGGTCATAGGGAGCGCATAGCATGCCGAACCTGCCTGAAGCATACTACGATTACGTCATAGACTACGCACCTTACGTGTACGTAGTTCCCGGCGTAGGACCTGATGAGACGATGGGCAGGGGAGCGTTCGCGGCAGCCTTTGCTGTTGATTTTCTCTTCGAAGCCTACTTCGACGAGCAGTTCGATGCTCGAAGCGCCGAGATAGAGGCGAAAATCGTGGAACTCGCCGACTTCATCCTCACGCAACAGTGTGCCGACGCCGAGCGGGAGGCGTACGGCGGGTTCAAGAGCACCGAAAATAGCACGCAGCACTACGCGGTGGATGCGTGCCGCTGCGTGCCCGCGCTGCTGAAGGCTTACGAGCTCACGAGCAACAGCGTTTACTTGGCGAGTGCGGTGCTGGCGGGCAACACTTTCCTGTTCAACATGCAACATAGGCCAAGCCAGCTGGGCGTGCACGACCGCTACTACGGCGGGTTTGCCCGGGCCGTGTCGCTGGCTGATGCGTGGCAGCCGCAGATGGACGCGGAATGTCTCCACGGGCTCGTGGCGCTCAACATGCTCTGTGAATCCGACCCTGCGGGCAGGAGCCAGTACGAGGCGATGATGCTGGACGCGCTAGACTTCTGCCGGTCGGGTTTGGAGGACTGTTTTAGCTACTTTGACCCTGCACCCTCGGGGGATGGAAGTTGGCACAGGGTTGACGCGGCTGGCGGCGTCGTGTACGATGACTCGATGGCTTATGCGCTGCTGGGCGTTTACGACTACGAGGGCTGGAGCGCGACGGTGCAGAAGGCTTATGCTTTGCTTAACGCTGTCGGCTCTTCGCGGCTGTATCCAGCTTACAATCCTGGGGTCTGCTGGGCGGGCTACCTCAACGTGGCTTCAAAAACGGTGGCGTGCGACTACTACGACGCTGTGACCGCAGGCATTCTCGCTTCGATTCGCCGAGACCATGACAAGTCCGCTTACGATTTCAGCCACAGAGTCATCAGTTCGCATGCGGCTGAGTTCATGTTCTGGGGCGTCAAGCACGCCGACTACGCGCCCGTCGAGAACAAGCAAGCCACCGCCACGGTCTGCTGGCTGGGGCAGATGCTGCTCAATTACGAGGCGCCAGTCACAAGGTTCACGCAGGTCCTGAACAGCAAGGGCGAGAACCTGACGCTTCAGCCAGTAAAGGAGGCGGGTGAGCGAACCACTTACGGCGAGGGTATAGACATCAAAGCCATCGTCCTACCCGCGAAAGCGGAGGAAATCCTGCTGGAGCCAGGCTACGTGCCCAACGATTACTTGGTGCTTCATGTTTTCGCGCCCGTGCGGCGAGGCGACAAGGTGTGCAGGAACGGCGTCGACTATGAAATCCTCACGGTGCAGGATTTCGCGTTCAAGGGCGAAACCGCCTACCGCAAAGCTACCTGTAGGAGGTTGATGGTGCAGTGAGCGAAGTAGAAGACGCGGTTGCGACTGTGGCTAGACTGCTCAGAACGAATCTGCGGGTTGTCAAGGACGACGGCGGCTTAGCCAACATAGTTGTGACGACCGAGTGGCAGAACGCGGAAGCCTTCGGAAACTGTGACGGGCAAGTTACCGTTGGCTTGGTGGAGAGCGCAGACCTGAAGCTGGAGCTGAGCGGTAGAAAACGCAGAAGACTCTCAGCTCTGAGGGTCACGGCTTGGACCACTGACCAGCCCAGCGCGGCAGATTCGGGCAGGGCGATGCGGAGCAAGGTCGTGGAAGAAATCAACCGAGTTCTGCGGCAGAAACACGCCCGACCCAACGAGACGCGGTACAGCTTGTGGAACACGGGTCCGCCGTCACAGACGCATAAAGCCTTCAGCGGTGAAGCGGAGGCTTCGCCGTATGCCCCGGGCTGGGCGGAACTGTCAGCCGAGGACTACGTGAAGTTGTGGTACAGCGACGACGACCGCTGCCAAGTCGTCAGCGAAGAGGACGAAAAACGCGCGGTTTTGCTTTTCCGCCTCAAGACTGAAAGTCGAGAAAAGACGGCTAAGAAACTGGTTCTATCGTTTGAGGGCTACGGCACCGCGCCAGACGTCGATGGCGTCACCCTGAAAGTCTGGAATCACGAGCTGGCCGCTTGGACGAACGCGCAGTCAGGCGGCGACGGCGGAGTCGACGAGGCAATCGTCATCACGGTGGACCAGGGCTTAGGCGATTACATCGACGAGGACGGCTACGTCTGGTTGCTCGCTGTCACGTCGGGTTCCAGTGACGGCGAAACCCCAGCGGTTCTGCGCTGCAACTACGCCAGTCTCACCGTCACCGTCAACGGCGTGTCATACTGTGACATCGCCAGCTACCGCGACTTGGACCGCGTGGACGTTAAGCCCTTCATCTACCGCACCGAGTTCACGGTGCGTTCATGGTTCTTCGAGAACATTGTTGGAGAGTGAGAACAAGAAATGCCAGAAACCTATGGTGCCCACGAAAGCCGCATCTACTACGTAGAAGAAACGGCTTACGGGCAAACCCCCACGAACCCATCCATGACCAGCGTGCCAGCCGAGAGCTTGGAGCCAACCTTTAATCCAGGCAACATCAAGCTGCGCGGCTTCGGCTCGGTTGACCTGCAAGCCGTAAAGAAAGGACTGCACGCGCCGAGTCTGAAGGTTGCGTATTCGCTGCCCAGTGAAGCCCCGGTGAATTTCCTGCAGAACGCCAGAGACGAGCTGAACAAGTCGCTGACCGTTCAGGTACTGTACTACAAGGGCGCTTTCGCTTCGGCGACGGACATTGTTTCGCTGCTGTTCGCTGGTTGCAAGTTCCACAAAGTCAGCGTGAACTGCAGCATCGAGGACGTGGTTCGAGCCAACGCTGAACTGCTGGCGCAGACCGCCACGACTGGGACCGCCAAGATAACGGGCGCAACGTACGCCGACTACTCTGGGGCAGTGCCGTTCTACGAGAGCTACCTCAAGAAAGGCGCAGCGACGCTTGACCGCGTGACTGACTGGAAGTTCACGTTGGAAAACAATCTGAAACAGGTCCCCGTCATCCGCACCACAAACGGCAACCTGCTGAAATATCTACCACATAGGCACCGCGCCTTGACGGGCGAAGTGACTTTCGAGTTCGAAAGCAAAGAAGAATACGACGACGTCATCGGCGACTCGGAGTTCACGCTGGAGTTCGGTTTAGGCGGAACCAGCAAAGCCACATTCAGCGGTTGCAAGTGGGAGAACGTGGCCTCGCCTGCGCGGGTGGAAGACCTCGTGAGCCTCAAAGCAGAATTCGTCGCCAAAACCTTCACGTTGTCTTGAGCGGGTGAAAAACGGTGACTAAACCCAAGCCTGAAGTCTTGGCGAACCGCGACCGAGGTGTCGAAATGCGCAGGAAGTGGGTGCGAACCTGGGAAAAAGTGGGCGAACGCATCCTCCAACTGCCCGCCTGGATGCAGAACATCATCCTCGAGGATGTAAACACGGCAGTGGTGAACAGGGTAGCCTTGATGGAGACGATTCAGAATGCGCAGAGAAAGCGTTGAGGTCGGACCCGAACACGGCGCAGAATACGCCGGCACGTACGCTTTTCAGGAAATCACCTGGGCAAAGCGGAGTCGAATAATCCAGAAGCACACCCGCTACCACCCCGTCTCAGGCCAAGTGCTCAGCAGCGACTTCATCGCCATCCAAGCCGAAACAATCTGGGCAGCCCTCAAAGAACAACCCAACAGCGGTGTAGTGACGCTGGAAAAACTGCTGGGCGAGGAAGATGGCATCCCGATAGCACTGGGTGAACTGTTCTCCAGCGTCGTCAACGGCTTGTGCGCTGTCACGCGGGAAGAGACGGCTTTTTTATCCGCGCCATCAGACGCCAAAAGCCCAACGCTGCAGTCACAGACTTCCGCCTCTGCAAAGAGTTCGGCTGGACCCCACGCCAACTCGCCCAGCAACCCGCTCGAACCATCCAGCAGTTCACCGTCATCCTCAACGAGTTAGACCGCCAGACCAAGGAGGAAGTTGAGAAGCATGAGCGTTGAAGTCGCCGTTGAAGTTGTTGGCGGAGAAGAGTTCGCCCAAGCGATTGGACGTTTCGATTCTGCAATGCAAGCCCAAGTGAAAGCTAAGCTGGCAGAATGGGCTGAAACCGTCAGGTCAGCAGCTGAGCGACTCGTGCCAGTCAGGACAGGTTATTTGCGGAGCACCATCTACGCACGTTCTGGGGAGTGGCAGGCGGAAGTAGGAGCTGAAGCCGCATACGCTACATGCGTCGAATTTGGCACCCGCTCCGCCGCAGCAAAGCCCTTCCTGCAACCCGCCGTTGAAAGGCACTTGCCCGAGGTTGAACGGCTCTTGGTGGAGGCTTTGGAATCAGCCGGAACGGAGGTTACGCCGTGAGCTTCAGAGAGTTGGCAGTCACGATTAGAGCGGTGAACAGGGCAAGCGGCGAATTCGCCAAGGTCAGCGCCGACGCTCAACGCATGAGTTCACAGGTCAGTTCGACTCAGGGAGCGATGGCAGCGGGCTTCAGGGAATCCGGCGTCGAAGCCTCCGCCATGGGCGCCGAGGTAAATGCGGCTTCGACCACGGTTTCGATGAGTATGCGCAAAGCCATCGTTGATGTGGATGCTTTCAACGCCCGAATGAAGACACTTGGCACCGCGGTGGCTGGCATAGGCGCTTCTGGAACCGCCATCGGCTACATCGCCCACCAATTCGGCTTGCTGAACGATGAGCAGGCGCGGACTTTCACGTCGGTCATGATGGTGGTCACGGTCATGGGCACGCTGATCCGCACGAGTGCGGCAGCCGCCGTGGCGCAGAAGGTCTACGCGGCGGCTACGAGTTTCGCCACCATGGTCCAGAACAGCCTGAACATAAGCTTCGCCACATTCCTGGCTCTGACGGGCGTGGGCATAGCCGTCATCGTGGCGGCTGCGGCTGCCATGATTGGCTTCGCGAACAGCATGAACTCCGCCACGGCTAGCGTGCAGAGCTTCAACAGCGCCTCCAGCGAGATGCCCTCTCGCACTCGCAGCATTCAGCGGTACGGCGAAACAGAAACCACAGCGGCTTCACGAGCAGCCTCCAAGACTGACGAGGCGACGCTGTACCGAAGGGGCGTTGAGTGATGAGCGTTGAAGTCCCCAAAGTTGCCATGGTTTTCGGCGCCGTAACTGTGCCCCAAGGCGACGTGGTCGAGCTTAAGCTGCACCTGGGCTGCTCCAAAGAAGTCAGCAGCTACGAAGTGAAGCTGCAGAACTGGGACAAGAAGTACAGCCCCAACGGCACCTCACCCATCACCGTCGGCATGGACGGGCACATCGACGCCGGACGCGACACCAACGTCCCGCAACTCATCACCTGCAGGGTCGAAGGCGTCAACTACCAATCCACGCCAACGGAGAACTACGTTACGGTTACGGGGCGATGCTGGGGCGAGAAGCTCTTCCGCAGAGTCGTCACAAAAACCTACACTGACATGAAGGGCGAAGCCATAGTCAAAGACCTCCTCGACTACTACGCAGGGCTAAGCCACAGCCGCAGCGGCACCGAACTCGTCGAAGACACCGACACCACGTTCAGTAAGCTGGAGTACTCAAACTCCCCGCTGTGGGACATCATAAAATACGTCGCCGAAAGCAGCGACAAAAACGGCGTCATCGGCTACGACTTCAGAATCGCACCAGACGGCAAGTTCGAGTTCTTCCCCAAAGGCACCAAAACCAACCCAACCAGCCTCGCGGAAAAAATTGAACACAGCGAGTACCGCAGAGACATATCCCGCGTCCGCAACAAAATCGTAATCTACGGCATCGCCGACAAAAGCATCCCAGCAGACAAAGACGCATGGACCGAAAGCCTAGCACCCGCGGGCGGCGCGTGGCAAGCTGGAGCGGGAACCATAAGCTTAGACCAATCATGGAAGCAGCGGGGAAACGCAAGCATCAAACTCTATGCACAGCAGAACTATCAAGGGTCCGCTTGCTTCACCCTCAACGGCGGAAGTGAAGTGAACTGCGAGCTCTACCCCACGCTGGACTTGTTGCTTTATCTGGAGAAGACTTACGACGGAACCGCTCTCATCGTCCTCTTCGACTCCGCCTCCAAGAACGCAACGAAAAACCTCACCATAGGACCCGGCGAGTGGCGCCTTACCGAAATAGGCGTGGGCGCCGCCAACCAGAGCCAATGGGAAACGGTGCAAGCTGGCTTCGACTGGACCCACGTGAAGCAGATCGGCATAGTCTGCAATTTCGCGGGCGTGGGCACGGGCAACTTCTGGGTCGACGCCCTCTACTTCGGAGGACGCCGATACGCAGCCGTCCGCGACGATGCAACCAGCCAGTCAGCCTTCGGACTGCGCGAGCTGGCGGAGACAGACGAGGAACTCTGGAGCGACAACGAATGCGACCTCCGAGCCAAAGCGCTGCTAGCTTTCCTCAAAGAACCCGCGGAATACCTAACCGTCACGAGCACAGTCATCGACTACGCCAACTCGCCGCTCCTGCCAGGCGACAGAG
This sequence comes from Bathyarchaeia archaeon, assembly GCA_041946875.1. Taxonomy (GTDB): domain Archaea; phylum Thermoproteota; class Bathyarchaeia; order Bathyarchaeales; family Bathycorpusculaceae; genus JADGNF01. The sequence continues at coordinate 108,457 of JBHGBG010000001.1, forward strand.
TACACGTCGAACTGCCCAACGAAAACGTCGACGCCGACTTCCGCGTCGAAAGCGTCGAATACCAGTTCATCGCAGACACGCAGACTCTCCTCATCACGCTGGAACTGGGCAAAGAGCCGCCGCAGCTCGCCGACTACCTCTACGGACTCCGCACGTTCACCGTCAACGTCGAAAAGCTGAGCAGGACAAAACTTGGCAAACGCGGCATCCCAAACACCGTCCAGAGCGGAAGCGCGGGCGCCCACCAGATTGGACACACGTACGGCGACGAGTTCGGAGCAAAGTGGCAGGACATAAGCCACGGCGGATGGGACCCCCTGAACGGCTGGATAGGCCCAACCTACATCGGACCATTCAACGACGCAGCAGCCTACATGTACTGGCGCACGCTGAACAAGAACGGCACCGCAGACCTGGACCACCACTTTGCGCCGGTCGGAGACAAGTGGGGCGTTCTGGGTGGAACCTACAATCACTGGAAGGAGGTCCACTCGATGATTTTCTTGGCGCCCGATGATGGTTTCTACCGAGTCCGCGTCGTGGAGCAGGCGAATCCTCTGAGCGAATTCGGCAGGGAAGCGCTTAAGTTTGGTCCGGGAGGCGATGACGCTCTGGACACGTGGCTGAAGCGCGTTGGAGTGGGGCAGCTTGAACTCAGATACGATCTCCTGCCGACAACTGACAACTCTGGTAACTTGGGCGCCTTGGACAAACGGTTCGGCCACGTCTACGCTGTCAACATTCATCCGGGCAACCTGATTCCCACGGCTGACAGCAACTATGACCTAGGGTCTGCGACGTACAGGTGGCGGGACCTCCGTCTCAACGGCAGCATCAGCGTCGGACAGTCCACCATAGTGACAAGCGCAAGGGTTCTCCAGAACGTCACGGCAGATGCGAGCATCATAGCGAGCGGTCAACTTGCCCTTAGCAGAATCCCCAGGGGAACCGCGAGTCTGGTCCTCGAAGCTGAGGGCGCAGGTTTCGACCCGATGTACGTTGACCCGAACAGCAGATACACGCCCGCGGGCCACGCTCACGCTGCAGGAGATATCACAAGCGGAACAGTCGCCGAAGCCAGGCTTCCGAACGTTTACACAGGGCAGGTCACGTTCCAAGGAGGCATAGTGACCAACGGCGTGAACTGCGCGAACTGGCAGCTGGCAGACGCTGTTTTCTCGAACGGGTTCCGCATGACTGAGGCGGAGCAACTGGGGTTCGACGCGGGTGTGGCTTTCCTCAACCCCGAAGGCGACGCGCTCATGATCCTGCTGGGAAACGGCAATTTGCACGTGGCGGGCGAAGTCAAGTCGGGTTTGCCCAGAAAGCGGGAAGAGGCAGCCTAAGTGGACGCGATGGCGATTGCAGGCTTGGTTCTTGTGTGGAATTTTCCGCATGTCTACGGCGCAGCCGAGAACCGCCTTTTCATAGAGCACGGGGAGTACCTTCCTGGGCGGCATTTTCGCGTTTACCACCTGTGGCTGGCGGGGTTGTTCGCTGGCAGCGGCTTCCTTGTTCTTGTGCTTTCGAGGTCTGCCTGGTTGACTGCAGCGTACCTCGTGTATGCGCCGTTGGGGCTGGATTGGGTGTGGTGGCTAATCCGTTACGTGGATATTCGTTTTCTGGGGCGGAACGACTACGACGGCGGCGTGGGTAAAGCTTGGCACAGCAGAGATGACTGGGACAACTACGGCGGGCTGCCGCTCCTGTTCGGCACATATTGGTGGTGGTATGCCTCCGGCGCCTTGTCAACAGTTTTGGGAGTTGTGAGTCTCATTGGGTAGGCTTCTCAGGATGCTCGCCGCAAACTCCTTTTTCTGGGTCGGATACACTGTAGCCTTGCTGGGCGCGTTTGAACAGGCGAACGACAACTGCTCGCCTCTGTGGTCCAGCGTGCTCGGGTTTCCTTTCCTGCATCACATGTACTACGGCTTCGCCGCTGTTGGAGTGGCTTGGGTTTGGCTGACTCTTTGCCTCCTTAAGCACCGCAAGGGAGAGTGCTGAGAAACTTGGGCACAAAAAGACGTGTCGTAGTGGAAGTCAACGAGGACTTGCACCGGGAAATTCGCAAGCTCGCCTTGCTCAACGACCTCAAAATCTACGAGCTTACCAACGCGCTGCTCGAGGACTGCCTCAGAGACGAGGACCGGATTAACGAGGTCTTGAGGAAGCTGACGCACTAGACGGGTTGCCACGGGGGAAGCAGGCACGCTGGCTTTGTTCAGGTTTCTGTCGTCAGCAGCTTTTGTTGTGTCAACAAAGCTTTACAAACACCCTTTTTACACGCACGCAGCCGCTAGTAGCTTGGTGGCTTAGGCAATGGCAAGAGCCTGTTTGAACGCAGTCTTAGTTGCCTTGTTGTTAAGCGGACTGATCCTTGTTTGTCCCGCACGTGCTGTGCATGCTTCCGCGAACGTCATCGGCATAATTAGTTCGGATACAACATGGACAAAAGCAAACAGTCCCTACAACCTCGCAGGACCAACAGCGGTTAACGTCGGAGCAACCTTAACTATCGAGCCCGGGGTGATTGTGAATTTAAATGGCTTCTACATGCGGGTAAACGGAACCCTGGTCGCAAGAGGCACCGCGGCTGAGAAGGTTTGTTTCAACGGGGGTCAAGTCACTATCACATCTATCGCGAACGGTTGGAAGGAACAAACAGGCTCAGGCTGCTTGCTCGAAAACGTCAACCTCAATGAGACTTCAATCTCCAGCGCTGTTTCCCTAAAAATAGCCAACTCCTATTCTAACGCTCCGATTACTGCCAGCAACTCATCAATGATCGCACACAGTCTCCTCACAAATGAAACCGTCGTTGGCGACTTATCCACAGTGACAGACAATTCAATAGCAGGCAAAATCACTACCGGAAACCAAGCTACAATCACAAACAACAACATCAACGGAAGCGTTCACTCAGGCTCAGCAACAATCAAGAACAACGTAATCACAGGCATAGTCACCATTATGGATACAATCTCCACCAGCTCCGTAATTTCCAACAACACACTCGCGGGCGGCGGAACTGTATGGGAATTTGTAATGTTTGTCCCAGGACTGATACCTAGAAACGCCAGATATCCACGTTCGGTAATCGACGTAGCTGGAGGCACAGCTGTGATTTCGAATAACACCATCACAAGTCAAGACATTGGCGCTCAGGTATACGGCATCTCAATGCCTGAAAGCAACTATGACGGAGGCTATGGAATTACGACTCAAGCAGACTGCAATGCCAACATTCAGGACAACATAATTTCCAACGGCTTTGTAAGGGGCATAAACATGGTTGGTCCAGGAATAATTCAAGATAACCTGATCATCAACAATACAGGCGGAATAGCAGTTGGAAAAAAAGTTTATGACTACGGAATGAAGGTCAGTCAAGGTGACGTAACAATTCGTGGCAACATTCTTGCAAACACTGAGGTAGGAATCGGAGGCTTTGTCACCAACAACTACTACGGTTCAGTCGATTATGAGAATACACCAAAAGAGCGCACGATAACAATCGAAAGAAACGTCATCACCGGCAGCGCAAACGGTATAGATTTCGCATTACCATTGACAACCCTGAACATCCAGAACAACACCATCACCAACAGTTCTTTCGCAATCTCACTAACCTCCTGCCCATCAGCAACAATAAACTACAACAACATCCAAAACTACGCACAGAAAAGCGTCAACCTCACAAACACATCAGTGGATATCAATGCCACTTACAATTGGTGGGGAACCACAGATGCAGCCGCGATTAGTCGATCAATCTACGATTTCAAAGACGATTTTAACTTGGGCACAGTAAACTTTGCTCCCTTCCTAACGGAACCCAACCTTGCGTCACCGCCAATTCCAGAAATAGATACTCTGACTCCACAACAAACACCGACATCCACGCCGACGCTAACGCCCTCCGAGTCACAGACAACCACGACCGACTCAACCGCAAACCCAACGCCTACAACAGCCGCTTCACCGACGCCGCCAACCTCCGAAGAAAACCCCTCAACACCGCCTTCGGCTTCCTTTAATCCAACACTGCCTGCAGACCAATCGGGCAACCAAACCACGCCCGGCACAGAATTGTCAACGATTGTGATCGCTGCGCTTGCCATTACGGTTGCTGTTCTAGCAGTCGGCATGGTTGTTCTTTACAAGAAAAAGAGATGAATTCTCTTCGGTAATTTCTTAAGGCATCCAAGCATACTCTAACCAGAGGAGCGCAGCGTGGACAGAAATCAAGAACGACTGGGGCGTCTACCGCCTGAAGAGAAAGTAGCCCTATCGATGGACATGACAACCGCTTGCGTTCGCATATGCGCCGATGGCATCCGAAGCCAGCACCAAAGCATAAGCGAACAAGAACTGATAGAGAAACTGCGAGAACGGCTGGAGTGGTCTAAGCGCCACCGCCACGAGGTGAAGGAACAGCTTGGAAGACTATGACAGATTCGTGAAGAAACTTATCGAAAGTTTCAACGCCTCCGGCCTAGTCTACACTTTTACGGGAGCATTGGCCGTCAGCTTCTACGGCGCTCCGCGCACCACGAGCGACGTCGACATCATGGTCGCAACTGGCGGCGAAACCGATGTCAAGCGCAAAAGCTTTTCTCTTATCGCCTGAACCTATATAGAAGCACTCCAACTGCGGCTATCATCGTGCCAAGCCAGAACACAAGGTCAAGCAAGAGGCCGCCGATATCGACACGCCAAGTATCAGCAGGACCAATAAACGTGCTCAGCGTGTGCGTCGCCCACGTCTGAGGCAGACCATAATCCACGTGGACGTAGTCGGGCCAGTTGTAAGTGAAGCCCCAAAGCAACGCCAGGATAGAAACTGCCGACCAGATACCCATGACCAAGAGAACTGCGAGAAGCCTACGCATGGTAAAAACTCTGATAAACGGCTCTAATAAGCATACCGAGGCAAAGAGGATTACCGAGCGGTTCTTCGCCGTTTTCCCCGCATCAACAGCGACACTGCTTCAGCGTGACTGCAACGTCCCTTGCTGAGGAAGCCTTGACAGTTGCAGCTGATTTTGCCCGTGTAATCCTCAGCGACAGTGTAGGTACCATGGTCTCCAACGACGTTGTAGACACCGCTGCCTAGGGCTTCAACTCTACCGCTGGCGACGAGCTTAACCGCCTTCTCGTACATGGGGTCACTTGGGCGCGGACGCTGACGGGGCATGGCTTTTCAACCTTTGGACAGGAGGTTCTTGGTGATTTTTCTTAGTCTTGCCTGCTGTGCTGGAGTCATTTCTGGTCTTCGCGTTTCAAGGATACTGAGGAACTCGGCTCTATTCTCCGCGTCTATTGCGGGCAAGATGCTTTCCGAATGCATAGGCACATCACGCGGGATGCACTTCTTCAGCTGAGCCACCAGGAAGGGGAAGATTTTCTTTTTGCAGGCTGGATTTGCGGCTGCGACTTTTGCGAGTGTTTTGGTGCCCCAGATGACGGTGATGAGAGTACCCGCATCCATGGCGGCTTTGACACCGTCGAGTTGGGCGTAGATTTCGTCTGCTTTCTTGCTTGCGATGGTGGCGAGAGCTATCATGGCACCCCAAACCATGCGATTGTTCCTGCTCTTGAGCAGCCCGAGGAATTCGGAGACATAGCCTGCGATGAGGTCAGGTTCCAAGTAGCCGATTTCGTACAGAACCTTGAGACAATCGCTTTGGACGTTCTGATTCTTGTTTCGAAGGTTCGCGGCAATTTCCGCTATGCCCGCACTGTTTCTTGTCTGAGCAAGCTCCTTGGCGAGCAACTGGTTTGGAACTTCATCGCGCCTGTTCTGGTAAAAAGCTATCTTGCCAAGCATAGACATACTAGTCCACTCCAACAAACCTAGACTGCTGGGCAGATATAAGCTGTTTTCACAAGCCAGAAATGGCGGACCAAAACTCAAGAAGCCGGGGAGAAATCACCCAAAAATCTTGACAAAGCAGAAGAAACAAAACAAAAACCGCGTCAAAAGCACCAAAAAAAGACTACGAGCCGCCAATAGAACCCGAATCATCAGGCTTCTTCCAGAACAGGTACACCTTCGACTGCGCCATGAAGCTCAGCCGCTTCAGCGCCTCAGCCAAGCCCGCTGAATCTAGCTGTGCAAGTTTCTGGGCGAATTCTTCGTGCCTAGGGTAAATGCAGGGCAAACTCAAGAGCCTTTTCCGCACGGCTGCATCCTTCCGCGAAAGCTCCAGCAGCAAACCCACGACTTCTCGGCATCCGACTCTTTGCAACAAATTCTCCACATAGCCAACGCAGCCGAGCAAAGCAGGTTCAAAACCAAGCCGCTCGAGCTCGGACAGTGTGGCTGCAACCGCAACGGAGGGTTGGCTTTGGGTGATGCGCTGCATGCCTGCTTTTTCGAAGAAGGGGTTGATTTTTGCCATGACGGCAACGGCTTCCACGTAGGGTGTGCCGCATTGCGGTAGGGTTTGCTGGACGAGTTTTTCGCCCAAGCCGATTCCGCGGAACTTTGGGTGGACCACAACGCGGCTGATGATGCTGATTTGTTGTTGGAGTTGTTTGAGTGTGCCTTTCCAGACTTTGCTGCGTCCGAAGCATGTTGGTGGTGGGTAGCTGTAGACGATTGCGCCTGCGGTTTCGTTGTAGCGTTTGAGGGTGAAAATGCGGCGTGGGGGTGGGCATTTGCCGCTGCGGTAGTGGAATTGGCTGAGGGTTTTGTAGTCTGCTGTTGTGCCCGTTGTGATGTGGGTTTCTCTGGTTAGGCTGCATTGTGTGGTTTTTGCGTTTGGGTGGTATGTGATGGTGACTTGTTTGCCGTAGTGCTTGTGTATGTGGACGTTGGGTGCGAGGTCGTTGAGGAGGTCGGTTTGGGTGGTTGCTGCTATGACGGCTTTTTTGTTTTGGCGTGCGAGGCGTTGGAGGTTGTAGGCGACGGTTTTTGCGGTGTCTCTGTCGAGTGTGTTGGTGAATTCGTCGAGTATCCACCATTGGGCTGCTGATTCGGCTAGTAGTGCGATGTGGTATCGGTGTTTTTGTCCGTCGCTGAGTTCGTTGTAGTTTCGGAGGAAGAGGAAGGCGTCGTTGAGTCCGACTTTGCTGAGGGTGTTGAGGGCTTGGGTGGTGTTTTTGCCGAGGGTTTCGATGATGGGTTGGTTTTTGGGGATGGTGAGGTTTTTTGTGTTTGTTGCTTGTTTGCCGAGGTCTTTTTGGATGGCTTTGAGGAGGGCGCTTTTTCCTGAGCCGCTGTCGCCTGTGATGAGGACGATGTCGGTGGGTTTTATGTGGATTTGTGTGTTGTCGTAGAGTGTGAATCGTTGGGTTTGGTCTATGCCTAGTCCGAATGCTTCTGCGATTGCTGTGGTTCTTGGGGTTTGTTTGGTGGGTGTGGTTTGGTAGCTGATGTTGAAGGTGAAGGTGTTTGTTTTGCGGTTGTAGGTGTGTTTGATTTTGTGGATGTGTAGGTGTTCTTTTCTGCGTGTCATCTGGTTTCGCCTTGGGTGCGGTGTTTGTGGAGTTGTTGTCTGAGGGCTGCGAGTTTGGTTTTGCCGGCGCGTTTGGCGAGTATCCAGAGTTTTGGCGGGTTTGTTTCTGTTCTGGTTGCGTAGGCTGCCATGGCGAGTGCCCAGAAGCGGTCGTCGTGTGTGGCTGGTGGGTGGTTGAATCGGGTTTTTCCGTCTTTGGTGAGTTCGTAGTGTTCTATGTTGAGTTCGGGTATGAGTTGGTTGTCGTAGGGTATGTGTAGGCGTTTTTCTGTCATGGTGGTTTTGAGCCATTGGGCCATTTCTTGTTTGGTTTCCTGCGTGAATTTGACGCCTTGGGTTTGGGTTATGCCTGCGTTTTGCATGTCTTCGGTGATGTAGTCGCCGATGCCTGTTTGGTCGACGAGGATTTTGTGGATGGTTTGCCATCGGTCGGTTATGGTTTTGACGTAGCCTATGACCGTGGCGTATGGCGTGCTCAGTGGGAACTGATGCATGTGGACGAGTTTGATGTCGTTGTTTTCTGCCTTTGCGATTGCGAGAACGCTGTGGTCCTGGTGTTTGCCCAGGTCTAATCCTGCATAGAAGTCACCTCCTGTTTGCGGTTCCTCGAACGGTAGGTATTCTAGTGTGTGGTCGATGCAGGTGGTGATGAGGGCTTGGGGGAGCCAGACGTTTTCGTTTTCTGCCCATTCGGCTTCCATTTCGCGTTGCCATCTGGCGGGGTCGCCTTCGAGTTGGCGTTTTATGCGGTTGAGGATTTGCTGCTTCAGGGGACCGTTTGGTTCGAGTGCTTGTTGCCAGGTTACGTGTGTTTTTGCGAAGTCTGTGTAGGTGGGGTCGTGGAAGATTTTGTGGAAGATGCTGTCTGTGCGCCAGGGGGTGCTGGTGCAGATGAATTTGCCGTTGGTTGTGCCAAGGGTGAAGAGCATGGCGTCGTAGAGTTCTTCGTCGTTTGGGATGAAGTTGAATTCGTCGGCGTAGACTATGTGGAGTTTTGGTCCTCGGATTGTTTCGGGGTTGTTTGGGTAGGCTTCGATGCTGCTGCCGTTGGTGAGGGTGACGGTGGTTTTTTGGGGTTTTTTGTGTGTGGTTTTGGGAAGTTTTGTGAGGAAGGTGTTGATGTGTTTGATGATGAGTTTGGTTTGTCTCCAGCTTGGTCCGACTATGCCGATGTTGACGTTTGGGGTTGTTAGGGCGTAGTGGAGGAGGAGTGCGCTGATGGTGTGGCTTTTCCCGGTTTGCCTTGCCCATCTGGCAGCGATGAATTGGTTGTTTTGGAATTGTTGGATGAGTTCGGTTTGGTAGGTTGTGGGTTTGAAGTCGAGGGTTTCAATGCAGAATTGCACGGGGTCGGCGGGGAAGGTGTGTTTTTGTTTTTGGGCTGCTTTTTGCTTGAGTTGGTGGAGTTCCCGTGCGCATTCTGCGAGGGTCACTGTTTTTCGAGTTCTCCTATGGTTTTGCGGAGTTGTTCGAGTTCGGTTTTGATTTGGGTGACGTCGTAGGTTTTGCTGATGCTGTTGATGACTTGGCTGATGTAGGCGGCGAGTTTCATCCAGACTTGTTGTTCCGTGTCTTTTGGTCCTTTCTTTGACTGCACTTGGTCAATGGCTGTTTCTTGAAGTCCTTTGAGTTCCATTATCAATTGAGCGCGGACGTGTTGGGTGTCGCCGTCGAATTTCTCGGTTAGGTTAGAAATCCTCTTTTGCAGGGAGTGCTTCGGCAGTCTGCGTGACCTACCCTCTATAGGTTTCTGCAATGAGTTTCTATTAGGCTCCAAATATGTT
>JBHGBG010000010.1:0-50875 GCA_041946875.1 Bathyarchaeia archaeon
GTATACCATATTGCGGTAGCGATTGTCGCAGCGAATGCGAGTATTATTAGCCACATATTCATTTCCTCCGTCACGCTTATCAGACTGGTGTTACTGTATTTAAGTTTAGTGTTACTATAGAAGTTACTTTCATCCATCAAGCTTATTAATCAGTGTTACTATATTGAGATTTAGTGTTACCATATGGAGGCAAAATGAAATGGCATGTTTCCTAGCACCAATGACTCTTGCAATCATAATGACAGCCGTGCAGCTACTAACTAGACACAGCAACCTGGCGCATAGACTAAAACTAAGCCTACTGAATTCAATGCTATGGGGAGGAGTGGCTTTGCTTGCAGCCGAGCATGTCTTTCACGGTGAAATAACCGCTTGGGCACCATACCTAACTGCTATGTCTTCCCCCGCCGACACAGCTGTAATGTTATCTGAGATTGCTACCATCGGTGGAGCAATGACTGCAGCTATATCCCTCACTTGGATGGGAACGCTTGCAGTGACTGCGCTGTTGACAAAGAGAATCGCAATCAGAGACCAGTCAAGTTCACTCAGTAAGCCAATGACTGTACGAGCATAATAGAAACCGTCAAAAAATAAAAGACGGTTTAAACCATCACTTTTTCCTTTTTCACCAATTCTTTATGAACGCAGAAGTTTAGGTTGTTTTCGGAATTTTGCGACTCGATCAGCATTTTGAGTTGCCGGTCACGCCGCCGTCAATGTTAGCGTTAGCAACCGCCAACCTAAGCGTTTCTTTCTGTTAGGGATTCTGGGAATGTAACTTAATGATCATAAACCGAGGGGTAAAGAACACCCTAAATGTTAAAGCAAAAGAAAAAGGGGAAATTTGCGGAGGATATCACCGCGTATCTTCAGTCCAAACTCTGCCCTCGGCACATCAAAGCAAATCGACCTTTTTCAGCACATTCCTCAGGGTGAGCTCATTTCGGCAAGTGGGCTCAACTGACATGCAATTCGCAATCCGAGCATGGCTACAGGACTATCGCTTTCTGGGTTCCGAAACTTAATGAAACACCCCATCATAGTACTACAAGAACCGCGGTGAACATCCCCGGAGCATGTGGCGTTTCAACTGAGGAATGGAAGATTATGAAAAAATACGACAAACAAGATCAGATGTCGCTGGCAATCTGGGCAGCGGACTGTGCTGAACGGGTGCTCCCGTTGTTTGAGAAGGCACACCCGAAGGACGACAGACCCCGAAAAGCCATCGAAACATGCCGCGCGTGGGTCCGCACAGGCGAGTTCAAGATGGTTGTCATACGCGGTGCTTCCCTTGCGGCTCATGCCGCCGCCCGCGAGGCGAAAGAAAACGAGGCGGCTTGTTTTGCTGCTCGTGCCGCTGGTCAGGCGGTCGCAACCGCGCACGTTCCTCAACACGCCTTCGGCGCTGCCTACTATGCCCTAAAAGCCATCGCGGCGGCTGACCCTGCGCATTCCGACTCCAATGTTGCGAAGGAACTGGAGTGGCAGTCAGGGCGCCTTCCGAAGCATCTGAGGGAAGAGGTCGTGAAGAGAATTATAGTTCAAACAAACGGCAACAGAATCATTGTCAGAGTACAAAAGGGCGAGGATTTCTAGCAACGAAATCCAAGCACAAACAAAAAGCTTCTCCACATCTCGAATCAGCGGCAAACTGCTAAAGTTCCATGGTGGCTCTACTCAGGTGAGTCTGAAGTAGATGCGTCTGTTGTTCTTTCCCTTGTTCTCCGTCTTGACCAGCTCTATTCTGCCGACCTCCTTGAGGTTTTTGACGTGGGTGCCGCCGTCTGCTTGCCTGTCCACGCCCACGATTTCGACGATTCTCAGGACTGGCAGGTCTGGTGGGAAGGCTTCCGCCATCTTGACGACGCCCGGGATTTTCAGGGCTTCCTCTCGGGGGAGTTCGTACCATCTGACTGGGATGTCTTCGGTGAAAAGTTCGTTCGCCTTGTTCAGGTACGTTTCCAAGACTTGTTTGTCGAATGTTTCGAGGCTGAAGTCGAAGCGCACGTGGTCCTCCTCCAGCTGGTTTCCTGTGATCAGCGCGCCCGTGCCCTGGTTCAGCAGTGCAGCGAGAGCATGGGCTGCCGTGTGGCTCCGCATAAGCTTGTATCGGCGTTCCCAGTTGAGGATGCAGCGGACTCTGTCGCCTGCCTGAAGGCCTAGGTGGTCGATTTCGTGGCTTATCTCGCCTGAAAACTTGCCCACGTAAACGACGCTGAATTCCTCGTTGTTTCTGAGGATTTTGCCCACGTCGTGGGGTTGTCCTCCGCCCTTTGGGTAGAAGATGGTCTGGTCGAGGACCACGTACTTTCCGTCTTTGACTGAGACCACTTGGGCGTCGCATTCGCGCATGTAACTGTCTGACAGGTACAGAGCTTTCGTCATGAGTTATGCCTTCCGCAAGTGTCTTTCTGTTCAGTTTCTATATCAATTTTTGGTCTCGCCCAATCCACTCACTCGTTCCCCACGTAAGAGACTGGTGAATAAAAAGGGAAGCCATCAGGCTGTTGTCGATGGCGTCTCGGAGGGTTCTGGCTGCTTTTCTTCTTGGACTTCTTGGCTCTTTTTTCCTGAACGCAGGACGACTGTGGACACGACGAACGACAGGACGGCGAAGAGAAGGTACGGAAGCATGGCTGAGAGTATGCCAATTTGTAGGTAGCTTGGCGGGATGTAGGTCGTTTGTCTGGTCAGGTCAATGGTTTCGTATGTAATGAATGCCTCAAAGACGCTGAAGATGATGAAGACTATTCCGAAACCCGCGGCTATGTTGCCTATGATTCTCCAGCTGTTCATGTATTCACGCTCATTCCCAGTGGTATTGTCGCTTCACCCTTTTAAATCATTACAATGTACGGGACAGCGTTGCCTTCAGCCGAAAAGAATTACAGCAAGAACAGTCAAATCTAAACTGAAGGAATTGTTTTGACAGCGCCTCCAGAAAGCAAGGACTGGATTTACCGAGTATTCGACCGAAGACCCATCATGGTCAAAGCCAAGAATGAACAGGTCAGGAAGGTAGCCGCGGTGGACGTAGCAACGAATCTTCCCTTTAGCTTGGATGTCCCGGCGAGTTTCCCCATTGAGACGGTGGAAGTTGAGAAGGCTTACTTTGCAAGGTTCAAGATTTACACCGCGCAGAAAGTCGACGAAGTGGCGCCGGACTTCGTTGAATTCTTCACGGTTCTGGATGTGGACCAGAAGGCGGAAGACTTCATCAAAGCGTACTGGATTTATCCGAAGCTGATAAAGTTCGAGCTTGCCGAAGTCGAACCTCTGCAATAAGTTTCGGCACTGCACTGGAGCCCGCGGTGAAGTTGCGGGTTGGTTTTCGCGAAAAAGAGAAATAGCCTGCGCAGACACAGCTATGTGCGAACGTGAAGGCGTTGACCGAGAAAATCAAGCCGCTGCTAATCTCCTGCAGCGTCCTCAAAGCTGAAATCCTCAGGCTCATCGAACAGGGAGACTTGGATGTCGACGTGGTTTTTGTGAGCAAGCTCTTCCACGTGGACTACGCCTTGATAGAAGAGAACCTGAGACCGACCATCGAGAGGAACATGAATCGCTCCAAGAACGGAATCGTGCTGGTCTACGGGGACCTCTGCCTCGGACCCAACGGCGAGATGAAACAACTCGCAGCCCAGTATGGCATAGTCAAGGTCGATGCGTTGAACTGCACGGACTGCCTGTTGGGCGGCAAGGGCAAGTCCTTGACCGTCGACCCCAATCATGAACTGATGATTCTAAGTCCCGGGATGAACGGGTTTTTCGAATCCGTCCAAGCGAAGGCCAAGAAAGAAGGCGTCGAAGAAGAGGCGCTGAAGAGTCTCTTCAACGGACTCAGGGGCATCGTGCTCTTGGATACGCTGGACCAAGCCGAAGAGGATAGAAAAGCCGCGGAAAAGATACCGACTGGGCTCGCGATTCTGGAAACGAAGAGAATTGGGCTGGAGGGATTGAAGCAAGTTCTCACGGAAGCGCTGACTCTCAGCCGCCAGAAACTGCAGAAACAAACCTAGTCAGCGCCGCAGAGGAAAGGAAAATTAGAATCCGCCGTCTTCTGGTTGTGAGGATGATTCTGTGAGTTCAGGCTACGGTGAATGGGACGAGGTTTACCGCCTGTACCCGTCGACCGCGTGGGGGTGGGAACTGGGCAAGCCCCGACCTGTACTTGTCGAATTCGTCGAGAAAGGCAGAGTAAGAAAGGGCAGAGCTCTGGACCTGTGCTGCGGCGCGGGGACCAACACCGTCTACCTCACAAGTCAGGGGTTCGAGGTGGTGGGTGTCGACATCTCGCCCACAGCCATCGCCATCGCGCGAAAAAAGGCGGAGCGGACCGACGTGAAAATAGACTTCAGTGTGCAGAGTTTTGTGGACTTAAGCTTTCAGGATACAGTGTTTGACTTCGTTTTTGACATGGGATGTTTTCACCACGTGGAACCAGCGGACAGAGACAAATTCATCTCAGGCGTTCACCGAGTCTTGAAAGCCGATGGGAGTTACATGTTGACCTGCTTCAGCAGTAGGAATGGCTCGGCGTGGAATCACTTCACGCGTAAGCAGCTCGTCGACTTGTTCTCAGGACGCTTTGTGCTGACTGAGTGGCGGCATTATCCGTCGTTGGAGGGCGACGGCTACACGCGGTACTTCTACACGGTCCTGATGGAGAAGAAATGACTGCTTGGCTATGGGATTTTCTCGAGCACCTTCTCAATTTCCTCATAATTCGGCTCGACCAGCGGGTTCTCGGTCACCCAGCGGTACCTGACCACGCCGTCGCGGTCCAGAACGAATATGCTGCGTTTGGCTACTGTGTAGCCTTTGAGTCCGGCAAAGTTTGGCGCTTCCAAGCTGTATGCTTTGATGACTTCGCGGTTGTAGTCGCTCAGGATGGGAAACGACAGCCTGTTCTTCGCTGCGAACTCCTTGTTGGCGAAGGGGTCGTTGACGCTTATGCCTACGACTTGAGCTTTCAGGTCTATTAGGCGTGCCATGGAGTCGCGGAAGGCGCACATCTCCTTCGTGCAGACGGACGTGAAGGCGCCGACGAAGAAGGCTAGGACGACTTTCTGTCCTTGGAACTCTTTCAGGCTTCTGGGCTTCATGTCTGTGTCTGAGAGGGTGAAGTCTGGAGCCTTTTCTCCTACCTGTGGAGTGTGGGGCATCTGTATTGTGCTTGACATCTCGAAAAACCTCGATACTAACCTAGAATAGCCGCCTATAAATCAGTAGCGCCGCCAATCCCGGCGCGGGTTTCTTGCGGCACATTTGGAGCTTAATAGCCATCAACGCAGAAAAACCTACATAGGGGTTCCACGCAACCGCAGCATATCGAGACTATTTGGAGCCTAGTAGTGGATGTATGCAGGAACCTGTAGAGGGTAGGTCACCCAGCAGCACGCAGACGCGAACGTATTTGGAGCCTAATAGAAACTCATTGCAGAAACCTATAGAGGGGGTCTACCCGCCAACAACCCACCCAACCGCAACCAGCGCCTTGAAGAGGGCCACAGACAAGAATCGCGCAACAGAGCACGCAAAGGTTAAAACAGGCACCCACCGTAGTTCTCCTGAGTTCGCATGCCAAGCGAAACCAAACCTTCTGTCTTCGAAATGCTCGCCAAACCCGTCCGCAAAGCCCTCCAAGAAACAGGCTTCACCCAACCCACACTGCCGCAGACACTCGCGTTTCCACCCATCCTCCAAGGCAAGAACGTCCTCCTCATCGCACCCACGGGAACAGGAAAAACCGAAGCCGTCCTCCTCCCGGTCTTCAGCAAACTCGTCGAACAGAAAGCCGCAGAACAGCAGAAGGGCATCCAAGTCATCTACATCACGCCGCTCAGGGCATTGAACCGCGACATGCTCAAACGCCTCACCTTCTGGAGCCAACGCCTCGGCATCAGCGTCGACGTCCGCCACGGCGACACAGAGATGAAAATCCGCCGCAAACAAGCCCGCCAACCACCCCAGATGCTCGTCACCACCCCCGAAACGCTCCAAGCAATTCTCCCGGGCAGCCAGATGCGCAAGCACCTCGCCAGCACCCAAGCCGTCATCATCGACGAAGTGCACGACCTCGCCGAGAGCAAACGCGGCACCCAACTCACCGTAGCACTCGAAAGGCTCCGCGAAGCAACACACCAAGAGTTCCAACGCATCGGCTTGTCCGCCACGGTCGGCAACCCCGAAGAAGTCGCCAAATTCATCGCAGGCACCACCCGAGAAATCACCGTCGTCCACGCGGTCCTCGCCAAAAACTACCGCTACACCATCGAGCACCCGAACCCGACAGAGCAGGACTACGAACTCGCGGGCAAACTAGAAACCGCCCCAGAAGCCGCAGCCCGCATCCGCCGCCTAACCGAACTCATCGACACCCACCAATCCACACTCATATTCGTCAACAGCCGCACCATAGCCGAAAGCCTCGGACACAGGTTCAGCCAACTCAACCGCTCGGACGTAGCGGTCCACCACGGCAGCCTCAGCCGAGAAGAACGCGTCACCATCGAAGACAGCTTCAAGGCTGGACAGCTCAAGGCCATTATCTGCACAAGCACGCTGGAACTCGGCATAGACATAGGCAACGTTGACCTAACGGTACAGTACATGTCCCCCCGCCAAGTCACCAGCCTCGTCCAACGCGTCGGCAGAAGCGGACACAGCCTCCAAAGGCTTTCCGAAGGCATCATAGTCACCGTCTACCCGGGCGACACGCTGGAATCCGTCGCCGCAGTCCGAAACGCCATCAAAAACCGCATCGAACCCGTACGCTTCCACGAAAATGCCCTTGATGTCTTGGCGCATCAGGTCGCGGGAGTCCTCATGGACAACGAGAACCCAGTCGCCGTCAAAGACCTCGCGGTGCTGATTCGCAGGGCGTACCCCTACCGCAACCTGTCCGACGTGGAGTTGACGGGCGTGATAGACTTTTTAGACAGCCTCAACAAGATACGCGTGGAAGGCGCTATGGTCCGCAGAACAGGCAGAACACGCGAATACTACTACGGCAACCTCAGCATGATTCCGGACGAGAGACGCTACCCAGTAATTAACGTGCTCACCGACCGCAAAATCGGCACCCTAGGCGACGAGTTCATGGCGCTGGACGCAAGAGTCGGCTTGCACTTCATCATGCGCGGAAAAGTCTGGCGCATCGTCCAAATCGAAGAAGAAACCGGCACCGTCCACGTCGTCCCAGCCGAAGACCCCTTCGCTGCGGTGCCCGGATGGGACGGAGAAATCCTGCCCGTTCCGTTCGAGCTGGCGCAGCAGACGGGCGCAACCCGCGAGAAAATCGGCAACCTCCTCAAGCAGAAAAAGACCGCAGAGCAAGTTGCTGAAGAACTCGCAGCAGAACTCAAAACGGACAAGGCAACGCTCCTGGACACGGTACAGGAAATCGAGGAGCATCTGAAGGAGGGCGCACCCTTGCCCACGCAGAACCACATCGTTCTCGAGGCGTTCGACCGATATCTCATAGTCCATGCGTGCTTCGGCGAAACCGTCAACCGCACGTTGGCAGGAATCTTCGACTCCGTGCTTTCTGCGAGGGAAATCATCACAGGATGGTGGGCAGACGGCTACCGCATCCTCATCGAAACGCCGCGCAAGGTCACCCCGCTGGAGCTGCAGGGCATGCCAGCAACCCTGTTCCACCTTACGGACAAGGACGTGGATGAAGCTTGGCAGAAGTACGTGAACGCCAAGTTCCCGTTCGCCTACAAGATGAAGTTCGTGGCGGAACGCTTCGGTGCCCTGCCCCGCGGAAAGACGATGAGCTACGAGCGGCAGGCTAAGCTCAGAGCTTCTTTCGAGAACACGCCCATCTACGACGAGACGCTGCGGGAAGCCATGCTGGAGAAAGCTGACCTGCCGAGAGCAAAACAAATCATCCACGGAGTCCAGGCACGAAAAATTGCCGTGAGCACGCTGTACCGCTCCGAGAAGCCGACGCCGCTGGCATACCATATTCTGTCGCAGTACAGCGATATCTCCGAGTTGATGGCTCCGGAACGCGTCCTCCTCAGCAACATCGACCGCATGAAGAACAGTATCGAAGCCCGCATGGCGACGCTGCTGTGCATGAACTGCGGACAGTGGACCGCGCAGGTCCGCGTCAAGAACCTGCCTGAAGAGCCGAATTGTGAACGCTGTGGCAGTCGGCTGCTGACGCTGCTGTACCCCAGCCAGGACCTGAACCGCCTGAAAGAGGATTTGCGGAAGAGGCGGGAAGGCAAAACCTTGGCGGACGAGGAGTTGAAGGAGCTGACGCAGGCTCGGCGGAAGGCTGACCTAGTCCTCAGCTACGGCAAGCAGGCTGTGCGTGCGTTGATGGTGAAGGGTGTGGGTCCGGAGACGGCTTCGCGGATTCTGGGGAAGATGCATCCGAACGAGGAGGAGTTCTATATGGACCTGCTGAAGGCGAAGATACAGTACCTGCGGACGAGGGAATTCTGGGAAGACAGAGAGAAACAACGCTAAGGCCTCGGGGCTGGTTGAAGTTTTAATATAGTACATACTCAGAGACACTGCAATAGTGGTTTGATGACGAAATGTGAACAGCCGAAGAAGCTGAAGCCGACGCTGGGCTTGTGGGATGCGACAGCCCTGAGCGTGGGCGCCATCATCGGCGGCGGAATCTTCGTCGTCACGGGCATAGTTGCTGGTTTGGCGGGTTCGGCTCTGGTGGTTTCCATGGTTCTTGCCGCAGTCATCGCGTTGTTTACGGCGCTGAGCTTTGCGGAGCTCTCGGCTTGGAAGCCTGTGGAGGGCAGCGTGTACGTCTATGCTCGGGAGCTGGTTTCGCCGTTTGCCGGGTTCCTCACGGGTTGGATGTGGCTTGTTAGTAACACGTTTGGCGGCGCTGCTGTGAGCTTGGGCTTTGCTTACTATTTGGCTGCTGCTTTTCCGGGTTTGCCCGTTAATGTGGTTGCGGCTGTGGTTTGTTTGGCGTTCACGGGTTTGAATTTCGTGGGAGTCCGGCAGAGTGCTTTGCTGAACAACGTCTTGGTTGCAGTTAAGTTGGCGATATTGGGAGCCTTTGTGGTTTTCGGTTCGCTGTTTGTGGATTCGGGGAATTTTGTGCCGTTTGTGCCTCTGGGCGGGGGCGTGTTGTTTGGGACGTATTTCATATTCTTCGCTTACGGCGGGTTTGCGAGGGCGGCCGTGGTGGCTGAGGAGGTTAAGGATGCAAAGCGGACGGTGCCTAGGGCTGTTTTGCTGTCGCTTGGGATTTCGATGGTTGTCTACCTTCTTGTGGGTCTGGTTGCGGTTGGGCTTGTGGGTTCGGGTGTGCTCGCCGTGTCGAGTTCTCCTCTGGCGACGGCGATTGCGGTTTCTGGCAGTTCTTGGGCTGTGGATTTGATTTCTTTCGGCGGGTTGGTGGCTACGGCGAGCGTGCTGCTGACCGCAGTTCTGGGCGTGAGTAGGATGGCTTTTTCGATGGCGCGGAACAGGGATTTGCCGTTTTCGATGTGCCGTGTTCATGAGCGGTTCGGTACGCCGTTTGTTTCAATCTGGATTGCGGGTGCGGTGATGGCTTTGCTGGTTCTGCTTGTTGATTTGACGGGTGTGGTGGCGGTTAGCACGTTTGCGTTACTATTTGGTTACGTGTTGGCGAATGTGGCGGCGTTTAGGCTTCGGTGTGAGCCGCGTTGTTATCCTAGGTTTGTGCCTGGGTTGGGTTTGGCGACGTGTTTGCTTCTGTTGGGGGCTGTGCTGTTTGTTGCGCCATATGCGTGGGTCACCGGTGTGGCGTTCTTAGTTGCGGGCATGGGACTCTACATCGTCAAGAAGAAGTTCTGGGCGTTGCGCGGGGGTGCCGAGGTATGTGGGAAGTAGTTCTGCCGCTGCTTGGTTTCCTGATTGGGATTGTAGCTGCCATGACGGGTGTTGGCGGCGGGATTTTTATCGTGCCCCTGTTGACCTTGGTTTTTGGGTTTGTGCCTGCGCACGCGGTGGGCACGAGTTTAGCTGTTATCGTGTTCACGGCGGTTGCGGCTTCGTTTGGGTATTGGCGTCAGAAGCTGGTTTTCTTCAGGGCTGGGTTGTTGCTGGCTGTGGCGACGGTGCCGGGCTCGGTTCTTGGGGCGTACTTGACTTCGGTCTTGTCGCCAGCGGTCTTAGGGTTGGTTTTCGGCGTCTTCCTCGTGGTGGTGGCTGTGCGGATGGTTTTCGAGAGCACCGCGTTCAGGGGAAAGAAGGGTTCTGGGCGGTCTTTGGTGGTTTCTGAGGAGGCACTTTTCGCGGATAAGCGTAGGCTCTCGGTCGGTGTAGGTTTGAGCTTCTTCGGGGGCGTGGCGTCGGGCTTGCTGGGCATTGGCGGCGGTGTACTCCTCGTTCCGATAATGGCGTTGATTCTGCTATTGCCCATGCATGTGGTTGTGGCCACGTCGATGCTCACGATGATACTCACATCGGTCGCTGGTGCCGCGCAGCACTACGTGCAGGGAAACATCGACTTCGCCTACGCGCTCCTACTCGCTGTCGGAGCAGTCGTTGGCGCGCAGGTTGGCGCCTACATCTCTGGGAAGCTTTCAGGGAGGAACCTGCGTAGAATCTTCGCCGTCGTGCTCCTGATCGTCAGCGTGCAGATGATTATAAAGTTCGTCTGACCTTGCGTTCGACGGGGACTTCCCTCTCGTTCTCGTGAAGATCGACCAATGTCTGGAGCTTACAGGAGGTCTTGGTGGCTATGATGATGTCTTGGTATCCGGTTCTTGAGGGTCTTCCTGACCAGTCGCCGTAGTGGATTGGCTGGATAATTTCCAAGCCCACATCATCGTACAATTGCTGGATGTGCTCCTCCTTGTATCCAACCGCGTTCTCGGGAACTGCTCTGTCGGTCGTGAAGTAGCCGTCCGCTTCGAAGAAGGTCACCAAGCTCTGTTTGGCGTCCGTTTGTCGCTGCGTTTCCGCGTTCAGGACAAAGTAGGTGACTAGGCATTTTGCGTTTTTCTTCATGACGCGGACTATCTCGTGCAAATAGTTTTCCAAGTCTTTGGGGAGCATGTGAGTGAAGACGGAACTGAGGAAGACGATGTCGAAGGTCTCGTCGGGATATGGGAACTTGTAGTCGGCGGCTCGGGTTCGTCCGTTTGGGTTGTAGGACTTGTTGTAAATGTTTGCGTGTTGTAAGTGAAAATTCGAGTAGACTGGCGTCACGTTCGTTTGGCACCAGTCGACGAAGTCTTTGACTATGTCGAAGCCGTCGTACGAGCCGTTTCTGTTCAGTTGTTTGGTGAGGGCGAGTGCCATGCGTCCGCAGCCGCATCCGACGTCCAAGACCGCGCTGTTCGGTTTCAAGCCGCAATTTTCCACGAGAAGTTGCACGAAGGCCTGTCCGTCGTAGTCGTCGTCCTGTCCAATCACGTGCCTGAGCCTGAGCGGCGCCACCAGTTGATCTCTGGGGCTTCCAATAAGGTCCAGCGTGTTCAGCGTGACAGTACGTATCCTGTTCGGTATGGTGATGTGTAGTTGGGCGAGTAACCGCCTTGACCCGTTTAGAAACAGGTTTATGCCTTTCATTCCACTCAACCAGAAGAAGTGGATCTGCGTTTCAGCCAAGGACTAGTTCGCAGTCGCTATGTATAAACCATTCTGTTTGGCGATGCTCAGCAGACGCGCCGACATCGAGCAGTTTTCCCTTGATTCTATCGGGACCGTTTCAGCGTTTTGTGGCTGCCACTATCCATTTGACATTGTCGAAGCCGTACTTCTCCAGCAGAGGATCCAGAAAGTTAGGCACGAAGTCGTCGTGGACTTCTGCCAGGACCACCGTATCTCCGGTTCGGTAGGCGAGCGCCACGAACGTTTCGTCCTTTAAGCCTTCGTACCTGCTGTTGATTTGCCAGTATTCTTCTTCCTCGCCCTTTCCCTGTTCCGTGACCCAGCTGTACCTGCCCTTCGGGTGGGCGTCTTGGAAGATGTTGTAGGCGCACACCATTTCAGCCACGGCTTTCGGTGTGTCGGTTGTTTTGACGTAGAACCATAAGGTCATGTAGAATCCCACTATGCATCTGTGTTCTTTTCCTTATTTGCCTTTAGGCTGACATTGTGCGGCTCGTTTTTTGGTTGTTGTTCGGCGTCGTAGCCACAACAGTTTATGTGTTTCGTCCACCAACATGGTATGCATTGAACAGGTACTCGCGATGAATTTCAACGAGGTTATAGACTTGCTGAAAGCCGCCTCTGCGGTTCCCGCCGAAACCCAAGGGGAACCTCCGAAACTTTGCGTCTACGACACCCAGGACGTTATGGAAGGGTACGTTCTCTGCCTGAAAACGAAAGCGGCGAGCAGGGATTACATGGCTTTTCTCAAGGGTCTGGCGGAGAAGCGCAAGCTAAGAGTCAGGCAGTTCAGGGACCTCACAATAGTCTACTCCGCCGCGGTTACGGCGTGACTACTCGGAGCTCGAGCCGCAGGAGAGCAGGAGCCGCATGACTGATCCTTTTGTGACTAGCCCGAACGAGCCATATCTCGCCGAAACCTCGTCGAATCTCTGCACGCCGTCGCTGCCCATGCCCGTCGCATAGATGGTAAACGGGACTGGTTGACGGGTGTGTGTCTTGATTTCCAGAGGCGTTGGGTGGTCGGGCAGTACAGCCACGGCGTACGGCTCTTCCAAGCCCTTGAGGATCCTGCCGACGAGTCTCCTGTCCAAGTCCTCTATGGTTTTGACCTTAAGCCCGCAGTCTCCGATGTGTCCTGCCTCGTCGGGTGCCTCGACATGGACGAAGACCAGGTCGCTTGTCTTGAGGGCTTTGAGGGCGGCGTCCGCCTTGCCCTCGTAGTTTGTGTTGGACAAGCCGGTGGCGCCCGGTACACGGATGATTTTCATGCCTGCACAGGTTGCTATGCCCTTCACGAGGTCAACCGCAGAAATCACCGCTGCGGAGACACCGAATTTCTCCTTGAACTTTGGCAAGGAGGGGTTGGCGCCGCCGCCCCATGGCCAGATCATGTTTCCCGGTTTCTTGCCCGCTTTCACTCGGGCAACGTTGACAGGGTGATTCTCCAGGATGCTCTTGGAGTCCAGTATCAGCTTTCGCAGTAGGTCTACTGTTTCTTCCTGCTGGGGCAAGTTGGCTTTAGGCAAGACGCCTGAGATTTTGGCGCCCATGACGTCGTGGGGAGGCGTGCAGTCGACTAGGGCCGCGTCTGGCCTCTTGCGCAGGATCATGAAGTGCCTGTAGTCTAAGCCTAGGAAGAATTCCACTTCGCCGGGTTTCTCCAAAGCCCGTTTTACGCTAACTATGAGTTTTGTGGATTCGTCGGTTGTGATGTGTCCTGCTGAGTAGTCGAGGAGTACGCCATCTTTCTCGGTTATCAGGTTGCACCTAAAGGCTACGTCGTTTTGCCTGAGGTCTATGCCCCGTGCAGCCGCCTCCAAGGGTCCTCTCCCAGTATAGAAGCATCTGGGGTCGTATCCCAAGACCGAGAGGATTGCCACATCCGAGCCCGCGGGCAGTTCGTCTGGTATGGTCTTTATGAGTCCGCTTCGTCCTCTGGCGGCTATAGAGTCTATGTTGGGTTTACGCGCGGCTTGGAGGGGCGTTTTGTTTCCGAGCTCTGGAACCGCGTGGTCCGCCATTCCGTCGCCGACTATGAGAACGTACTTCATCTTTCGCCGTTGGCCTTTCTTCTTCGACACCTGAAGTTCCTTCGTGCAGGTAGATGCTGTGTGACTGTTTGTTCGCTTTAGGGGTATTCGCTGCTCATGCATATTTACCTACCTCTCAGCCTGCAGCACCAGAGTCAACTGCAGTCCTCTCCGTGCCCGCACCGATCCAGATCTATCAGTTTACTACGAATCCAAGCTCACATGCATGTAGTAAGGCGTCCAATGCCCTGTACATGCGGGCTTCGATGTACGCAGCAAAACTCAAACAACTCCCATTCTGCTCCGCGATTCAGCCTATAAATAGAGGGGGCTATAGACTTTTCCGAGCGCTAGTGTCCCAATGTCTTTCCTGTTTTGGAACTGAAGAAGATGCAAAGCAGTTAAATACGGAATCCATCTCTTTGTTAGTCAGCGGAAAGGCTCAAGAAGCAAGAACGCACTTCTTCACACCCTAAGGCAGAATCGTGCCTGCGTCATGCGTTTTGTACAAACAACACGAGTCAAGAAAATGACCAAACAAACCAGTTTCTTCCAGACTCACAGCGTGAACCAATTTCACAGACTCTACTACGACAGCCAAGTCTGGACGAAAACCACCTGGCTGGGAACCCAAGTCCTGAAGTGCCCACTGGACATGTGGCTCTACCAGGAAATAATCCAAACCCTGAAACCAGACCTCATTATCGAAACCGGCACAGCCCAAGGCGGATCAGCACTCTTCTTCGCCTCCATCATGGACCTCGTCGGCAAAGGCCAAATTATCACGATAGACATAGAACCACCTCAAAACAAGCCACAACACCCACGCATCACGTACCTGCAAGGCAGTTCAGTAGCCGCGGAAAGCGTGGAAACCATCCAACAATTCACCGAGGACAAGAGCACAGTTCTCGTCTCGCTAGACAGCGACCACACCAAAGCACATGTGCTGAGAGAAATGGAACTCTACGGAAACCTCGTCACCAAAGACAGCTACATGGTGGTTGAAGACACTAACATCAACGGACATCCAGTCTACAAGAACTTCGGACAAGGACCCCGCGAAGCAGTAAAAGAATTCTTGAAAACCCACAAAGAATTCCAAATTGACCACAGCCTAGAGAAGTTCATGCTATCCTTCAACATAAACGGCTACCTGAAAAAAACCTGACACCCAACGCTCCATTTCCTCGGGAAACCCAAATAGACAAGTTTACTTTCCATACGCATGGATTGCTGGCATCTTCGACGCGACGCTCTCAAAACATACTACGCCATTAGAGACGGAGACCAGAAGCATGGAGCATGTGATATCTAAAGACGGCACCTATATTGCATATGAGCGCAGCGGTGCTGGCCCTCCGCTTGTGCTAATCCACGGCACCGGAATAGACCACACATACTGGGCCTCTCTCACTCCAAAGCTCGCGCCATATTTCACTGTCTACGCTGTTGACAGGCGAGGTCGTGGTCAGAGTGGCGACACAGAACCCTATTCCATACAACGCGAGTTTGAAGATGTAGTTGCCCTAGTCGATTCTATTCCTGGAACAGTAGATTTGTTTGGGCATTCTTATGGCGCCCTTTGCTCCCTTGAAGCTGCCCTTCTTACAAAACATATCCGCAAACTGGCATTGTACGAACCGCCAGTCTACACCACGATTGACCTCTCTTATCCCACAGATATTCTGGACAGATTTAATAACCATCTCAAAGCAGGCAATCCTGAAAAGGCACTACTGATGTTATATGAGATAGGACAGATGTCAACCGACGAATTAGATTTGCTAAGATCTTTGCCCAGCTGGCAAGCACGGATCTTGTCAGCAGGCACCATTCCGCGAGAGCTGGTTAGCGTCAAGAAATATTACTTTGACCTTGGTCGATTTAGAAACTTGAAAAAACCGGCTCTTTTTCTGTTAGGGAGTGAAAGCTCCCCATTCTACAAAGCGGCTACTGAGACTCTGCACGCGTCGTTGCCGCAAAGTCGTATTGCTGTCCTGCCTGGGCAACAACACGAAGCCGTGCTCACTGCACCGGAACTCTTATTGCGAGAGGTCGTCAGCTTCTTTCTTGGAGACAGTTAACATACTCTAAGGCTGGGAATCATGCGCCGAGGGCAAGGGCTTGAGCTCTTCGGAAAACGCAAATAAGCTGGTCGATGCTCCTAATATTCTGGACGATGAGGAAATCGAGGTACAAAGACGCTCTAGCCAGCGAATGACATCTTTTTCCGCTGCTGAGTCCACACCAGAATAAAGCACGACAGAATCCGCACACTAAGAATTCAGGGATAAAGAAAAGAAGAGAATCGCAGCTTTAGACTCTGTCTCTGTTCCCCGAGAAGTGCGCCCACAAAGCTACCATGACCAAAGTCAAGCAAGCACCCGCGAAGCCAGCGACCACGAACCGAACCTGAATCAACGCAGGAAGCACACTCATAAGCCACGGAATCGCGTAATCAGCAGTCAACTGCGCAATGACTCCAGCCATGAAACCCAAGAGCGCGACGATGGCAAATATCTTTAATCTATCACCCATGAGTTTTTCACCTTTGCATAGCAATTAATACCCGCATCTTTTTAGTCTAACTAACACCTTTATGTCTAATACCCAAAAAACACCTACACCGTCTTTTAACCCAATAATTAAAGCCCCAAACCAGAATTTCCCACCCCTATATACCTACGTATATACGCCCATATTTCCACCATGTTAACAACGTATAAGATTGTACCACGCATCCTGACTCTTAGGAGGAATATAACTTGTCCGAAAGGTTCGCAAAAAAATGGGAAACCAAACGTGACGAACAGCCGTTCACCAACCGCCTAAAAGACGCAGTCAAACCACCAGGTCCGCTCAAGCCACGACTTGACTTCGCCGTACGACGCATCGAACTCCAAGTTCAGAAACTTGACCAAGCCACCGACAGGTTCACCCAACGCGACAAAGCCATCTTCGCCCGCATCGTCGACGCATACACCAAACACGACACTGCACGCGCAAACGTCTTCGCCAACGAACTCGCTGAAGTCCGCAAGATGGAACGCCTCATCATAAACGCAAGACTAGCCCTCGAACAAATAGTCTTAAGATTACGCACAGTATCCGAACTAGGCGACGTAGTGTCCACACTAGGGCCAGCTGTGGGCGTTCTACGATCCGTAAGAGCAGGACTCGTGAGCGTTTTCCCCGAAGCAGAAAACGAACTTGGCGAAATCGGCAACATGCTCAGCGGAATCATGATCGAAGCAGGTCAAGGTTCCGGAATGACCCTGAACTTCGACGCAGTCAACGAAGACGCATCAAAGATTCTCACCGAGGCCGCAACAGTCGCCGAACAGCGCATAAAAGAAAAGTTCCCCGACCTGCCGCCTGGCATGCCAGCAGCGCCATCTACGCAGACAGAGCAGACAACGCAGGGATACTAAAGGGAGTGTAAACTATGTCACAACTCTCCAATCTTTTTCTTTCTCTCGGCAAACCAGTGAAAGATGAGTATGGACGTTCAGTCGGAAAGATTATCTCGTTTGCCACCACTCCGAGTGGAAAGTTTGATGCCGCATTTATCGAACTAAGCGACGGAAGGTTCACCAAACAGCCCATGGAATACCTCACGTTCAATGGCGCTGAAGTCACGTTCATCTCAAGAATCAAAACCAAAGCCGCAGTCTTCTGCGACCAAATCCCGTTCATATGGCGCAAAGACCAAGCCCTCAAAGATCTGGCAGACAAAAAGAAAATTTCACCAGACCTGTACAAGGAGCTCCACAACAACTTCTCCACAGTCCTGAGCCAACTCCGAAGAGACGCGCAGATTCTCCAGGACGACATCGCCCAGGGAATCACCCGATGCGAAGAAGAACTCACAGCCCTAAGCTACGGCATTCTTCACTTGGAACTGGAACACGAGATTGGGAAAATCGCAGACGACGTCTACAAATCCTCATCAGCCCAACTGCAAGAAAACCTCAAACGCACCACTGCCGAGAAGAACGATCTGGAAGCCACGAAGACCAAACTTGCAAACATAATGCTCGGTGATCGCACGCCGCCAGCAGCGGCACCCGTTTCAGCGGTTGCAACACCCGAACAGAAACCCAAAGAAACCAAGGTCTACGTTGAGCATGTCGCAGAAACCACTGAGCTCCCAGAACCCCCTGTTGTAGTCTACGTCAAAGAAGTTGGAAAAGCCGGAATATAAAGGAAGGAATAAGGCAACAAGGGTAGGGAGGGAAAAAACATCAAAGGCTTGACTCATTCAACCCCTCCACCCCTGAAAGAAGTTGCCACCCGCTCTATTTACACGCTTAAAGTCCAGCAGAACAAGCTGGAGCAGGCTAGTTATCGGCTGAAGGAACGCGACAAAGTCCTTTTCGAAACCTGCATGGGCGCGTTGAAACGGAACAACAAGGAACGCGCGGCGGTATGCGCCAACGAGATCGCCGAAGTTCGGAAGCTCCTCAAGTTCCTGTATAACGTGGAGTTGGCCATCGAGCGTGTCGTGCTCAGACTGGAAACCATTCGAGAGTTGAGTGAGATAGTCGTTGACCTCAAGCCTGCGTTGAAGCTTCTGCAGGGAGTTTCGCAGGAGCTATTCCAAGTCTTGCCTGATGTCTCAGCCGAACTGAACAACGTTAACAGCGCCATAAGCGAGACCCTGTACGCCACGAAGTTCAACGCGGATGCATCCCTGATTCCGGTTGAACGGAAAACGGCTGGAGGAGAAGAAATCCTCAAAGAAGTCTCGACAGTCCTGGAAAAGAAGCTGTCCGAAACGCTTCCGGAGCCACCAGCCGGAATGCCCAGATCCCCAGAGAAAACTCCTGTCAGAGAACTCGTCGCGCTTTCCGCCACGAGCTCGCAGGTGGTTGGGCGCAGGACTGTCCAAGAGGATGGTGTGCGGGATGCTGGTAAAACGGTGTTCTCTTACAAGAAGAGCGAAATCAAGGAAATCTCGCTGAAAGTCGAGAAGCCCTCTATCGAGGACATGCTTCTGGAGTACGTGCGGAAGAGCAACGGTGAGATTGACCTCACGCGGTGTTCAAGCGATTTGAACGCGTCGAACAGTGAAATCGAGAAAGCCCTGGAAAGCTTGGGCAACAAGGGCAGAATAAGAATCGAGTTTAAGTCACCCGAGTAGGAGAGAGAAACATGAGCGCCTCACAAGAACTGGAAAAAGCCGCAACCGCCTTCGCCCTAGACGCTGTCAAGATGGACAAGCAGGGCAACAAAGGCAGAGCCATCACCCTGTACCAGAAAGCCATCGAGAGCCTGCTGCAGCTGGTCCAGCTTTACCCCGAGTACGGACTGAACAAGGTCTACGTGCAGCGGGCAATCGCCTACCAGGAGCGAATCAAGGCTCTTCAGGGTTCGGTTTCGGTTGCCGACGTGCGGATGGAGTTGGAGCGAGACGCGGAAACTAACGGCTCCGGAGCGGAGAAAGCCACGCCTGAAGGGAAAGGGAACGGTGAGGAGCTCGTGGTTACTGAGAAGCCTGAGGTGAACTGGGACGAAGTCGTGGGTTTGGATACGGCGAAGAAGGCTGTTAAAGAAGCCATAGTTTATCCAGTTCAGAGGCCTGATTTGTTCCCGCTGGGTTGGCCCAGAGGCATCTTGCTGTTTGGTCCCCCTGGCTGCGGGAAGACGTTGCTTGCGGCTGCGGTTGCGACGGAGATTGATGCGAACTTCTACAGCATCGATGCGGCTTCAATCATGTCGAAGTGGCTGGGTGAGGCGGAACAGAATGTGGCGAAGCTCTTCGTGTCTGCCAGAAAGTCTTCGAACGACGGCAAGCCAGCCATCGTGTTCGTGGACGAGCTGGATTCCCTGATGGGTCAACACTCGAATGAGGTTGGCGGCGAGATCCGGGTGCGGAACCAGTTCCTGAAAGAGATGGATGGTATCATGGACAAGGGCAGGAACTTGCACGTCTACGTCATCGGTGCCACGAACAAGCCGTGGGATTTGGATTGGGCGTTCATCCGCAGGTTCCAGAAGAGGGTTTTGGTTCCGCTTCCTGACCACCACACGCGGTTGATGATGCTCAAGCTGTACACGAGCAACCTGCAGGTGGACAGGGACGTGGACTTGCACGAGCTTGCGCGGCTGAGTGAGGGCTTCTCAGGAAGCGACATACGAGACGTATGCCAGTCGGCGCAGCTCAGCCTGATCGGCGAGTTCTTCGAGTCTGGCAAAGCCTTGGACAGGCAAGCCAAGCCGAGGGCTTTGACGATGAGCGATTTCCGCCAGATATTTGAGGAGCGCAAGCCGAGCGTGTCGCTGGACATGCTTTCGCACTACAACAGGTGGTTTGAAGCGTTCAAGGCGCTTTAACAAGGAGGGAAAAACAGAAAAATCTGGAAAAACCGGGTGGGTGGAAAGGCTTGGAGGCATCATTCTTTTTCGCACGCTCTCCCTTCTCCCCCTCAAACCATCTCCAAGCCCCACAACCCATTGTGGTTTAGGTTTTCATTTCTTGTTTGAAGATGTCTTCGAACATTTTCTTGTCTATGTGGAGTTCTTCGGTTAAGCCCTTAATCATTTTGACGTAGATGCGGAACAGGTTCTTCATGATTTCGGCTTTCTCTTTTCCTGAAAGCTGCTCTTCATCCGCCATGAGCAGGGCGAACCATCTGCCCAGGTCGGTGAGTTGGTAGGCTTTGACCCAGACGATTCTGCCTTCCTTCTCGTTTTTTTCCATGGCTTCGTCCAAAACGCCGAGCTTAGTGAGAGTTTTGAGGTTTTCGATGATGGTTTTGTTGCTGTAGTTGAGTTTCTTGAAGAGGTCTTTCTGGTAGATGCTCCTCTGGATGCCCTGTTCCAGCGCGAAGTGCAGCAAATCAACGGCTGCCTTGGAGCCGAAAATGGCGCTGAGGACTTTATTTTTTTCTTCTCCTGGAAGGAAAATTACATAGGGATGTATATGTTCCGTCAATGCAATGCGCCTTCTTTGTGGGTTGTGGGGTTTCTGCTTTTAAGAATTTCGGACTCATTGTGTTCTGGTACGCGGCTGATGTTCTTATGGCCCTTTTGTTTCAAACTCTGAGCGTTTGCAGGCTTGGAACGTTGAAGGGCTAAGCATTTGTACTGAACCAGAGTGGATGACGATGATGCTACTTCAGCAGCGTTTGCAGCAGTCGAATGGCTGACCATGCTGCGAGGGCGCTCGTCCGCGGGTTCTCTGGATGCGGCTCGTTCGAGAAGCGCAGGAACATGTCGCCGTACTTCCACTTGACCTGAATCTCGTGCGTGTTCCGCTTCACTGCTGGGTCCGAGATGACCCGCACCTTCACCTTGGCAGGCTTGACGGTCAGTGCCAGGGTTGCGGCGACGTTCATCTCCCGCGGAAAACGCCTCGCCGCCTCCTCGGCATAGCCCTCGTACACAACCTCCGCTTCATTGTTCTTCATCTCCAACGCGCGGGGGTTTTTGCGGGAAGTCAGCACGACTTCGTCTATGCCTGCGGGGACGGCGCTGGCGATGGCGTCCAATCCGCCTATGGCGCCCGAGGGTACGTGTACTTTGCTCATGTCAACATCCAAATCCAGAAGCGCGCCTGTGCTCATCACGATGAGTTCGATGCCTTCGGCTACGATTCTGGGCACATAGTCTCTGGCTGCCTGCTGCGACGCTGCTTCCACGATGACTGTTGGCTTGCGCTCGAGCAGTTCCTCGAAACTTGCCACTATGGTCACGGGGAAGTTGAGGGCTTTCTTGAGTTGTTCAGCCTTCGACATGTCAAAGTCAAAGACTACCAGTTCATCGCATACCACGAGTCTTCGCTCGATGGCTTCCGCAAGGACAGTGCCGATGGCTCCGCAGCCGATTAAACCCATGGTCTTCATTTCCTCACCCCTTCACCATATTCTGCCACGAAGCGCACGGTGGGGAATTCGGCAACGTCTCTACCCGTGCCTTCTTCTGGCTTCACCACGAGTTTCTCGACTTTGAGGGCGCCGACGATGTCGCTTTCGCCGCTCTCCAAGGCTTCCGCACCCGAGTGGTCACCCGCGTGCACTGTCAGCGTTTTGACGGGCGTGTTTAGGGGCAGGTGTTTCTCGGCTTTCTCCCGCCGCACCTCGCTGATCAATGCGGCAATCAAGTCACCGTGTCTTTCCCTGTGCTTGTCGACGCGTGACTCGTCAGGGTGGGGCCACGGCGAAACCTGCAGGCTCCGGTAGCTCTTCACATCAGCGTACATGGCTTGGTAGATTTCCTCCGTCAAGTGCGGAACCACGGGCGCCAGCAGCTGCAGCACCCGATACAGCACCTCGTACAGGGTCTGCTGCGCTGCTGCTTTCTGGGCTTGCCCGTGTACTTCGGGGCGGTAAAGCCGGTCTTTGACGGCTTCGATGTATTCGTCGCAGAACACGTGCCATGTGAAGTTCCGCGTCTCCTCCACGGCGATGTTGAACTGGCACTTCTCGAACGCCTCCGTCACACGCTTGGTGGTCTCCTCTGCTTTGCTGAGTATCCACTTGTCCAGGGGCTGAAGGTCTACGTGCCCCTCCTTGCCAGGTACATAGTCGACCAGCAGCTTTCCAGCGAAGCCCGACGCGTTCCACAGCTTGACGAGAAACCGCCGTCCATATTCGACGTCCTGCACGCGGTAGGGTATGTCGGAGCCCGTGGCGCCGCCGCCTGCCGCCCACTGGCGAATCGCGTCGGAGCCGTACTTGTCCAGTGCTTCGGGCGCCGCAACGTAGTTCTTGAGGCTCTTGCTCATCTTCCGTCCATCTTGGCCGAGCACCATACCGTTGATGAGGACGCTTCGGTATGCTGTCTCGCTAAACAGCGCCAAGTGCCTCACCATCAAATAGTAAGCCCATGTGCGAATGATGTCCGTGCCCGATGCGTGCATGCTGGCGGGGAACAGTCGCCTCCAGTCCGCGCGGTCGGGCCAACCAGCGTGTACGGCGCACGTGATGCTGCTATCCATCCAAGTGTCGAACACGTCCGTCTCGCCAGCAAACTCTTTGCCGCCGCACTTGGGGCACTTACTGATGCGTGGCGGTTCCAGTTTGGGGTCGATGGGCACCCATGTCTCCTCCGCCAGTATCAGTTCGCCGCAGGTTTTGCAGTACCACACGGGGATGGATGTGGCAAAAAGCCTCTGCCTGCTGATGACCCAGTCCCAATCCAGCGACTTCGCCCAATCTATCAAACGGTTCCGCATGTACTCGGGGTACCAGACGATCTCGTTCGCCGCCTTCTCCACCGCCGACGTCAATTCCCGAGTCTTCATGAACCACTGCTTGCGCTCCAGAATCTCCACATGGGCTTTGCAGCGGTCGCAGACTCCGATTTCCTGCTGGATTTTCTCGGTGTGGTCCAGCAGACCAGCCGCTGAGAGGTCTTGGACGATGGCGGCGCGCGCCTGGTTGATGGTTAAGCCCTGATACTTGCCGCCTGCCTCCGTAATGCGCCCGCTCTCGGTCAGGAGCGTGACGACTGGGAGCTTGTGCTTCATGACGGTTTTGACGTCTTCTTTGTCGCCGTAAGTGCAGATCATAACCACGCCTGTCCCGAACTTGGGGTCGACGCATTCATCCGCGATGACGGGCACCGAGCGCCCGACCAAGGGCACGAGGAAGGTTTTGCCTATGTACTTGCAGTACCGCGTGTCTTCTGGGCTAACTTCGATGGCGACGCAGGCGGGTATGAACTCGGGCCTCGACGTGGCAATCATCGCGTACTCATGCGTGCCTTCAACTTGAAAGCGGATGTAGTGCAGGACGCCTTCGCGCTGCACGTAGTCCACTTCTGCGTCGGCTATGGCGGTCTCGTCGTGCGGGCACCAGTTCACGGGGTGCGTCCCCTGGTACATGAATCCCTTCCGATGCAGGAGGATGAAGCTCAGCTGTGTGCGGCGCCAGTAGTCGGGGTCCATGGTGCGGTACTCGGTGGTCCAGTCGATGCTGCAGCCCAGCCGCAGGATGCCTTCCTTCATGAGTGCGATGTACTTTTCGACGAGCGCCATGCACAACTTGCGGAACTGGTCCGGGGGCAGGTCCCGTTTGCGGATGTTGTTGGTTTTCTCCACCTGAATCTCGATGCCCAAGCCGTGGCAGTCCCAGCCCTGCGGGAAGTGCACGTTGAAGCCGCGCATCCGCTTGTATCTGGCGACCATGTCGAAGTACGTCCAGTTCAGAACGTTGCCCATGTGCAATTCGCCTGACGGGTAGGGCGGCGGCGTGTCGATGCTGAAAGGCTCACGCTGGGTGTCGTTCCAATCGTAGCGGAACACGCCCATCTCTTCCCACCGCTTTTGCCATTTGCGTTCGATTTCGGCGAAATTGTACTCTTTCGGCAGAGGCTGCATGCTGCTTATTCCCCATTAGTGTGATGGGGTTAGGAAAACTGAGGCACCACCTAAAAATGTTACCCTACGCCCTGGATGCAGGGTCAGTGATTCAAGTACTATGATTGAGATACAAGGAATCTCGCGAGGGTTAAGATTCTTTGGCGTCGGTAGTGCAACCGCGTCTGAAGTTGATTCTAATAGCCTTGTCATTCATCACAAAATGCGACAGAGTGCCAACAACGCTGCCCAAAAGCCATGCAGCAGTGGAGTGTTGGATGAAGATTTCAGCAGCAGCAAACACGAGTGAAGCCAGCAGGAAGCTAATGATGCCTGTGGCGTTGAAGACGACGAAGCATTTCCCAAATTCTTTCTTAGATTCACCCTGCATCAGCCAGTTGGCGCTGAAGTGAGACAAGCCACCCACCAGGTTGCCGATGAGCCACGCCACAGTGGGATTGGGATGGAGAAACATTGAGGCGGTGAATGAGGCGGTTCCTAGGAGGAAGCCTAAGACGGCGGCGAAATTGAATATGAACAACCTGCGTACGGCAGCGAATTTCCCCGTCTTGGAGAAGTCGGAACGGCGCATCTTTCTCCCAGTAGCTCCCTCATTGACTCTTCTACGCGGAAGGCGCATAAAACTATTTCGGGATTGCACGTTGCTGCCAGCCCTGCGGAAATGGCACACTCTGAAGAATGCGCTTCGTAGCTCTTTCATTTGGAGAAAGTGTACCTGAAAAGAGAGGATGGCTATGGTCAATTACAAACTTCACATCAAAGGCTTGAGGTGAAGCAGATTTAGAAACTATCAGGTAGCAATTGTGATTTCTTGATTGCAGTTTAACTTCTATCGTGAAGTCTTCGTGAGGACTAATGTGGCTATTACAAAAAAGATCACCGTAAATAACATCAGGGCTGCTGCGTCGACAACAAGGGCTTGATTCACTATTTGTCCTGTTGTTGCCTGTTGTAGCATATCAACGGCGTACGTGACGGGAAGCAAGTATGAGATGACTTGAAGAAAGCCGGGCATAGCAGTGATTGGGATAAATACACCGCCAAGAAAAACCATCGCAACGCGGATTAGCGTTGCTGGAGGCATAGCCAGTGGCACGTCTGTAAATGGAGTTGAGATGCATATGCCTAGAGCCGAGAAAGCCAGAGCTGACAGCACAACTCCAACGCCAAAGACAAGGGGATTTGCGATTGTAGCACCAAGGAGTGGTAAGGCAATCAGCATGTATCCCACCGACAGAAAGGCGCCGAATAAGAATCCGCCTAACGCCTTGCCAACTATTATGGTAGTCAAGGACATTGGGGCTGCAAGCAGGCGGTCAAAGGTTCCTTTAGCTCGCTCCAAGGGCAACGCAATCGATTCAATTGCACCTGCGCCAAAAAGAGACGCCATGGCAACAAGCCCGGGAATAATTATGAAAGCCTCGATGGTTCTCCCAACAGAGAAAGCCAAATAGATGATTGCTGGAAAGAGAAGGCCAAAAGTAATATTTGGTCCTTTGAAAAAGTATATCTTCGCATCCTTTCTAGCCAGGTAAATTGCCTTCATCAAGTTTGCTTTTAATGTCTCAATCAATCAGCTTTCACCATCATAACTGGAGGGTCTATGCTTTCTCAATGACGAAAGTGGACTCCGGCGCTTAAAAGTTTAGAGATAGTAAAAAAGGGGAACAGGAGCCGATAAATGAAGTGCAAGAGAGCACGAAATATTCTTATAAACATAACGCGTCATTCTTAGTACGGTGACAGCGAGTTATGAATTCAGCAAAACGGCAACTCCAGATTTATTCCGCTGGCGCAGTCGCTCCGCCTCTTCTAGACGCAGCTGAATTCTTCGAAAAGAAATTTAGCATAAAGTGCGACGTTCATGTAGGAAAGCCTGAAGAGCTTCTGGAGGAGATAGCGCGGTCCAAGATTGGTGACATCTTCTGTTCAGGAGCAGAGTACATTCTTGACGACGCGGAAGATTGCGGACTAATGATTAAGGGTTCGAGGAAAAGCTTAGGCTATCGGCGTTCAGTAATAATTGTTCCAGTTGGCAATCCAGCAGAAATCGCGGACCTAAAGGGTCTCTGTAGAAAAGGCGTTAAAGTAGGAATTGCTGCGGGAGGGTGTCTTAAAGGCGTATGGGACGATATAGCAAGCAAAGCTGGTTTGACAGACAAATTACGCGCATGCATCACAAATCATGCAGATGCATGTGGTTCGCTCATGAGCCTAATTCATTCGGGAAAGGTTGATGCCATAATCGGTTGGAATGCGTTCCAAGGAGTTTGGCCAGACACCTGTGAAGTTGTTGAGCTGCCGGAAACTCTTCAGGTTTTCAGAAGCACTGTTGCAGCTATTATCTCTTACACCGAGGATAAAGAGCTTTCCAAGAAATTCATCGATTACTTAACCTCGCCAGACACAAAGAAAATCTATGAAAGCTATGGATGGCTGCACTGACATCCAAAGAAGCATTGAACTACAAAGCAAAACCTAAAACTAAAAATCAGGAAACGATGAATAAGAAAGGCTTAGGGATGAAAATGGGTTTAGAAAACGCTATTGAAGTTTCACATCTGACTAAGCGTTTTGGCGATTTGACTGCCGTTAACGATTTGACCTTCAGTGTCAAAAAGGGAGAGATTTTTGGGTTTCTGGGTCCCAACGGCGCTGGAAAAACCACCACTATTCGCATGTTGACTGGTCTTACCAAACCGACTGCTGGTAACGTGGTAATCGAGGGCTTTGATATAGAAAAGCAAATTGTTAAGGCAAAAGGGCATATTGGAGTTGTCCCTGAAGTCTCGAACATATACGATGAAATGAACGCATGGGACAACCTCATATTCGCTGCGCAACTCTACGGCGTAACTAAAAACGAAAGAGATCAGAGAGCTAAAGGTCTGCTCGAACGCTTTGGGTTGTATGACCGCCGTCACGACCGAGTGGGGACTTTTTCCAAAGGTATGAAAAGACGCGTAACCATTGCCATGGCTCTGATTCACAATCCGTCTCTACTATTCTTGGATGAACCAACTACTGGTCTTGATGTTCAGAGTGCAAGAGTCATAAGAGCGTTGATTAAAGAATTGAATAATAACGGTACCACTATTTTCATGACAACCCACTATATTGAGGAAGCTGGTCAATTTTGCCAACGCATAGCCATAATAAATCAGGGAAGGATAGCAGCCATTGACAGTCCTGCGAGACTTGAAGCAAGTTTGGAAGAGCAACCGACTATTGAGGTTGCTTTCGAAGCTGGAGAGAACATAAAAAACAAGCTTCAAACGCTAAGCGGATTAGTTTCGGTTTCAGATGTTGGCGACAAATTCAGAGTTGCAGTGGAAAATGTCTCCGAGGCAGTCCCGCTAATAGCTGATTTTGCCCGAAAAAACAGTTTAAAGATTATCTGCATTAACACTTTGAAGCCAAGCTTGGAGGATGCATTCGTAAGATTAACTGGGTTGAACCTTGAAGTCATGACCAGGGAGAAAGAGGTCAAGAGTAGAGGTGCCAATACTGGGTAGCGATTTTCGCAAGAATCTGAGCAGTGCTTTCTACATAGCCAAGAAAGACGCTAAAGTGTACTATTTTAAGGCTCCAAACTTCACATACGCCTTGTTGATGCCTATTTCGTTGTTCCTGGCTTTCTCGCTCACAGGACAAGTTAATCTTTCAAGTGTACTTTCTGGATTGACCGCTCTTGCAGTGCTGTTTGGAACAACTTCCATTGAAGCAGTTGCCGTAGTGCTTGAAAAACAAACTGGCACTTTTGAAAGGTTGCTGGCAGCGCCCATTTCTTTTCTTACGCTAGTCTTTGGAAAAGCACTTGCAGGTGTTTTCTTTGGTCTAATCCTCTCAGCTGGCATGATTGTTCCATTGATGCTTCTTTCAGGGACAAGCATAGCTAATCCCGTATTATTCTTTGTTGCAGTTATGTTCTCATCACTAACCTTTTCCTCGCTGGGCGTGCTAGTTTCTGCCTACGCCAAGTGGGTTCCAGAGGCTCAAATGCTCGATAACTTTCTTCGTTTTCCGATGGCTTTCCTTTCAGGGATATTCTTCCCGTTAACAGCTATACCTGCCCAACTGCAGTTTATTCCTCGAT
Organism: Bathyarchaeia archaeon; assembly: GCA_041946875.1. Taxonomy (GTDB): domain Archaea; phylum Thermoproteota; class Bathyarchaeia; order Bathyarchaeales; family Bathycorpusculaceae; genus JADGNF01. The sequence continues at coordinate 28,037 of JBHGBG010000010.1, forward strand.
TGTTGCCTCTGACCTATTCGGTCGAGGCCTTGAATATTTCAGTCACAGAATCAGCGTTAACTGTCACATGTTTAGTTGACATTCTTGTTATGGCTTTGTTCTCAGTTTTGTTGCTCTCATTAGCCACAACCGTTCTACGAAGAAAGACGACATGATGGGCTTTGGACGGGTATTCTTTAGCTTTCCTGCCGTCACCACCAGAAAAACCTGAAAAACCGCACAGAAAACCAGAAATACACCCGAAAACACTAGCCCACTATCCAAGGTATCGCGGGGAGCTGGGAACCACCCGGCTGAGAGGATGCCTGTCGGCATCGACCCAATGAACCTGAACCAGGTAATACTGGCGGAGGGAAAAAAACGTGAACAACAACGAAACCGAACACAAACACAAATTCCCAACCAAGATTTTGGCGGAAATCCCTATTTTTGTGGCGTTGGCCACAGCCCTCAGCTTCATCATCGTCTACACCCTGCCCCAAGGCGGCTCAATCACCGCAGGCTCGATGGTGCCCATAATCTGGCTCGCCCTCAGAAGAGGACCACGAATAGGACTAGCAGCTGGCACACTTTATGGCCTAATTCAGTTTGCCATATTGCCCTACGTGGTTGACCCAGTGCAAGTTCTCTTGGATTACCCGTTGGCGTTCGGCGTACTCGGCGTGGCAGGATTCTTCAAAAAATACCCTGTCCTCGGCGGAGCAGCGGGCATTACAGGTCGCTTCATAATGCACTTCGCGGCAGGCGTGGTTTACTGGGCGCCCCTCTACGCTCCTGAACTGAACCCGTTCGTGTACTCGGCGGTGTACAACGGGAGCTACCTGCTGCCAGAACTCGTGGTCAGCGGCTTCATAGTCTACCTGCTCCAGAAAAGCAAAGTGCTCAACATCTACCTCTGAGGCTTGAAAGGCATGGGAAAACTTTCACCCACGCAACTCAGAAGGCTCCTGAACTGCATCAAGAAGAACCCGCGAGTCGTCGTCCCACCCACGGCAGGCTATGATTCAGGCGTCCACAAAATAGGCGACATGTACATGGTAGTCTCTACTGACCCATGCATCGGCGTCCCCAAGCCTTGGTTCGGGTGGCTGCTCGTCAACTATGCAGCCTCGGACGTGGCGCTCTTCGGCGCCAAACCAGAATTCTGCACGCTCGAACTCCTAGGACCACCTGAAACGCCTGCGGAGACATTCGAGTCAGCCATGCAGCAGGCGTGCAACGCTGCAGATGAGCTCAGTATGGCGATAGTAACGGGACACACGGGCACATACAACGGCTTGCAGCAGCTCATCGGAGTCTGCACCGCCTATGGCGCAGTCTCGCCCAAGAGGCTCATCACCCCCGGAAACGCGAAGCCAGGCGACAGCATCCTATGCACGAAGCAGATGGGGCTGGAAACAGCAGTCAACTTTGCCCTCACGCGAAAAGCAGCGGCGCGGAGACTGTTCGGACCAGAAAACGCCGCACGCCTAAGCGAGCTGGTTAGATGGCAAAGCTGCGTCCACGAAGCCCTCCAACTCGCAGAGATTGCAGGCGTTCACGCGATGCACGACACAACCGAAGGCGGACTTGTATCCGCGCTCAACGAGCTGGCTGAAGCCTCAAATCTGGGATTCCAGGCGGACTCAGAGCAGATACCAGTCAACCCCGAAGCGCTCAAGCTGCAGAAATTCTTCAGGCTGACGGACGAGAGAGTTCTTGCCATGTCCTCCACAGGAACAATCTTGGCTGCGGTCAGCCCCGGAGCGAAAGAAAAGGCCTTGGACGTGCTCAAAAGGAATGGCATTCCCGTAGCCTGCATCGGCAGCCTCACAAAAACGAAAAGCCGCATCCTGACGAAGAAAGGCGTCAGTGTGCCTTTTCCAGCAGTTGCCGACGACCCCTACGCAACGATTCTCTATGGCAAAGCGGCTACCGCTTCAGCTCGGACAGCACGAAGCTGACGACTTCCTCGGCTATGTTAACCTTTGTCACCATCTGCAACCCCTTCCACCCGGGCTGGCTGTTCACGTCGCAGATAGACGGACCCTCAGGGCCTTCCAGGATGTCTACGCCGGAGATTTTGCAGCCCACAGCTTTTGCCGCCTTGACAGCCAAGTCCTCGAACTCCTTGCTGAGCGTGGTGGGTGCTGGTCGGGCGCCTTGGCTGTAGTTCGTCTTCCACCCCTCTGCAACTCGGCGCATGGCAGCTATGACGCGGTCGCCCACGACGAAGGCGCGAATGTCCGAATGCCCATGCGGCACGAACTCTTGGATGTATATGACGCCATGCTGGAAGGCTATGGCCTTAAACACCGTATTCGCGATTTCCTTATCCACGACGCGCGTGGCTCCGATGCCTCGGGAGCCGAAGATAGGCTTCACGACGACGTCCCCGCCCAACTCCTCAAAGGCTTTTACCGCCTCGTTCACGCTCTCGGTCGCAAACGTTCTCGGGACGGGGACGCCGTTGTCCTCGAGAATCGCGAGGATGTCGTACTTATCGACGCAGTGCTCAATGGCTTCAGCAGGGTTGATGACATAGAAACCCTCGCGCTCCAGCTTGTAAAGCATGTCCATTCTGAACACGAGTTCCTCAAGGCTGCCGCGTCCGATGGGGCGGATAATCAGCGCGTCCAAGTCTTCGAGGAGGCTTACGTCAGCGACTCTGAAATACGGCTTCCTGCCCAGTTGCGCGATGAGTCTGGGAAACGTGAAGCAAACGTACGCGATGCCATGCTTGGTGAGTGCTTCCCTGACTTGGCTGCTGCTCCAAGCTTCGGGGTTGCGCGTGGCAATTCCAACTTTCAAAGTGGGTCCTCCGTGACTGTGTCTGCCAGAAAAGCTATTGGATGCCTTCTTAAAGTTTCCGCGGCTGACGAACGTTAGAACTTGTGAACGTATGGGAGAAGCTGGTTCGCGCTCTCAAACCTTTCAGCGAGCGGCATGTCCAGGTAGGCGCCAAACGTGTTGAAGTAGGGTTCGCCCCTGCGGGAAAACAACGTCAGTATCCTGCCCCCATGACCCATCATGTAACCTTCGGCGGTAGGCTCGTGCCCTCTTATGAGCACTCTGACGTTCAGTCTGTTCAGCACATCCTCCGTGACCGTTCTGCCGAAAACGTACCCAGCGCCTCGCGGAGAAGGGAAGGCGCCCTCAACAAACTCGTCGGGGTCGCTCCAGAGCAGCTCTTCCAGGTAACTCTTGCCCGGGTGCAGCAGGTGAGCTTGGCTGAGTTCTTCCAAGTTACGGACCTTCGCGGGTACGCCTCCGTGAACCATCAGGTAACGCTCGGGCACGTAAACCGCGTTGTAGAGGCAGTCAAAGAACCCTCGGACCTTGGAGTAGATTGCCATCCAGCGGCCTCCGAACTTGCGCCGCATCTGCTTCGGCAGGTCATGCGGAGAAGCCAAGAGGTCAGAGGGGCCTTCGTGGTTTCCTCGCAGCAAAACCACCTGCGCCTGAAACGTGAGCTTCAGCTTCAGGACGGCGTAGAACAGTTCCACGGAGCGGTCGCCTCGGTCGACGTAGTCGCCCAGAAAAACCAGCGCGGCATCCTTGCTCTGCGTCATTCGGTTCACAGAGTCGCTTGTTTTTAGGATGGTCACGAGGCTGTCTAAGTCGCCGTGCAAGTCGCCCACAACCACGGCGTCGCCCACCGGTTCAAGCGTGACCAATCTGCCCGTGACCGTTTGGTTTCCCAGTCTTCCTTCTTCGCTGCAGAGGACTTCCGTGGCATCTTTCACGGTTTGCGTGAAGTCGTCTGCTTGAACCACTAACGATTCTTTGATGACTGCAGAAAAGTCCACGGCGACTTCTCCGTGCGGAGGCTCCTTATATTATTTGGACTGTTTTGCCCACGAAGCTGAGTATGTTCGCCTCGATGGACTTCTTGTGGCTCCGGATTTTCTCCAGCACCTCGTTCCGTGCGTTTTCCTTGACTGCCTCGTCCGTCTCGAGGTTGCTTCGTCTGCTCTTGAGTTTCTCGACTTGCTGCTCTGACGCGGCGAGGCTTCGCTTCGCTTCTTCCAACTCGGGTGAAGTTGCGAGTTGTTGTTTCCGTGTTGCGACTGCGGCGCATTTGGTTTGCAGGCTTGCGAGCGAGTCTTTCTTGAGGACCTCGTCCACTGCTTGTTCAGCTTTGCGTTGTTTCTCGGGTTTCAGCTTCAGCTTGTCTTCGCTCATCAGACGCGCCAGCTTCTCTAGGATTTCCTTCAGCGTCTGGCAGTCGACGGTTTCTGTTCGGATGGCTTCGAATGGATTCTCCATGTACTCGCCCAGCTTTTTCAGTTCGTCGGGGCTTAAGCCTGCGCCGCCTCCTGATGTGGCTAGGGCTTGCATTTTGAGGAAGGGTTTCTGAAGGTGCCGCAACGCGAATTTCAGCTCGGTGTTTAAGGTTTCGATTTCCGCGTCGACTTGAGTGAACTGAGCTATTGCGGCTTTTCCCTTCAGCTCGGCGGTCTGCTGCTCTTGGACGGCGATTTCGTTCTCTATTTGCTGGCGTTCGCTCCTCAAGCTCGTCCTCTGTGCGTCGATGTCGGCGAGCTGCTTTTCCAGATTCTGTAGTTCATCCATGAGATGGTACGTTTTCTCCAGCGTCTTCGTCTTGACGTACTCCTTGTTTACGAAGTCGTTTAGGCTGTTGAACGTGAATTTAGTCTTCTCATAGACTTGCAGGAATTTCCGTCGGTCCATGATGAAGAACGGGCTGATGCGCGGGAACCAGTTTCGGATGTCAAAGTCAGTTACGGAATAGGCTTTCTGGATTTCTTGGGTAAAGTTGCTCATGCTGTCGTAGGACACTTGGTCTGGAACGCTGATTTTCTTGAATCGTTCCACAAAGAGGTGAGCAAGCTTGTTCAGAGCCCGAGCGCGGTTGTACACCTTCATGTTCCGTTTCTCGATTTCTTTTGCGCTGTTGTCAAGCAGCATTTTGCTGGCATCTAAAAGGTTCTGCAGTGCCGAACGCATCTCATCTCGGTGGCGTTGAGCTTGTGCATGGGCTGGGGTAAGGATGGAGTTGGTTTCTTTTTCGAGCCATGCCCTGACTTCGCTTGGTGAAAGCTTGGTTTCGGACAACGCGTTTCACTGTAGAGTTGATTTATTGAGTTCCTGTTATTTATCTTGCGTGATTCTCCGTGTCACGCTTTTTTGGGTAGCTACTCTTAAATAACTACGCGCTCGATTAGAACTGACCGCCATGAACACTCAGAAGCTCGCAGTCATCATCGTGTTTGTCGCCTTGACCGTCGCGCTGAACCCAGCTCTAACCGGCGTCGGGGTCCCTGCGCCTTATGCGCCGTATTTGGTCTATCAGATATGGGAAATCCCCCTGGTTGCAGTCTTCCTCCTGTACGGTCCTAAGTACGGAATTTCAATCGCCGTGCTCAACACCCTCGTGCTCTTGGCCATCTACATGGGTCCAGGCGGTCTGCCCGCTGCGCCCTTCTACAACTTAGCTGCCTTCTTGTCTATGATACTGGGCGTTTTCTCGGCTCACAAAGCTTCCAATCTCAGAGCTGGAAGACAAGGAATCAAGAACATCCGTGTCGAGTATGGGACTGCGGTTGTTGTGGCGTCCACGGCACTGGGAATCGTCCTTCGCACTGCGATAATGTCCGTAGTGAACTATGCGGTTCTGGGGTATGGCTATCCAATAGGGTATTCTTTGCCTGAATCAGCCGTGTTGGCTTCCTTGCCCTTCATTGCGCTATTCAATGCCACGCTGGCGTTGTATACTGTTCCTGTGGGGCATGTCGTGGCTAACGTTGTGAAGTCGAGGCTAAGGCTGAACAACGAGAAATAAGAAGGAAGCCACTTCGGTCGCATGCATCTGACTCGCCCTTTCTCTTAAGGTTGGACACCTTAAGATTATAAGCAGAGAATGCACAGTACTCAGAGGGGACCAAGTATGCGGAAAGAAAGATTGATGCTTTACCTCCCACTATCATGCCTGGTGGTTCTAGTGATTATTCTCTATTCGCCAGAAATCTTCTCCACGTACATACCGGTCTTATCCGAGGTTAGGTTCGAGCAAAAAACTGACCTGACCCTGACATTTTCCATCGCAATCTTCGCCGCCATGGAAGGCTACGCAACCTTCCAGCGCTGGGGAATGGAACACAAACGGCACAGAATCGAAGACGCAAGGAGAGAACTGGAAAAAGCCTACGGTCCCCTGTATACTTTGCTCAACAAAAGCGTTCCAACAAACGAAAGAAAAACAGAAGTCTGGTGGGACTTCGAAGAGAGAAAAAGAATCAACGAGATACTGGCGACTTACCCTTTCATGTTTCCGCCGCGAATTAACGACTTGTGGCAGCAGAAAATCCGAAACCCCGAAGCCCTGATCCAGACTTCTGACCCCAACAGCGTAGACATCAACATGAGCGCGTACTATGAGCTCAGAAACATGATAAATGAAGAGTACACCAGCAGGCTGAAGGGTTACCGCGGACTCCTAGAAAAGTAGCCGCTCAACAAGTTTTTAGGTTTGCGTTGAGAGAAAAACTTATCCTACTCTAGCAGGCTTATTGGCTAACCAACGGCTGCTGAAGAGAAATGTCCACGCCAAAGATTAACCTGAACAGTTCCGCCCTCCGCTTAGTTAACAGACTCATCGACGAAGCCGACAAGTACGCGGTCACCATCGAGAAATCAGAGTCAGGCGCGACCCTGATTGACGCGGGTCTCAAAGCACTAGGCGGATTCCTCGCTGGAGAAATGGTCACGGAAATCTGTCTGGCAGGCTACGGAAAAGCCAGCGTTACGCCAATCCAGTACGGAGACATGATTCTGCCAAGCGTCCTTGTCTTAACTGATTACCCCGCGCTGTCAACTCTGGCGTCTCAGTTTGCGGGCTGGCAGGTCAAGGGCGAAGGGTTCTCAGCCATAGCGTCGGGTCCAGCCAGAGCGCTGGCGCTCAAGCCGAAAGACATGTACGAGAAACTCGGCTACAAAGAGGAATCGGAAACCGCCGTCATCGTGCTGGAAACCGAGAAGAAACCAACCGAAGCCGTCATTCAGTTCATCTGCGAGAAATGCCGTGTCCAGCCGAAGAACTTGTACGCGGTCATGTTCTCGACAACCAGCCTGACCGGCGCCACTCAGGTGTCGGGCAGAATCGTGGAGACTGGGCTACACAAACTAGAGAGAGTTGGCTTAGACCCCTTGGTTGTGAAGCACGCGTGGGGTTACGCGCCCATCGTTCCGCTGCACCCGAACGCGGGCGAAGCCATGGGCAGAACCAACGACGCCATCCTATACGGCGGAGTAACGAACTATACCGTGGACATCGAAGACGAGCAGCAGTTGAAGAGCATCGTCAGCCAAGCGCCCTCGTCAGCGTCAAAGATGCTGCAGGAAGCCCGGAGACTAGCGGAGAAGAATCCTCGTTTTCTTGATGTTTTCAAGGAGGCAGGGTTCGACTTCTACAAGATTGACCCCAACATATTTGCCCCAGCCGTGGTTACCGTAAACAACCTGAAGACGGGGAGAAGCTTCAGAGCAGGCGTCCTGGATATCGACGTGATGAAGAGTTCACTCGGGCTTCCGTAGCCAACGTGCTGCAGTTTTGCCAAGCCTGTCAAATGGTTGGATACTAGAAAGGCTTTTCAGGTGAGAACGCCAAGATATAGGCACTGTGTCCAACTCCCAAAAACCTCTCTACGTAGCCATTGTCTTGATAGCATTGGTTGTTGTTGCCTTGGCAGCGTTTTACTTTTCTGGGCTGTTCGATTCTATGCTGCGTTTGTCTACTGCGGAGATAACGCTTCTTTTCGGAGTCGTCAACGGCGCTGCCACCATCGTCCTCGCCGCGGTCGCCACTATGAACGGGTTGGAGGCAAAGAAGGTTAGGAGCGAAATGGTAAGACCGCGCCTCGCTTTGGAACCCTTATACTTCGAGTACGACACCAAAACGGGTGAAATCATCGGCTTCACATGCCTCAACCTCGTCAACGGAGGCACCGTCGCCCGAGACGTCGAGATAGACTTCTGCTACAAAGACAAGTGCACTGCCCTGTACGCCAGCTCGGTGGGCACAAACGACAGAGTCCAAATCTGGAACGGACAGTTCTCCGAGTTGGGCGGCAACATAACCGTGGCAATCAAGTATAAGAATATGTTCAACAAGAACCTGCAGGAAGTCCTGAGCATAAACATCGACTCAATCAAACAGGCGAAGAGGAAGTTCGTGCCCGTCCTCAATCCCGGAAGCTCCTAGGCTTCAGACATCGGCTGACAGGCATGCGCAAATTATAAATATCTATCACAATCATGTTCTCCAAAGGTGAACTACGTTGTCAGAAATGGTGCCGACTGGAGTTGAAGGGCTAGACGAACTGATAAGTGGAGGATTCCCCAGAGGAAGAGTCATCCTGCTGCTCGGAGGACCAGGCTCGGGCAAGACGATTCTCGCTTCTCAATTCCTGTACAAGGGAATCACGAAGTACGGAGAAAACGCAGTCTTCGTAAGCCTCGACGAAAGCCAAAGCCACTATTATGCCGAGATGAAAAAATTCGGCTGGGACTTCAAGAAAGCAGAAGACGAAGGGAAATTCCTCTTTGTAGACGCCACCCGATTAAGCCGCTTAGCCATAATCAAGGAAAAGATGCTCAAAGAAGAAACAAGCAGCCTCCGCGGCAAACAACTTCAGATCGACAAACTGGTCGAAGAGTTGCAGAGCAAGATTCAGCAAATCGGAGCCAAGCGAGTTGCACTGGACACTCTTGCAGCTTTGTTTTACCGTTTTATGGACCCCATCGAACGAAGAACCGCAGGCGTGGACTTAATTGAGTCCCTGTCAGATTTGGGAACGACCACCATCGTGACCACAGAGTTGAGTCAAACGGGTCTCGAGCGGAACCTCATGGACGAAGAATTCCTCGTCCACGGAGTCATCATGATGCAGACACTGTTCTCGGGAGGAACGACCACGCGTGTCCTGCAGGTGGAGAAGATGAGAGGCGTGGGCGTCAACCCCAACCTCGTGCCGTACACGATCGACAGAAACGGCATCGAGATATTCCCGACGATGTCGGTTTTCAGCGAAAAATGAGCCAACAGTCCACGTTCACCATCAGCAGTGAACCGCTGGGTGACTCGCTTTCCTTCTTTCTTGATGTGCAAAAACCTTAAAAAGCAAACGACCTTAACTAGGGTACAACATTTGACAGAGGGATGAACATGACAGAAGGAGAAACATGTCCACTGATGGAAGCTTTCATACTAGTCTCAACTCGGATGGGCGACTTATGGAAAGTTGTCGAGGAAGCCAGAAAAATCGAAGGCGTGAAGATGGCGAATGCTGTTGCGGGACGCTTCGACGTAATTGTTTATGCTCAGGCTGCTAACCTGTCTTGGATAATTGCAAGGTTACACAGCATCAAAGGAGTTACCAAGACCGAGTCTTTGATTGTTCTGGAAGCCAGGTTCGAATAAACGCATTGTGAGCCGGGCTACCCTACCTCTTTTATTATTTCTGCCTTCAGATGCGATTAAGCGCTTCTTTATTCAACGCTAGTTCGTTCTCTAGATACCTCTGATTGTACAGTTTCCTGATTCTCAGGACCTTCTCAAACCCCTTAGGGGTCTCCTTCTCAGTGACTCTTATCTCGCCTTCGAACAGACCGAGAATCGCTTGGAACTCTTCGGGCGGGTGCATATGCGGGTTGACGACCGCCAGCGTCGTGAAGCCTCTGGACCGCAAGTCGGCGAGAAGTCCGCTGAGCCATTTCCGCGTGATGACGGCATGATGTTGCAGCAGGACATCGGATACTATCTCTATGCAGGCGCGTCTAGGTTCGCTCCTTTGCTCTCCGAGCATGCGGAAGGCTTTGACTAGAGCTATGTCGATGTCGGTTAAGCTTTCCACCCCTTTAAGCCTGAACACGTTGGGCAGGTTCTTGACCATGACTTCGGCGCGTGGGTTGCAGACGAACAGGAAGAAGATTGCGGAGTTTTCCTCAGCCAAAGCCTTCGCTTCTTCAGGCTCCGCCGTAACATAGAAGGTCGTTTCGCCCCTTTTCAGACCCGCCGAAAGGAATCTCTTGACGAGCAGGTTCCTTTCGTCACAGGATGGCGAAGTCAGCACAACCGCGTAGTTTTCAGGTATCCCGCCGAACATCAAGCCGTCCAAGTCGTTGAACCCAGTAGGAACGCGGCCCGCCAAGACAGCTTCGGCGACGCTTAGGGTTTTGGGTTCAAGCTCGTAGAATAGCTGGCGTCCGGTTTCGTCTACGCAGATTATTCTTGGCTTGATTTCTGCGTCAACCTTGCGGAACGGTTTGAGGGCAACTTTGATCTCGCCTGTCTTTAGTGGGTCGAGTCGGGTTCCCTTCATCACGAGGCTGTCAGCCTCAAACGTGTAGTTTTCAGGTTTGCCAGCGAACTCGAAGCCTTCGGGAAGAGTGTTCTCGACCTTGGTGAGGAAGACAGGTTCTTTTCCGACGTTCACTATCTGAATCGCAAGGCTCAGGTCTTCTCCGATTCTGGCGCCTTTGCTGATCTGGATGAGTTTGGCTTGTATGTCGGCGTGCTCAAACCTTTCTAAGCCTACTGCTTTTTCCTCATTCGGGCTTATCGTCGCGAAGCTTGCAGTGGAGGAAGTTATGGTTGGCGCGTGGAGAACCTCGCTCAGCTTGACCGCCAGGTCTCTCTCTTCCTGCACCTTCTTGAGCAGTTTCCGAACTTGACTTGTTTTCTCGGCGTGATCTGCCCTGCCGTAGGATTCTGCCGCGACCTGCAGAACCTTCTCCGCCATCAGATACTGTCTTGCCTCTTTCTCAGGGTCTGTTTCCTTCTTCGCGTTGTCCATGAAAACGTACGCGTCGAATAGCCGCTGCGTCGCCTTGGCGTATTCTGACGCGTTCTCGAAGCCTGCTCTGAGGTAATATGTGGCAGCTGCATCCATGTGCTTCTTCGCCTCCACGTACACCCGCGCGTCTCGAGTGATCTCGAATTCCGTGCCCGCCTCCAACGCTTTGCAGAAGCTGCAATGCGCCAGCGCTAGAAGGCTGGCGGATTCGTTCGTTGTTTGTTCGTTTGCCTGTTTGAAGAGTTCTGCGGCTTCCTCGTACAGCGTGGGTGAGTTTCGTGCTTCTGCCATGGTCATTTTCTGCCAAGCTTGGCACAGGTAGATCAGGGGCTTGACTTCTCTCTGAGTTTGTTCGGAGGTGGTTTGCGAGATTCTCTGGAAGATTGCTGCGGCTGCTTCATACCTCTCCGAGCTCAGGGTGTGGTCGCCCTGCTTGTCGAGGATTCTTGCATTTTCGATTTCGATTCGTCCGCGACCGTACTCCTCCCTCGTGCTTGAAGCTTCGACGAGTCGGGTGACGAGGTCTTTCTCATCAGCCTTGTCAATTCTATCCAGCTGGCTACGGAGGGTTCGCTCCGACTCTTGAAACAGGCTAATGGCTTGTTCGAAGGAGCTGATGGCTTCCACGCTTTTCTCTTTCCTACTGAAGTCCTCCGCAAGCTCGAGATGTGCCCAGGCGTGGAAGTTGGAGGACAGGTAACTCCAGGGCTTTGACTGTTTAAGCAGGGCTGAAGTGTGCTCGTAGTGCTCCATCGATTCGGCGTACTTCTCGCTGGAATGCGAAAGCTTAGCCGATTGAATCTCGCTCCACGCTTTCATGTAGTTGGCGTAGTCCAAGTAGAACTCGCTGAACTGGGCGATCTTCTGGGCAGCTTCCTTGTACTCTGCGAAGGCTCTTTCGAAGTTTCCCGCTGCCATGACGTGTTCGCCCATGACGTCTTGGTTTCGGGCGATTTTCCAGCAAGACTCTGCGATGCGGCTTGGCAGGTCGACACGTCGGAATTTCTCCCCGGCGTCGGCGTAAGCCTTGTTTGCTCTGGTCAAGTTCCCTTTTTCGTTCGTCAGCAGGTAGCATTCGTCGAGCAGTTCTCCGTAGAGGTCCTCGTATCCTGCCACTATGGCGATGAGGGAGGGCACGGGGCGGGAGCCTACCCAGTTGTTGCAGTGGGTAATTCCCTTTTCCATGTCGGAGACGGCTTCTTGGAGAACGGCGGTTTTGCGCTCTTTGTCCTTCTCAAGTTCAGCGAGGTCGGCTTTGATTTTGGCTGAGTACACCAAACCCACGCCGCGTGTCCAGAAGTTGGAGCCAAATGCCTTCTCCCCGATTTCGATGAATCTCTTTCGGTTGTCCAGAGCACTATTCAGAAGCATTCTCTTCTCTTCAGTCCTGGACTCCAAGCTCGAATAGTAATGAAATACCTTGCTCAGGGCATGAACTGAGGAGCCGATGGCTTCTGGAGAACCAGACCGAACGGCGTGTTCCAAACCTCTTTCGCCAACTCTCACGGCTTTTCTGGAGTAGGCGAGTTTCTCCATCGGTTTGAAGGCAAATTCCCGCGCCAGGTACGAGAGAGTCTCAGTGTAGAACCGATAAACCTCAGCGACGGCTGAGTCTCGACAGACCAGCTCGAGATGGCGGATGGATTCTTCTGAGTACTTGATGATGTCCTCGTACTTCTGCCTCTTTCTGTCCTGGTTTGCTTCCACATCAACCGTCCAGTCCGTGATGTGGGCGAGGAGGTAGTACGCCATACCCTTGAAGTAATTGTCTCTTGCAGCGCCTGCCTGCTTCAGCATTTCTCGGGCGTATTCTAGGGATGCCTCGATTTTATCTGTGAAATACAGGTCTGACAGCGATGCCGCCCAAAACGAAATTGCCTTGGAATAGGCGTTGCCATTCTCCCTAGCGAGCGCAGTTGCCTCGTTCGAATAGTTGAGGCAGCCATCTGTCAGGGCTTTTCGTTCCTTCTCCTGTTCGCTTATGTTCGCCACATACCAGCATTGCAGGCTGGCGACTGAAAGCGCCAGTATAAGCTCATCCTTCAGGTCGAGCTTGGACAGGGTGGAGATAGCCTCGCTTGTGTTGTCCATTCCTTCTCTGGCGATCTGTTTCTTCTCTTCCTGCGTAGCTGCGATCTGGAGGCGGTCAAAGAAACAAAGAGACAGGACGTTGCACATTTTCCCATAGCACAATTCATCGCCTGATGCCTTGAAGGCTTCAAGCGCCTTTTTTCCAAGCCTCAGACAATCGTCGAGCATCTTCTCTTTCTCAGAAGGAGTCGATGCAAGCCAAGACCGCGTGTACTCGGCGATGGCAAGGCATCCCGCGCTTCGTCCTTGACTGTTTGGACTGCGAGTTGCCGCGAAGAGTTCAGCGGCGGTTTCGTAGGCTTCCACCGCTTTCTGCCTGAGGTCTCTGAATTCTTCGACGGTTCTGGCCTGGCGAGAGGCGTAGCTGTAGCAGGAGCCTATTCTATCCCAGTATTCCGCGGCAAGGGAACTGTTTTCGGCGCTGGATTGCGCTTTCTGCTCATAAAACTCCGCTGCGTCCAGCCACCTGTACTCTCTTTCCTCTGCGGTGACATCCATGGAGATTCCTTGTGCCGCGAACTATTATATGGCGGTCGCGAGGATAAATTGTTTTTCAATACTGATTGCCCGTGCAGTGAGCAACGGTTTTCGGTTGCTTGAAGACTCATGGAAGCTGGAGAAGGGAAAGAGAAAGCCGCGCTTACGTTGTCCGTTGAGCAGCTACTAATCCAGCCAAGAGCGGCTAGAGGTATTTTTCATAGGTTTTCAGCTGCGGGTTATTGGCTTTGGAGATGAAGAGTTTGCCGTTTCCGCGTTCAGCCAAGTCGCCGAGAAACACGTAGAATGGTCCCTGTGCTGTTTGGGCGTCGTCGATCTTAACCTTCGGTCTCACGCTGTCAATCGTGAACGTTGGCATGATTTCTTCCAGTGTGCCTGCGATCACGATCTTGCCGCCTATCATGCAAGGAGCGAGACGGCTTGCACATTCTCTTTCAACGTATATAGTGCCATCTGACATGTGGAAACCCAAGAAGCGCCCTGCACTGCCCTTTATTTTGATGACTCCGCCGCGCATGTAGCATGCTGAGTCGCTTCCGACGTTCCCGTCAACGACTATTAAGCCTCCGCGCATGCCTGCATCGCTGCCGCGGTAGGGAGAAGCCAGATAGTCGTAGGCATCTCCGTGAATTTCAATTAGGCCGCCTTTCATTTGGCTGCCTGTCCATCCGCCCGCGTTGCCGTTGATTGTTATTTTTCCCCCAGACATTTTCTCGCCTGTGTGCATGCCTGCGCTGCCGTTTATGACGATTTCTCCGGCCTTCAAGCCTTGTCCGATGCGCTTGACTTTGCTGACGTCTCCGTTGATGGTTATATCCGGAGTTTCCGCTGGGTTCTCTTCAATCTTGAAGAGGTCGCAGAGTTTCAGTTGCTTGTTTCCTTCGGTCAGCGGCAGTTCAGCTATCTGGCTGATGGTTTTGCCTTGGAAAACGTCAGGGTCTATGCAGGCTGCCTGCACTGGAACTTCAAACTTCTTCAGAGGGGTAAGAACAATCATCCTAGACACGTGCCTCGACGGTTATTGGGTCTGGAACCTTAAGATAGTGGTCGAACACTGGATAGTTGTCATATTCGACAGTCCAGTATTCTCTAAAATGCCTCTTCAAGTCATCGTCAACCTGCATCCGTTGAGCAGTCTGAACGTCAAGCCACATGGTTCTTCCGCCAACCTGTTGGACTATTTCGCCGTCCTTTACCACAACTGTGCCGTCTTTAATTGTATAAGCTGCATGACCATAAGCTCTGCGCACTGCTTTGTACTTTCGGGCTATGTCCGTTGTTTCAGGGTTAATATCGTATATGGCAGCATCAGCATCAGCTCCCACACCTAAATGACCCTTCTTTTTCAGCCCCAAGGCTTTGGCTTGTCCCGCTCTGGTGACTATCGCCAATTCGTAGAGGCTCAGTTCACGTTTCAGCGAGGGCAGAAGGCTCTTCTTCTGCGCTTTCTTGTGGCACCTCTTGAGGGTTGCCATGCGAGCTTTCTTACTTATGAGCCAAGCAACGATTTTCGGGTAAGCAAAGAAGGGACCACCGTTCGGGTGGTCGGTGGTCATGAAGATTTTCCATGGATCATCAATCATCAAAGCAAGCTCTAAGCCGATGCTCCACTGGATGGCGTTCACGGCGCTAGTGCGCTTGTAATGCATAGGAATGATACCGCCGCTTGTTTCCGTCTCAACGTCAGCGTTAACCCATTTATGACCGCTTAGCTCGTAGAGCGTGAACTCGAAAGGTCCGTCCGCGGTCATGGTTGTGGTGTCTGAGAATATGACTTGACCCATGTCGAACGTCATGTGGCTGTGAGCGTTAATATATCTGGATATTTCCTCCGCGCCCGAATGCATGTGTGCCCAACTGTCTCCCGCGAAGCTGCTGAACTGCAAGTGTGTGATGTGCGCGATTGGTTTGTCACCAGTTTTCAAGTCCTCAAGCGCTTTCATCGTGTCCAATGTAGTTTCATAGTTGCCGGGTATTCCTAGGTTGTTCGTGTGCAGGTGAATTGTGTGAGGTAGATTCAGCAGAGTATTAACTTTGACTAGACCGCGCATGATTTCGCGGGGAGTGATGCAGAAATTTGGCACTTGGTCGTCGATGCTGTGCACGTTACCTCCGAAACCCCAGGATTCCAGGCCGCCTGGGTTGACGATTTTTATGGCATACCCTTTGGTTGTGCTCAACATCCAGGCGATGTGCCTTGCGCATTCTTCGATTCTGCCTTTGCTAAGGTGTTCCAGAACGAACCACCAGTCGCCCAGCAATGGGTAGGTCGCCTTGTCCACCATGGGTATGTCGTTAAGTTCCTCGTGCGTATGTTTGGCTTCCAGCGGAGGCATAGAAGGATTCATGATGGTGGTGTAGCCCATTCTCGAATAGCGGTATCCAGTCGTGAACGTAGACGGAATCGAGTAACCTACTCCCGACCTTGTCACGGCTGTCTTGCGTTCCACATCTTTAACGTGGTCTTCAGGTCTGAGGATTCTGCCGGTGTTCACTTCCGTGCCTGCGACGTGAGTGTGAATGTCCACAGCGCCGGGCATGACTGTTAGACCAGAGGCGTCTATGATTTTTGCTTTCTGCCCGACTTTCTTGACGATTTTGCCGTCCTTTATGGCTATGTCCATTTTTTCGCCATCAATCCCATTCAGCGGGTCGAAGACGAAACCGTTCTTGATGAGCATCTCGGTCATTTAGTCAGCCTCCGTTTTTTTCGATGCACACTTTGACCTTTTGGGTGCCTTCCCTGCTTCTTGAGCCTTAATTCGCCTGACTTCGGCGAGAATCTTCGTCAAAATCTGTTCGTCGTTAAGTATTCCTTCTGGCGGTTCAACTACTTTCCTCAGCATGATGGGCACGTGATCCATACGGTAAGCTGTGCCCTCATATTCTATGCCGCACCATTGAGTGGGGAAAACCACGTCTCCCAACATTGAGGTGCAGTTCATGTGCGGGTCAATCACAATCAGCGGGTGCTTAACCAAGTTTTGAACAGCCGGCTTTGGAAAGTGCGCGCCCGGATCTGACGAGATGACCAGAGTGGCATCGTTGTCGCCTCGCTTCAGAAGGTCAATTGTCGTGAATTCTCCAGGATTGTACTGCGGATACCCTTGAGAGAAGTCTAAGGCGTAGGGATACCCAGTCTGCCATGCGAAAACCACGTTTGCCCCTGTGACGTTGAAGTGTCCTCTCATTGGCAGGATTACAAACTTGGTCTTCTTATTCAAGTCGCGTGTCAGCGAGATTGCATTCTCGATGTTTCTGAACCGACCTACCGTCTGAGTTAAGCCGAGACCGAAAAAGATGACGCCGAACTGGCAGTTCACCATAGCGTCAGCGACTTCCTCCAGGTACTCCACAGGCACGCCGCCGACTTTTTCCACGTCAAGCTCTTGATCATTAATCAACGCTCTCAACGCTTCGAGGACTTCGTAGTCTTTGTTGGGTTCAACTTGAATGAAATAGTCAGCCGCCTGAGCTGTCATAGTTTTCCTCACGTCTACAACAATCATCTTGCGACCTTGCTTGTCAATCGTTGGCGGAGGTCCCTCCACAGTACATGATTGAGGATGAGGCGGAGGCTGATACTTAATGTGCCCTCGTCTAGCAGCTGCTTCAATCTTCTTCTTTCCAGAAGCAGCCTTGACTTTTTGCATGTAGCCTTTCCACTCACTCTTCTCGAAACGCCCCTCCGTGAAAGAAGTATACCTTTCAAGATGCCTTGGATGAGCGCTCCAAGGGTCGCAAGCCCAGTAAATAATCAGGTCCGCACGGTGTCTGATTTGACCGAGAGTGCAAGTGGGGATGCCAACCTCTTGAGTCGCCATGACTGAAGGTCCGTGGCAGATGCTGCATGTGTTGTCAAGCGCTGCACCTAATTCTTCGGCCAGTTCGACGCCGACACGCTGCGCTTCACTGGTCGAAGAACTCCACCCGAAAAGAAGAGGATACTTCGCATCGGTGAGGATTTGAGCAGCCTTCTGCACTGCTTCATCATAGGATACGGGGACTAGTTTGCCGTCTTTGCGTACCATCGGGGTAAGAAGCCGTTCCTCATCGTTGTATCCATAGACCATTTTTGATTCGCACACGGCGCAGCCATTCTTCATCTTGACGATTTTGTTATTCTCAATTGTTACTTCAATGTCATCGCACAAACAGCCGCAAATGGGGCAAACTACGGATTTCACAACTGACAATTCATTGACCTCCCATATTCCTTCAAAAGAAGATCTTCGAGTTTCAAAACAGGTTCATTGGGCGCTGGTTCCACTTCAGCGGGGAAGCCCTTGAAGAGGGGCATACCCATGGTGAAGGTGTCGTCGCCACAGACCACGTTTGCCCATGAACCACAGGGCATGAAAATCATGCCGGGATTGGCACCTCGGGGTTGTTTGATGCCTTTGACGATGACAGACCCAAACCGCGTTGTCACCCGAACGTTGGTTCCGTTCTTGATGCCAAGTTTCTTCATGTCCACTACGTCTATGAAGCAAATCGCAGCGTTTTCAAAATATTCTTTTGAGCCTTTGCCGCGCTCTTTACCCACGCCTTGGTCGATTGTCCGACCCGTAATCAAAGTGACTTTCAATTTTTGGTCTACCATCCGCCTCTGACCTTACCAATAGAGATTTCAGTGGTTATATTTAAGAATAGGTTCAAGAAGAATAGAAAATCCAACATCAAAATTGGCTCGTAACTCTTGGAATACTGCTCGAACTTTTCGCTGCTTCTTGCTGATTTTCAAGGCTAGAAGCTTCTTCCGCAAAACGATGTTTTAAAAAGGTTTATAGGCTTATTTGAGTTTGGCCTGTTCGGCCTTGAAGGCGGCGTTGTAGGTTCGTTTGCCAGTCTCATTCAGTGCATATGTTACTTTAGGCGAGAAAGTTACCCCCCTCAGGCGCCTCAAATCTTTGGTCATGTCTGGCTCGGTGTCGTCAAACCAGCACATAACGTAGTGATCAGCTGCACCTTCGGCGGTAGATAAATAGTCTGCGTCGCCCATGAGGGTAAAGAAGTCTTTTATGTTTCCTGCGAATTTGCCGTCCGCTGATTTGGAAATCGAAATCGCCTTGGCTTTGACGACGGCAAAGGGATCTATTTCGTAGTCTGGAGAGCGTTCCTTGAAGATGCATATCACGGGTTTGTTCCAGGAGAATTCGGGCAAAACAATCGCCTCATCAATACAGACTCCGAAGCTGTATATAATTCTGGCGTTTCTGAGCGTTTCTGCATATGTACTGTCCAAGTAGACGACCTTTCAGAGTATTCTAGTCATCAAACCTGATTGTGCAGAGAACTTCGTGAAGGGCTGTCCAAACTCGAGATAGTGGTCTGCAAACCAGAAAATGAAACAAGGTTTGGGAAACAATATAAAACTCAAAAGGCATAAACCATGTGATTGCGGCATGCGTGAAAACGCAGACTGCAACAGAATGGTGAATTATGTGCCTGAAGGTCTATTTTCCGTACCTGAACCAATCAACGAAGTAACGTTGTCGTATGCCCCGGGAAGCAGAGAACGATTTGAGCTCAAGGAAGCAATCTCCGAACTTCGAAGCAAAATCATTGAAATCCCACTGATCATAGACGGCAAACCCGTCAAAACAGATGACTTGGGAGAGTGCAGGTGCCCACACGACCATGCTCATCTTCTCGCTAAATATCACAACGCAGGCGAAGACGAGGTAACGGCTGCCATCGAAAGCGCCTTAGCCACAAAGGAAGTGTGGTCCTCGATGGAATGGGCTGATCGAGCCTCGGTGTTCTTGAAGGCTGCGGAATTGTTGGCTGGACCGTATCGGCAGAAACTCAACGCGGCTACTATGCTCTGTCAGAGCAAGAATCCTTTTCAAGCCGAGATTGATGCGGCTTGCGAGCTCATTGATTTCTGGCGTTTCAACGTTTATTTTATGCAAAAGTTGTACAAGGAACAACCTGACTCGTCTAAGGGGGTTTGGGACAGGAATCAGTATAGACCGTTGGAGGGTTTCATCTACGCAGTTACACCTTTCAATTTTACTTCAATCGGCGGCAACTTGCCAACTGCACCTGCAATGATGGGAAATGTCGTCGTGTGGAAACCTTCCTCAACAGCCGTCTACTCTAATTACTTCATCATGGAAATTCTTCAAGAAGCTGGATTGCCAAGTGGCGTCATCAACTTCATTCCAGGAAGGGCATCAGAAGTCGGAAAAATTCCGCTTCTGCATCCGCGTCTTGGTGGTCTACACTTCACGGGCAGCACAGAGACATTCAAGATAATGTGGAGGATTATTGGCGAAAACATCGGCAACTACAAGAGCTACCCAAGAATCGTCGGAGAAACTGGTGGAAAAAACTTTGTGGTTGTCCACCGCAGTGCAGACCTGGAAGAAGTAACGGCGGCCGTGATTAGAGGTGCATTCGAGTACCAAGGTCAAAAATGTTCGGCTGCATCCAGACTTTACGTTCCTGAATCGCGCTGGTTGGACCTGAAAAACTGCCTCTTGGAGGAAACGAGAGACATTACACTAGGGGCGGTGGAGAATTTCGCAAATTTCGTCAACGCGGTAATAGACAAAACTGCCTTTGACAAAATAATCAGCTACATTGAATTCGCAAAGAAGTCAAAGGATGCCGAAATTATCATTGGTGGAAAATATGACGATTCCAAAGGGTATTTCGTAGAACCCACAGTAATCGTCACCAAAGACCCAAAGTTCAAAATGATGCAAGAAGAAATCTTTGGTCCAGTGTTGACTGTATATGTCTATCCAGACGATAAATATGAAGAGACTTTAATGCTCTGTGACCAAACCTCGCCATACGCGCTTACGGGCTCTATTTTTGCAAAGGATAGGCATGCAATCGACATGGCAGAACAGAAGTTGGTCAATGCAGCGGGCAACTTCTACATCAACGATAAGCCAACTGGGTCCGTCGTAGCTCAGCAGCCTTTCGGTGGGGCCCGAATGTCGGGCACGAATGAAAAGAGCGGATCAATGGGCAATCTGTTGAGGTGGGTTTCCCAAAGGACGATTAAGGAGAATTTCTTGCCGCCAAAGAACTGGCGCTACCCGTTCATGGATGAGCCGTAACGTCAAGTTTCAGCTTTGCGGAAGACAAGGTTTGCTTGAGAAAGACTGTTGAGGCGTCCAAGCTCTACTCTCGCCGAAACGAACATAAACGCCTTTAAACTGTCAAACGTTGACCAATTAAGAGTGATAGAAATGAGTAGGTTCGTACCCGTTTTGGATGAAAACAAGCTTCAAGAAGGTTCATTAAAACTCGTAACTATTGAAAGGATTCCAGTCTTGCTGGTTAAGGCGTCAGGGCAAATTTTCGCAATCGACAATCGTTGCCCTCACATGAGCTGCGGTCTCTCAGGCGGTTCACTGGATGGATATGTAATTGTTTGTCCATGCCACGACTGGCGGTTTGACCTGAGGACTGGAGAATACGAGGAAGCGAAAGAGATGAAGTTGACGAAATTTGAATGGAAAATCAAATCAGACAAGATCTGGGTCAAGCTTGATGTTTGAGCAAACGTGATGCGGTGGACTCTGTTTTGTGAGTTGTTGCATTGACGTTTTGCGAGGTGTATTTTTTGCAGAATTCCCAGAATGCTTCGGAGACCTTCACGAGAGGTCTTTTCGACCTAACCATGTAAAGTTTTCGAGTGCTGTTAACTCGTTCGATGCGAACAACTTTGACCAAGCCTGCTGCTTGGGCTTTTCTTGAAGCAATCGAAGAGATAATGCTGATTCCTCTGCCCTCAGAAACGGCTGTTACCACCGATTCGGTGCTTGCCAGTTCAATACTTGTTTGCAGTTTTGAAGAAGGAAACCCTGCGTCTTCGAGCATTCGCTCTATCTCTTTTCGGGTTCCCGAAGTCTCTTCACGACTAATGTAGGGATACCTTGCTATCTCGTCTAGGCTGACGAATTCTCTGTTTGCCAGTTCATGGTCGGTTGGAACTATGAGGACCAGCTCTTCTTCGCCGAGTTCGATGGTTTCAAGTTTCTCGCGGTATCCTTTTACGGTGCCTACAGCGGCGAACTCTACTTCGCCCTGCTGTAAGTCTATGATGCTGTTGATGCTGTCTTCAGCTTTGATTTTGAACTTCACGTAGGGATGTTTCTTTTGGAAATTTGAAACCAAGCTGGGGATAATGTGTTCACCGGGTATGGAGCTGACGTTGATTCTGATTACCCCTGAGAGTTTCTGCTTGGTTAAGGAGATTTTGACCTTGGCTTTTTCAACTTCTGCAAAGATTCTTTCTGCAGCCGCGGCGAGGATTTCGCCAGTTTCTGTGTTTTCTACGCCGTTGGCTGTGCGTTTGAAGAGTTCTGTGTCAAAAAACTCTTCAAGTGCTGCTATGTGGTGGCTCACAGCGCCTTGAGTTATGCTAAGTTCTTTTGCTGCGATGGAGAAGCTCCGCGCTTTTGTTACGATGAGGAAGGTTTTGAGGTAGTCGAGCCTTATGTTTTCCATGTGTTTCGATATGACTCCTTTGCTAGTTGTATGCTTTGGTGAAATGCTTATATGTTATTTGCTTGTTCTTGGAAAATGCTTATATTAGTTTTTTTTATAACCATTATGAGGGAAAGTTAAGGCTGAGAATATGGTAACCTTCACGTTAATCGTTAATGAAGCACCCTACGCGAAAGAGCGTGCACTTTCAGCTTTAAGGTTCGCGTGGACCGCTAACATTGAAGGTCACAAAGTGAGAATTTGGTTGTTTGAGAACGGGGTGTACCTTGCTAAGAAAGGTCAGAAACCGTCTTCAGGCTTAGCCAACTACGGTCAAACCCTGGAAGACTTGATTAAAGAGGTTGAAGTGAAAGCCTGCGTCGTCTGCGTCGAAGCACGCGGTTTGACTCAGACGGATTTGATTGATGGGATCAAAATAGCCACTGTTCACGAGTTGGTTGAGTGGGCAGCTAACAGCGACAAAGTCATAGTATTCTAGTGACAGTAATGGACATCGAAAAGCTAGATGTTAAGGGCAAGATGTGCCCTATGCCAGTGGCTCTTACCAAGCGCAAGCTTGAAGGCATGGCTTCGGGACAATTGTTGGAAGTTACGGGTGAAGGTGAGTTGGAGTTCTGCAATATCCAGCGTTGGGCTGAGAACAATGGGCAGGAAGTTGTAGAGGCTTCTAAGTCTGGTGTGGAGTTCAGGATATTAATAAGAAAGCGTTAGTAAACATAGTTGCTGCGGTTCGTTGGCTTCTCGTTTTTCTTGTCATCATTAAGGTTTGTAATTCTGTGAATCAAAAATCTTAATAATGGCTTGGAAGCATTCAGAAATCACAGGCACGTGAAAGTATGGCAGAAAAATACATTGAACTTTGGAGGAGTCTAGGATTAGACCTTGATAAACACGGTCAACTAATGGCGGCTTTGCCCACATTCGTTAAAGACCTTGTTTTGTCTCAGAAAAGTCGTCCCAAAAAAATGGATTACTTCGACTT
>JBHGBG010000100.1:0-4642 GCA_041946875.1 Bathyarchaeia archaeon
GTCACCGTTTCCTACGCCATGAAGGATGAACTCATCCAGCTCGGGTTCCCGAAGGACAAGATTCAGGTGAGCTACAACGGCGTGGACCCGCAGAAGTACAACCCTGCGAGCGTTTCGGCGGAGCAGAAACGGAAGGTTAGGGAATCCTACGGGTTGAAGGACAGCGACTTCATGATTCTGTTCTTGGGTAGACTCGTCGGCGTCAAGGGTGTGGACAAGCTCATCATGGCCATGCCGCACATCCTGCAGAAATATCCGAACGCACGGCTGGTCATCGTGGGCGTAGGCGACCTACAGGAGTACCTGATGAACCTGGTGCGGATGATAAAGATGGATGAGTTCGTAAAGTTCAGGTTCGACTTCATCTCCGAAGAGGAGCGCATAGCTCACTACGCGGCTTGCGACGTGGCTGCTTTCCCCAGCATGTACGAGCCCTTCGGCATAGTGGCGCTTGAAGCCATGAGCATGGAGAAACCCGTCGTCGTGGGCGCGGCAGGCATAAGCGGCATGCGGGAAATCGTCATCTGCTGCGGCGAGGAGCAGTGCGGTTACCACATTGACCCCAACAACCCTTCGGACATCGCCTGGGGCATCATGAACTCGCTGGAGTCCCCGGAGAAGCGGAAGTGGCTGGGCAAGAATGGCAGGGCACGCGTTCTGAAGGAGTTCACTTGGACCCGAATCGCCGAGAAAACCATCGAGTTGTACCAGAATATGCCCAAACGCTGAAAGCTCAATTGACTCGGGTGAGGAGTTGAACGCTGATTCTTCGGAAAAGAGGCATAGGGTTGCCAGGGAAGCCGCGGTTCTGCTGTATGCTGGGCTGGAAAAGGAGTACCGGCAGGCTAAGCTGAAAGCCGCCGCTAACCTGAGCACGCATGTTCTTCCCTCGAACCTTGAAGTTGCGTTGGAGCTTGACCGCCTAGCAGAGGAGAACGAAGGCGCCGCCCGAACAGAAAGACTCGTCCAGATGAGGCGGGAAGCGCTGAACATAATGCGCACGCTCAAGGCGTTCTGCCCCGTGCTCATCGGCAGCGTCTGGAGAGGAACGATTCGACGCGGAAGCGACATCGACATAGCCGTCTACCATGACGAGCCCGATGAAGTCGTGGCGCTTCTGAAGGCGGGCGGCGTGGAGGTTCTGCGGACCGAGCGGGTAGCCGCGGACAAGGACGGCAAAGCTGAGTTTTCTGTGCATGTCTACGCTGAGACGAAGGCGAAGGACGCTGTTGAAGTCGTCGTCCGAAGCGCTGGAGAGGCTGGCAGGAAGCGCAGGTGCGCCATTTTCGGCGACGAAATCAAGGGCCTAAAGCTCCAGGAGCTGGAGAGGGTGCTCAGGGAGAACCCCGCCGCTCGGTTTCTTCCCAAATGAGCCTGTTTCCACGTTGAAAGCCTCGCTGTCAAGGAAAAAGGCACATAAAGCTCCGTTCTAATAGATTACCTAATCCATCCATGCCGAGGATCGACTCGTGGACATAGACAAGAAATCCATGAAGAAACTGTTCCCGCACCTCTGCAAGGAACTTGAGGGCGAGGAAAACCGCGTCACGATAGACTCCGTCCGAAAAGACGCCCAAACCGCAGAGAAGGCGATGGAGACGACCGAGGAGGAGCCGCTGCCCGAGCCTGACAAGTTCAGACACTACTATCCGACCGTGGTGGATTTTCTGAGGCGATGCGACACAGAGGCGCAGGCAGAGGAAATCGTCGCTTACCTGCTGAAGCGGGGCGAAGTGACCGAGGAAGAGGCTTGTAGGCTGATGGCGCAGCTTAAGCGCGAGGGAGTGCGGAGTTTCGGCTCGAAGAAAGAGGAGAATTACTACTTCAAACAGAGCGGCATGTGCTGAGGACCCTTTCCGCTCTTACGTTGTGCAAAATGCGATACCATCGCATATGGTTTATTCTTAGGCGTTCACTAAACTCTTCTCCTGCTGCCTCTGCCAGCGGAAGCGGCAATCAGCGCAAGCACGATGACACCTGCTATCGCAGCAAGAATGATTTGGTCGATGGAGATGGGTTCCTGCTCGGGTGATCCGCTAACGGGCTGCAATTCACCCAGCGGATACGCGGTCCAGTCTTGGTTCTCGAAGTCAGGCGGGGTCCAGCCAAGCGGGTTGCTTTCGCCTGTAGCTTCCACCCAAATCCAGCCTGAGCCCCTGCCGTCATCGGGGATGTTCCAGTAGTAGTCAGCGTTGGGGTACTCGGGCAGCCAGATGAGCAAACCGACGTGGTCGGATGCGTCCACGACCGCGGCGTCGAAGCCCGCACCCATGTAAATCGTGCCGAGGAGGAAAGCCATGTCTTCGCAGTCGCCTGTGGCTGTGACGCCTGTGGTTTCGTTGAAGAAGCGCGCGAATTCGTCGGCGTTCCAAGCCCACTCTTCCTGGGCGACGCCGTCTCGGAAGACGTTGTCGCTGTCGTAGCCGTACTCCGTCCATATCTGCACGTAGCTGAGGATAGCTTCCGCCATGGCGTTGCGGCTGGTGTATTGGCTGGCGAACGCTTCTCCTATGCTGAAAGCTAGCTCCCGGTTGTCGCCTAGCGTCTCATACGCCATGTTGGGCAGGTACCCGTCTGGTCCAGCGTAGTAGTTTCGGTCGATGTTCCAGCTGTCGTACCACTCGCCGCCCCTCAGCGTGAAGTCCGAACTCGGAAGCCCTAGGGCTCCGCCCAAGGACGACAGGACTGCGCACAACAGCAACGGAACGAGCAATAGGCGCCGTAGCTGGACCATGCGTTTTCTCCTCTGCTCATCCCAGCGGAAGCGTCAGGCTGGCAAGGACTACGAGTCCCAGAAAGACTTCGTAGCAGAACAAGAAGGCTCCGATGGCAGTCGGATGCTTGTTTATGTCGTCCAAGTCCACGCCGAACGGAGTTAACTTCGCGAAAACCACGTAGAACATCCAGCCGAACAGAAGGCTCACGAGAAAGCTTATCACCACGGTCACGAGTCGCTGCAGGTTGAAGAAGGCGCCCACCAAGACAGACTGCGACAAAAAGAAGGGGTTGACCATGGAGCCGTAGATGACTAGGCCAGCGTAGACGAAGAAGCCGCCGACGAAGAGACCCGTGCCCAGCGGGTCGCCTTTGATGCACTCGAACTCGTTGATTTTTCGTGTGATGAGCGTGAGGCTTCGGATGCCTAAATAGCCGATTAGGAGGCATATCAGGCTCGAAATGAGGGCTCGGGCGAACCATAGCCCAAGTGATGTGAAGAACTCTGAACCCGCCACGCATTTCCCCCTTGGAGGCTACATGGCTTCAGGATGTATAACAGCTTTGCGGTCTACGGCGAGTGCGCCATCAAACCTTATCCTCGCTTTGATCCGGATGCCCAGTCACCTCAACAGAACGATGGAAGCGGGTTCAGAACAAACATGAATCATTAAGAAACTAAAAGGTTTGGTTTTAAACAATAAAAAAATTGGGAAGTTGTGAGGCTTCGTCATCCTCCGCTTGAAGGAACGCCTTTGGAATCCGCAGTGCCAGCGAACTGAGTGAGCGTGATTGCTGTTGGTCCTGTCCAGGTTATGCCGTCGCGTGTTCGGTAGAGGTTGCCGCTTGCCGTGGAGGTCACGTTCACGTAGGCCTTGTCAATGAAGGGGTTCACGTTGAAGCGGTACTGGAAGTACGGCTGAACCTCCCTGTAGAACCGAGCCATCCACGGATACGTCATAGCCTTTACGTCCCAGCCTGTCCCGGTGCCAAAGTTGTCCCACGTATGCGTGTACGCAGTCCCGCTTGTTGCTTCGGAGAAGCGCGACAGAGGCACTGGCTGGAAGACTATCCAGTAGGTCGTGTTTGCGGTCAGCAGGTAGGACGTTGGGAACTCGGCGCCCTGCCATCCGACGGTGCTTGACATCGTGAAGGTCACCTGCCTGTAGACTGTGTCGCTTGGGTAGCCGCTGCCATTATCAGGTCTCAACTGCACAACGAACGGGCCAGTCTTCTCGCCTGTCATGAATTCAACCTTCTTCAGCGGGTAAGACGAAGACGGGATGTACTGTAGCCCGTACCAGCCGCCGGTGAAGTACACGCCAGGCGCCGCGGTTCCTCCGACGTTGTAGCCTTCGACGTACTGGATTGCTGCGGTTTCAGCGGATTCGGCTGCGCTCGGCCCTGACGCCGCGGTGTTTCCGGTGAACAGAGCCAGCGTGACTGCGGTGGGTCCAACCCATGTTTTCCCGTCTATTGTTCGGTAGAGACTGCCGCTCCTGGACGAGATCGTGCCCACGAGGAAGCCAAGCTCAAAGCTTCCGGGGGCTACGCCTCGGTAGTCGAAGGTCATGTAGAAGTTGTCGCCCGAACCCCAGCCCAGAACCGGCGCGGGGTAATCCAGCGACGTGGCTGATGCGTTGGCTTTTCCGTTGATGAGCATTCCTCCTGCCTGCGTTGTGACGTTGACGTAGATTTTGTCGCTGAACGGGGTCATCTGGAATTTGTACTGGTAGGTTTCGGGGCTCGAGATGATCTTTTGGCAGTTGATTCGTCCGTAGCCGTAGTAGATGTCTTTGCCGACTGCGCCCTTGTCGTCGACTGCCGTGTGCAGTGCGTTTCGGACTTCGGTGTTGGACATGAGTGGCTTGTAGCTCCAGATGAGCGCCGCCAGACCTGCTACGTGCGGGCAAGCCATCGAAGTGCC
>JBHGBG010000101.1:0-3011 GCA_041946875.1 Bathyarchaeia archaeon
ACTTTGAGGCATTGGGCGCCGCATCCGCTGCGGGTTGCCATGCCCATGCAGATTATGCCTTGCTCCATAAGGCAACGTTCAGGTTCGGGCGTCTTCTCGTGAACTCGGTAAATCTGGTTGATTTTCTTGTTCTCGCGTTTGCGTGGGCACTCGTCGCAGACCGCTGGCAATGGCGCAAGAACTGAGCCTTTCGGTGGCAGTTTGCCTGCTGCTATGGCGTCGATGGCGTTGCTGATGAGCTTCACCGGCGGCGGACAGCCCGGCAGGTAGTAGTCCACATCCACTGTCTGCGCGAGGGTTTTGACGGTGTCGTAGAACTCTGGAATCTTTAGCGTGCCTTCCTTCACGGTTGTGGATGTCTTGGGGATGACCTTGGATGGATTCACGTTCGACTTGTCTTTCAGGTAGACCTGTTCGAAGACCTCAGCACGGTCGTTTAGGTTTGCTAAGCCTGGGACGCAGCCTTCGTGGGCGCAGGAGCCGAACGCCACAAGCGTCTTGGACTTTGCCCTGAGCAGTTTCGCCATATGTTCTTGCTCGCTGTTGCGGATGGAGCCGTTGAAGAACGTGATGTCTATGTGCTTGTCTTTCATGGCTTCTACGTCTTTGTACTTGATGTCGAGGGCTACGGGCCAGAACACGATGTCCGCCAGCTTGACGACGTCGAGAATTTTTTCGTTGATGTCTAGCACGGCGATTTCGCAGCCGCCGCAGCTTGCAGCCCAGTAGAAGGCTATCTTCAGCTTTTCAGTCATTCTATTTTGCACCTTCGGTTACTTGTTTCAACAGTTTTGAAGCGTTGACTCTGAGTTCGCCGAACGCCAGTTCCTCAGGCGTCATGCCCATGGCTAACCCCAGCAGCTGCGGATAGTGCAGCACTGGGATACCATAAGCCTCGTTGAACATTTTTTCGATGCGGAGCTCGTTCGTGTCGTACATTATGTGGCAGAACGGGCAAATCGTGATTAATGCCTGCGCATCCACCTGCTTTACGTGTGACAGTTTGTCTCTTGCGAGTTGGAGGGCGACTTTGTCGCTGACGCCCACGCTCGGAGCGCCGCAGCACTCAGTTTCATCTATGTAGTCGAGGCACGTGGCACCCGTGGCTTCAATGAGCGTCTTCAGGGTCTGTGGGTCTTCGGGGTCGTCGAAGCCGATGTACTCTTTTGGTCGGAGGATGTGGCATCCGTTGTGCTCCGCCACCTTCAGCATCGTGAGCGGTTTCACAACTGCCTTCTTGAGGTTGTCTATGCCGACGTCTTCCTTGAGTACCTGCATCAGGTGCTTCGTCGTGACTGTCCCCTTGAATTCTAAGCCTGATTCCTTCAGGTGACCGTTGATTTGCTCCTTTAATGTTTTGTCTTCCTTTAAAATCTTGTTAACTTTCTTCAGCGTGCCCGCGCAGCCTGGGCAGAGGGTGATTATGTTCAGGTTTTGCTGCTCCGCCAATGCGAGGTTCCTCGCGGCGAGAATCAGCATCGTCTCGTGGCTGACGGGGTCCAGCGGCAGCCCGCAGCAGTTGAACTCAGGCATCTCGACGAGTTCAACGCCGAGTTTGGCGAGGACTTTGCGGGCAGAAATCTCGTAAGCTGAAACGCGGTAGGGTATGGCGCAGCCGAGGAAAATCAGGAACTTCTTGCTAGTCGGAGCTGGAGCGACTGGCGGGGTAGGTGTGGTCATTGCGTTGCACCCTTGCCTTCGACGCATTTGGCTATGAAAGCCACGCCCTTGAGGCTCTTCTTTATGCTTTCAGCGTTGCCCTTGGGGAGCGGCGGTAGACCCGTGGTTTCGCGCTTCTTTATACGCAAGTCGGGAATCTTGTAAGCATAACCCGTCTCCAAGACGGCGGCTGCTTGGTCCTTGAAAACCTGCGGTATGCAGCCTTCTTCGGCAGCCAAGTTTCTGAGCACACGGATGACGCTGGCCACTTCCACGTTCTGTGGGCAGCGGTCGGTGCAGGTGAAGCATGCGGCGCAGAGCCACAGCGTGTCACTCTTCAGCACGCGGTCTTTAAGCCCGAGCGTCGCCATGCGAATAATCGTGCGCGGCCTGTAGGTGTCGCTGTACCGTGCGACTGGACAGTCAGACGTGCAGGTTCCGCATTGGAAGCACTTGAGGATTTTTTCGCTGCCGTGCATCTTCAGGAGTTTGTACTTGAATTTCGGGTCGAATTCGGTGGCTTTGATGGGTTCCTTCGCCGGGTCCCTCGGCGGAGTCGTCTCGGTCATCTCAAGCGTTCCCCTCGCTGCTGGATATAACCTCATGCTCTTCGATTGTTAAGGTTAATAAATTTGCCGTTTCCAACCTTGAGCTTTGGCTCGGGTGGTTATGCGCCACGCATTTCGTGATTTTAGGCGGCATTTCGGTGCACCAAACGCGCATAGAGGTTCAAAAAGCCCCTATCAACTACATAAAGGTTCTTTTATCATGCCGTGCTTCCTTCCATGTGCAGATATGCATTCTCAAACCAGCGTTTCTCCCGAATTCGGAATGGAAGTCGGTTCTTTTGGAAAGAATTAAATGCATACATGCAAATTATTGTGGCGGCACGTTCCCGTGTTCAAGCTGAGGTTGCAGAACAAATGAAAATACTCCTCAAACAGGACTTTGCCGATTTTGTCAACGCGATGATAAAGGACGAATCCCTGAACGTTATAGGCGTCAAGGCAAAAGGCACCAAGTTCGCCTTCGGACCGTTGGAGTCTGCGGGTGAACTGCGGCTGGACTATGACGTGACGCTGCTTCCGCCGAAGAAGTATTTCTTTCCGCAGCGGGAGACCATGTTCACCTACAATTTGGCTGGCGGAGTCTCCGCCAAGAGTCCCGCTGAAGTGAAGCAGACTGTAATTATCGGGGTTCACCCATACGACATCGTGGCTTTGTTCCACATGGATGAGATTTTCAGAGAGACAAAGTCCGATCCTTACTATTTTGAGAAGCGGAACTCCTCCGTCATCATAGGCGTAAACATCCAGAAGATGTCGAAGTGGAACTTCTCGCCCTTCATGGGT
>JBHGBG010000102.1:0-2840 GCA_041946875.1 Bathyarchaeia archaeon
CGGGGCTTCCCTTGGCGTTCCCGAGCAACAGGCGCAAGCGAACTTGCCTCCGCCCCCGCCTCCACCGCCCTCGTCCCACGCGCCTGTCCAGCAGGGCTACGGAGAGACAATACTAGGCGTCATGCTGCTGCGCAAGCCCAAGTCCATGGGAAGGTACGACAGCTACACGGGCATAGTAACGTCGCAGCGGATGGTCTTCGCCCAGATGACCGGCGACATGCTGAAAGACTCAATTCAAGCCGCCAGAGACCAAGCCAAAGCGGAGGGCAAGGGCTTCTGGGGACAATGGGAAGAACAACTCCGAGCCTCGTTCACTTTCACGCAGCGGTACCTCACCATGGACCCAGCAGCGGCACTGACGGAGACGCCGGGCAACTTCGCCGTAGACAACAGCGCCACGCGAGAGGTCAAGCTGAGACTGAAGGACATCAACAAAGGCGCGCAAACGCACATGCACGAGTTCGAACTCGAAATATCCTCCAACACGGGAACCTGCACGTTCCGGATGGACAAGAGAGACGAGTAC
Organism: Bathyarchaeia archaeon; assembly: GCA_041946875.1. GTDB lineage: Archaea > Thermoproteota > Bathyarchaeia > Bathyarchaeales > Bathycorpusculaceae > JADGNF01. The sequence goes on from JBHGBG010000102.1 coordinate 527, forward strand.
GTTCAACTCCTGAAACGCGCCTACGGCGAAAGAGTGAAAACGCCGCTGGGCTACCTCTCGTCCCACGGCGTCGAGTTCAGAATAGGACCCTAACTTGACGATGCGGCGCGCACTCCGAATTCCGCCCTGACTCCTCCCTGAAGCAGGTAGAGCAGGACCACCAAGCTGTAGGTGATCTCGCCGAAGCCCGCGAACTTCGGAATCCCGGGCACGCTGGGCAGGTCCAGCAGCGTGAGAGAATCTGCAACGATGACGAAGACGGCAACTGCGACGGTTCCCACCCAGCCAACCCGTTTCTTCAGCCATAGCGCGTAGGCGAAGGAAAGCGTGAACAAGCTGAACAGCACTGTGTAGACGCTGTAGACATCCGAGGCAAACAGCTCGTTGCCGAGCACTGGAGGCGACTCAACGTGGGAAGCCAGAAGCATCCAGAACCCGAACAAGACGTGTATGACGCCCACGAGCACTTGGACGGCTACTAGCGCGAGGAGTCCGAGGCTTCTGCCCCTGTAGGTGATTGGCGCCCGCTCAGGATTCAACCCTGTACCCCAATGCAGGTGGGCGGATGGGGATAATTAGTTTTCGATGAGAAGGCGGAGCCTACTTGAAGGCTAACTCGAAGCTGATGGGCACGCTCTCGCCCCAGGACTGACGCAGGGGGCAGATTTTCTGCGCCATCTCGTAGACTCGGTTGGCTTTCTTTCGGTCTCTCTCCGTGTCGCTCTCGAGGCGCACTTCCATGGTGAAGTGGACGTTCGTGAAAATCAGCTTCTCCATTCCTTCGACGTTCATCTTGACCTCGGCTTTCGTGGCGAGGTTCCTGAGTTCCAGCTGGCTGTTTTTGGCGATGAGTAGGAAAAGCGTGTTCATGCACGAAGCCAAGGCCGCGGCGAAAATCTCTTCGGGCATACAGAAGCCTTCCTTGCCGCCGAACGAGGGCGGAGGGCTGACGGTGGCTATATTCTTTCCCTTCACGGTAAGGTCGCATTCCATGCCGCTCTTCCAAGTGGCGGTTCCTTCAAAATTCATTTCAGGCACAAAAACACCTCTGACGCATAGTGAACCGGCAGGGCGGATTTAACGTTTACGGAGCACCGTTGGCTCAGGAAGACAACGTTTTTGTGCCGCCGCGCGCAACTCTGGATAGGATTCTAGGAGGATTCTTGAAGTGACATCTCTCAAAGTGGCATCCGTCGGCGAACTGAAACCCGGCGAGATGAAAGCTGTCGACGCAGGCGGCAAAACTGTCTTGCTCGCTAACGTTGAAGGCGCCTTCTATGCCATCGGAAACAAATGCACACACATGGGCTGCAGCCTCAGCCGAGGCAGGCTCAAGGGCAGCAATGTAGAGTGCCCCTGTCACGGCTCCACGTTCGATGTCAAGACAGGCAACGTCGTGCGCGGACCAGCAGCGAAACCCGAACCTCACTACGAAGTGAACGTTGAAAACGATCAAGTGATGATTAGCGTCTGACGCAAGCCCATGTGCTGCTACGGTCTCTGAATCAACTCGATTAGGGTCCCGTCCGGGTCTTCCACGAAGGCAATCAGCGAACCGCCATGGGCAAACCTGAACGGTTCATCCGTCACCGTCACGCCTGCCTTCCGCATAGCCTCCAGCGTCTTGTCCATGTCCTTGACCTCGAACGCCAAGTGGTCGAAAAGCCTGTCTTCATAGTCAGCTTGGATGAACCTTTTCTGTTCACGGTAGAAGGTCAGCTCGAGTTGGGCGCCCTTCCCATCTGGGTCCTGGAGGAACGCGATTTCGGCGTTGTTCTGGGGAATCTCGCGGCTGTCCAAGAGCTTCATGCCCAGTAGGTGCGTGTAGAAGTCTATCGACTTTTCCATGTTGCTTGTTCGGATACTGGTGTGGATAAACATGCGGCTGCGTCACCTGAACTTTTGAGAATGAGCTTTAGGCTTAAAGAAGTTACGTTTTTATGCATGAAGTCCAGTACACCAGCATTCTCAATCTCCAGTCGCGGGACTCAATAACCTTAAATCTGCCTTTCGAAAGTAAAACCGTAGCTGATGACTGTACGATGAAGCCTGTTATCGAGACCAAGCAACTGACCAAGTCGTTCAACGGACTCACAGCAGTCGACAAACTAGACATAACCGTCGAGTCGGGGGAAATCTTCGGGCTGCTGGGACCCAACGGCGCCGGCAAAACCACTACCATCAGCATGCTGTGCACCATACTCAAGCCCACCTCTGGCTCCGCCAAAGTGAACGGGTTCGATATAGTTCACGAAGCCACGCAGGTCCGCAAATCCATCGGCATAGTCTTCCAAGACCCCAGCATAGACGACCG
>JBHGBG010000011.1:0-48823 GCA_041946875.1 Bathyarchaeia archaeon
AAATGTCCATCCGACGAAAAGTAACACTCGGGTCAATCCGACGGAGAGGTAACTGAACCCATTGCAGAAACCTATAGAGGGTAGGCTCGCTGTTGGCTGAAAACAAGCCAGAAGCATGTTGCCTGCCATAAACAGAGGGGGCTATAGTCTGCTTCGAGCATCAGAGCACAAAGCCTCAGGAACGGCTTTCTACCGCTTCCAGAACGTTCATGGTTGAGTTTATCCATCTGAGGTAAGCGTTCAGCGCCGCACGCAACGCCACAGTATCCTCAGCCTCCACATCCAAAACCAGAAAAAGCCCATCCTGACCCAGCGAAGCCTTCGACCTGAACCCAACCCGCCTCTGCACTTCAGGCTTCAACGCGTCCACTAAAGCCGCAAGCTGCGCTTCCGAACTGAAACGCAGGCGAACTGCAGCCTTAGCCCTCACGCTGGCACATCCAGCAGAAACAGAAACGGCTCCACACTAAAATACATTACAAAAACAAAACAAAGATGGAAGAAAAGAAGCCTAAGCTCCTTCTTTCTCCAAAGCCTTCGCCGTTGCTTCCACGGTTTCGCCTTTTGCTGCGCGCTTCGCCACGACGCCAAGCTTTGTCTGCGGCATGTAAGCTCCACCCGCAAAGGTGAAGTTGCACTTGCCACACTGCCAGACACCCACGCTCTTGCGCTTCACTTTCACGAAGCCGCACTGTGGGCATCGGTGCGCACGCTTAAGCCCTGCGATGACCTTGATGTACCGTTTCCTAACCGTGGAACCGTACCTTACGCCTAAGCCTCGGGTTGGACCAACTTTCTTCGTTCGCGGCAACTACTTCACCACTTCAGCTTCTTCCGCATTTCAGCAGCTTTTTCCTGAGCAAGCTTCCTGGCTTCTAATAACTGTTGCGGCGTAAAGAAACCCGCCCCACCCTTCTGAATCGCACAGATGTTGCCCTCATCATTGAACGCCATCGAAATCCGCGCATCCATCACCTGCTCCTCCTCCAAACCAGGATCAATCACCAGCTTTTCACCGATCTTGCCGATGGTTACGGTCACAGGATGACTTTTCAGGGGCAGAGGAGAATAGCCTGCTTTAACCTTTACCTCGCCATCCTTGATTTCGTAGTTCTGCATCTTCGTGTTCACCAACGCAGACACTGCAGCCAACGCCGAAGCATCAATCAAGTTCCCATCATGGTTCAACACATAGACATCAACGAAAACGACGAAGACTTTCTTGCCTGGCTCGATGCACAGCTTCTCGTTGTCGATGGCTTTCGACTCGCGAATTCCACGGTCAACAATCCGCGCAAGCTCGATAGAGTTCTCGTCAGGCGGACCCGGCTCAAAAGTCGGAGACGCCAAAGGCACCAGCTCCGCATTCACCGTCATAACACCTTCGTTAGGCGTGTCAGGGAATGGTTCGCCAGTCTCAACCTTCACACCCACCATGACCTCAGTCTTGCCCAACAGAACTCTCGCAGAGCCTTCTGCGCGTTCAATCAAGCCTTCCTCAATCTTGAACTCACGGAAGTCAGTCAGCCCTCTGCCATCGAGACGTTTACCCTTCTCGATCAGCGCTGCAATCTGCTTCTGACGCACTTTCGTAACTAAGGTTGACATTACTCTTCGGGTTCCTCCTTGATTTCTTCCTTCACACTCATATACTTGGTCTTCAAAGCTTCCTTCTGCATCAAGTAAATCTTCTTGCAGCCCTCCATGGCCATGTTCACAGCCTGCTCAAACTCCTCAGGTGCAAGAATGCCATCCATCTGCAGCAACGTTACAGCGTTCAAGTTTGGCATGTAAGCCACAGGAACATCCGCAACGCCAAGCTTATCCTCAGCATCATACAGATCCAACACAACAGTGTCCTCCACCTTGCCAGCAGCGCACGCAACCACGAGGTCACGCATAGGAATACCAGAATCAGCAATAGCCAAAGCAGCCGCGGTTATGCTCGCGCATCGGGTTCCACCGTCAGCCTGCAAAACCTCCACGAACACGTCAATGCCCGTGCGAGGATACAGCTCAGGGAACAACGCAGGCTCCAACGCCTCACGAATAACCTTACTCAACTCAACTTCCCTCCGCGAAGGCGCAGGAGATTTCCGCTCCTGGACGCTGAACGGCGCCATGTGGTAACGGCACCTGAGCACCATCCTGTCAGGACGCGAAAGATGCTTCGGATGCATCTCCCTCGGACCGAAAACAGCGGCCAAAATCTTGTTCTTCCCATGCTCAATGTAAGCCGAGCCATCAGCGTTCGAAAGAACGCCAACCTCAAGCTTCAGCGGCCGAAGCTCATCAGCTTTCCTTCCGTCAAGCCGCACACCTTTCTTGTCGATTAGTTTCTCAGTTTTCTCATTCAACTTTATTTGCCTCCCGTTTAGATTTTTCTTCTTTAAGCAACTGCGTAATACGATCGGTCAACCCAGTCGTATGCGATTCCTCCTCAATCTTCTTGATCGCCATGATGGCGAGCTCCTCGTCCTCGGGGCTCTTCCCAGTCACCAAGATCACGCCGTTCAAGCCCAAGATTATTTGGCAGCCAGTCTCCTGCTTAATCATCGAAATCATCGAGCCCTTCCTGCCGATAACCCGAGGAATCTTCGTCGGCGTAACCCGCAGAATCTGACCACGCGTAATCTTGCCCAAACCAGGCTCACCCACAGTCAACTGTGGGTCATGCGCCCTGTCGTACGAAGCAATCTTCGCCACAATCAAATCCCCCGCATCGAGGACTTGGCTGAGCTCATCGTTCTGCGGCTTAAACGGCCTGCTCAAAACATCCGAAGCACGCAGCATAGCCTCGTAAGGAGCCCTAATATCCACGGTCCAGCCGTTAAACCCGACTTCGGTGACTGAGCCGATGACGATGTCGCCCATCTTCGGGACGTAAAAAGCCCTCAAGGCAACGACGTTCACTTTCTTGTTGTCCAAGTCTGCAAGCCCGATTCGGGATGCGTAGACCCTGTTTCCCTCTTGATAGGTGTTTTCTCCAGCCTGGTATTCGCCCTCTGCGAGGAGTTCTCCGGGCGTAACCAGCTGTTTTGTTTCAAAGAATGTTGGCATAATTCACGTTTTACCTCCATTATTGCGTCAAGACATCACTTTTGCTTCCCCGGTTCCCTTCGTCACTTCTCCCAGCTTATTCAGGAACGAGGCGTAGCTTCCAGCGGGCATATCCAGCACGCCGTACCAGGAACCGTCTGTACGCCACTCTTCCCGTTTGATAGCTCCGAAGGTCTTCACAGCCCCGTATGCGCGAACCGCGTACGCCGCAGGTATCGTGACCGCGATGCTCAGCTGCTCGACTTTCAGCGGCAAGATCGGTCTAAGCAGCTTGATGATGTCTCGCGCCTGCTCTTCGACGGGTTTGTAGGGGTCGATGGGGTAACGGATTTGCTCCATCGCGTTCTCGATGCGCATCGGTGGATGTGGCAGGTTGGTTTTCGGGTCTACTGCCTGTCGCGAGATGAAGTCTATGACCTGTCTGCGTTTGTCTTCCACCATCTTGCGTCGCTGTTCCGTCGTCAGCTGCAGCGTGCCCTTCTTGAGGATGGCATCGGCGATTTTCAGGGCGTCTGTGGTGCCGAAGGCTTTGCGCAGGTTTTCTTCTGCAGCGCGCGTGCCTTTGTTCGCATCAGAGTAGATGGTTTCAGCTACCAGAACCTCGGTTACGCCCGAGATTTTGCCGTTGCGGTAATCTAGGGCTTTCTGGGGTTTGACGAGGATTTCAAAATGTTCATTCTCTTTCGTGAGACGTGCGATGGTGAACTTTTCGCTCATTAAGTTTTCACTTGCCCGAACCCAACTGTTTGATTATGCCGTCGACAGCTTCGTCCGGGAGCATCTCCATCTTCTTCGTGGCGGCTGGAATCACGGCGACTTTTATGCGTGGGGGCAGTTGTCTGGCTTCGAGGGCTTTGACGAGGCATTTGATGCTGAGGGTCTTGTTCTCTTCCAGCGTCATGTCTTCCTTGTACTCGTCTTTCAGAATGTTTAGCACGGTTTCTCTGCCTGCGCCGAGGGCTGTGGCTTTGTATCCGCGGTAGGTTCCGCTTGGGTGGGTTCCGAAGACGCGTGCTCCGGTTTTGTCGACTCCGCCGAAGATGATGCTGACTCCGAAGGGTCTTACGCCTGCGTGTTGTGTGTACATCTGTTGAATGTCGCAGATGCGTTTGGTGACGACTTCGGCGTCTATGGGTTCGTCATAGGTTAGTTTGTTGCTTTGGGCGTAGATGCGGGCTTGGTCGATGAGGATGCGTGCGTCGCTGCTCAAGCCCACGATTGCGGCACCTATGTGTTCATCTACTCGGAAGATTTTCCAAGAGTATCCTGCTTCTTCGAGGGGTTCGATGTTTTCCTCGGCTGCGAGAACTACGCCTTCTGCGCAACATATGCCGAGGATGGTGGCGCCGCGGTTGACGAGTTCCATGGCGTATTCGACTTGGAAGAGTCTGCCGTCTGGGGAGAAGACGGTTATGGCGCGGTCGTATGCTCCTGGTGCTGCAAATACGGACATAATCTTGACCTTCTTGTGCTTCTCTTTTCGCTGTTCGCAAATCTGATAGGATAACCACACTAAAAACCTTTCCTTTTAAATAGCATATGTGGATTGATGTTGAATGGGTTATTTTGGCGTGAGCTGAAGGTTGGAAACGCAAGTTGACAACTTGTTACTCTCAGTTACTCTTGTTGGGCTGGGGTAAAGCTGCTCGGAAGATCCATACTCCTCTTCTAATAGTTTCGGCAAAAGAGTGGCTGGAGCTTCGCGTACGGAGGGATTTTGTGGAAGCAACGAGAACGCTATACTACCACTTCGAAAGTGGAATCTTCAGTATCATCCCTGCTTTTTCCACGTTTTACTCCTAAATATTTTTCAGGTCACAATTCCTAAATAACTGTAAGTGAGTACACCAAGAAAACCTTGGAAAAAATTCTTAAGACGATTCGTGTATATTCCCAAGAATACGATTTCGTGGAGATAGAATGATCATTAAGGATCAGGATGCTCAAATATTGAAACAGCTAGGTCTGAGTGCATGTCAGGCTAAAGTCTACCTAGCGCTCCTTTTTTTGGGGAAAACGCAAGGAAAAAACTTATGGAGATGTTCTGGAGTAGCCAGACAAGACATCTACCGAATACTGCAAGAGCTGCAAGAAAAGGGTTTTGTGGAAAAAAGGCTTGACGTGACACCAGCTGAATTTGAGGCTGTCTCAATAGAAGACGTAGTCTCTATTCTTCTAATGCACAAACTTAAGGAGTATCAACAGGTCAAGAAGAACACTATAGACCTTATAAAGAAAGTCCAAAAGAAACAGGGAACGCAGTTTCCGGAAGAAGCTCAATTTCGTTTTATTGTTCAAAAAGCCCAAGCTCAAAGAAGAAAAAAGTGTATTCAGGCTGCCAAGGAACATCTCGATGTGGTTACTACGTGGGAGAGATTCGTCCAAGTCATGTCCGAACAGATGGGTTCTCTTAAGGGCAGTCTACGTCGGGGCGTCGCGCATCGCTGGGTGGTTACCAACCCCGCTAACAAGAGCGAAATTCCCAAGACTGCTCAAAGATATTTAAGAAACCCTCACTGCAAGATTCGTTTCTTAGCTCACTTTTCTCCTGAAGTCGCATTCTCACTATATGATGGAAAGGAAATGTTAATTGCGACAAATGCTGGTAAACCAATCTACGCAGATGCTGAGGTGCTGTGGTCAAACAATGCCTCGCTTGCGGCAATAGTACAACGTTACTTTGACTCATTATGGGCTGAAGCGCTAGAGAACAACTTGGTTTTGGGTGCATCAGTGTTTCCTGAATTGGGCAAAACTAAGCGCAATCCCTTTTTTAACTCGCCCGCACCCGCACAAAGGAGTATCCCCTTTGGAAAGGTTTACCGTTTGCACTTCGTATGTCGGTAAAGCCTCGATTTACAGAAGGATTTGCTGGGGCTCTGGTAAACCCTTAGGAGAAAGACTGGGTTGACGACAGATTTGAATATTTTACTTTGACAGCCAGAGTCCGTTCAGCCCCTTTCTTTATGCTTGCTGATGACTAAAAAAGGGGATAGATAGGCGTGGTTTCTTGGCAGTTATTTCTTCCTTCGGAGGATGACAGCCACTAGAACCACTACTAAGGCTACGATTACGATTGCTCCTGCGTATGCTGCTTCAACCGGTAAGCCAATGTTTGTTCCTGCCGTGGTTGATGAAGCTGATGAAGTGGCGACGGTTTGAGGTTCAACGCCCAAGGATGTCTCTGCGTAGGAGCTGCCGTAAGAGTCTGTTCCTGCAAACGTTGCGGTGATTGTGTACTCGCCTTCGGTTGGCGGGGTCCACATCTTCTTGAACATTCCGCTCATGTCGCTGGTGACTTCGCCTATGTTGATTGTGCCTCCATCTGGACCTATAGCTGTGAGTGTCACTGGTACGCCTTTGGCGGTTCCTGGGATGGGCATCTGCTCTTTCAGGTACTCCATCCATGCCCCTTGGTCAACGTCAGCTATCGCGGGAGTCCCAGGTTGGCCTGTGGACTGGTCTGTGACTGTTCCTTCTATCATTATTGCAGAGCCTCTTTGGGCTACTTTTGGCGTAGCAGAAACTGTTGTTTCGCTTGGGCCTTTGCCGAATATGTATATTCGGTTGTCTTCACCGTTGTAGGTTACTAGGTAGCCGTCTGCGATGGCTTGCATACATATGAATCCTTTGAGTTCCCACAGTTCCTTTCCTGTGGTTGCGTCGAGTGCGAATATCTTTTCTCCTTTGATGAGCGGCTGGGTCGGTGAGTGTTCTCCCGTGGCAATGAAGACCACGTTGTCGGCGACGATTGGTCCGTACCACATCGGATATGTGCCGTAGGGGGTTTCGATGCCTGCGTTTCCGCTTGAGAAGCTCCAGACTTCTTTTCCTGTCTTGAGGTCATAGGCTCTTATGTATCCGTCGTAGGCTCCAGCGTATAGCTTACCGTAGGCGATGGTTGGTGAGTGGGGTTTGTAGACCCCCCATGGGTAACCTGCGGGGTCGCTTTCCCAGAGGTGCTGCCCAGTGTATATGTCGTAACAGTTGAACGTGGCTTTGATTGAATCTGCGATGCAGAACACACCTTGACCAAAGGCGCGCTCGCCTGAGTCCCAGTGACCCACGTTGTTGACACTCCAGAGTTGTTCGCCTGTTGTTGTACTGTAGCCGATGTAGTTGATGCCGTCTCCCGAACCTTCCACGTAGTAGCCCCCGCCAACGGATGCAACTATCACGCCGTCGCTGATTTTCACGATAGCCTGCGCGCCAGGAACATCTGGAACTGACACGTTCCACTGTATTCCTTTTCGCCAGTCGTGTACTCCTGGCTGTGGACGCCACGCTGGGACTCCACTGTCAGAGATCCACATTTGCCTAGTTGCTTCGAAGGCTTTGGTCGAGTTCCAGCATGTCAACCAGTTGGCTGCGCCGTTGAGGATGTAGACAAACATGGTTCCGTCGCTGCCTCTTACGACTGTGCCTGCTGTTGCGTTGGCAAACTCAACCATTAGCTCGCCGGAGTATGCGGAAAACATTCTGTAACTGCCTGCTTGGACGCTCCACAGGTATGCGTTGACGCCGCCTTGGTTGCCGCTGTTGAAATTCAACAGTTGCCCATGTGTGATCCACGTTGGATTGGTCGCTGAGCCGACGTTGCTTGGATAGAATGGGTAGAGAGCAGGTTGGTGCCATAGCTTTTCTCCTGTCCTTAGGTCTACGCAGACGAATCCTGGGTCTGAGCGTTCCATGTAGTATAGTCTGCCGTTCATTATTATCGGTGGAATCAGCTTCGGTTCATACGAGAAGCCTGGGAAGTAGCTGTATGGTCCGTATTCTCCGCCTGTGAGTCCGCCGAGGTCTAGCTCTTTTGTCCAGACTATGTGGGCGGCTCTTGGGGCTTGGCTGTATGGAGCAAAGGCGCCTGCAGAATCCATGCTTCCGCCTGCGGCGTCGTAGTTGCGTTCAAGCCAGTTGCCTGAGATTGACGCCCAGTTTCTGTTTCGCGCGTTTATGGGTCGAGTCCAGTAGTCGGTGGGTGTTGGGTTTTCTGGGAAAGGTTCAATGGGGTTTTGTTGGACTATAAGTTTGGTTTCTGGCGACGCGGCACTCTTGTAGGTTTGGTTCTTCGACGTGTAGAATTCTCCCGGATAGTCAAGCTTCAAAGTGTAGGTGCCGAGCTGCGTGGGCGTAAACTGGAAGTATTGCCCGCCTATCGAAGACGTTGTAAGTGGACCGCGAGTTTCAGTTGTTCCGTCGGGTTTCGTTATAGTAACCGTTAACCCATGGAAGTAATCCTTTGTCGTCGGAGGAATCGGTTGTAACCATATCGTGACATCGACGACTTGACCCAATCCAACAGGGTTAGGATTTGCTGAAAGAAATGCACGCGGTTGGATTTCCGGGGCAGCAGCGTTACTGAATTGTAGGCTTGCCACGACTGCAGAAGCCAAAATCAGAATCAGAACGATTGACAGAAGCGTCTTGGTTCCTCGGATTCTCCCTTTGTCATAGGACATTTTTTGTTGTCTCTCCTTCTCTCGTGATACAATATGTTGCCTCGAAATCTTCTTAAGTACTAGCCGTAAGTCGATTCGCTGACAGCCCCAAAAAGTTAATCACAAACGCAGACTGCCTCAAGCTTTACGGAGAAGTGTCACCCTCTTTTGAGTTTGGCGATGAAGAAGCCGTTGCACTCATGCAGATGCGGATAAAGCCTCTGGCATCTGTCCAAGCCTCTCAAGCCAGGCAACCCCAGCTTGGGCAGGATGTCAGCCAGGCTGAATTCTGGGTGCCACTTGAGGAACCGCTCAATGAGCATCTCGTTCTCCTCCACTGTCACGCTGCACGTGCTGTAGACCAGAGAACCGCCGGAGGCGACTTTCTCGGCGCAGTTGTTAATCATCCGCCACTGTATGTCAACCATGTTCTCGATTGACTTGGGAGACAGCCGCCACTTCGCAGCAGGAAGCTTCGCGAAAACCCCGGTGCTCGTGCAGGGCGGGTCCAACACCACGATGTCGGCTTCCAAGTTGAACGGCAGCGGGTTTCGTGCGTCTCCGATGACGGGTTCGGCGTTGGTTACCCACATGCGGGCGACCTCCTGCCGCCACACCTGCATTCTCCGCTTTGAGTAATCCAAGGACCAGACAGAGCCTCGGTTCTGCATGAGTTGCGCCAGATACGTCGTCTTGGCGCCCGGAGCAGCACACACGTCCAGCACGGTCATCCCGGGCTGGGGGTTGGCGACTTCGGCGGCGAAGCAGCTTGCTTTGTCCTGTACGAAGAAGGAACCCAGCCTGAAGCTGTCCGTCCTTGTCAGCGGAGTCCTCGCCGTGGCGACCTTGTAAGCGTGCTTCAACGGCTCCACCTTCTCCAGTTTGACGCCTTCCGTCTCCAGTTGCGCCACGATTTCCTCAGCTTTACCGCGGAGAGTGTTCAGCCGCAAGTAAGTCGGTGGCGGGCGCATGTTGCCCTCAAGAAAGGCGATGGCACCGCTGCGTCCGAACAGGTTGAAGCAATACTTGACGAACCATTTCTGGTGAAATGTTTTCAGAGCTACAAGCTCTTCGTCGCTGGCAGCATCCAAAATTGTCTTCGTGTCCCGTGTGAGCAGAAAACCCAAAAAAGGCTCCACTTCCAGCAGGGTCTGCCAGCCGAGGATAGCTCTGCCCAGCTTGGCGATGCGCTCCGCCTCTGCCACGTCAACGCGCTGCCAGTTCTTCGCTACCCGCGTCTGGTAAACGTACAGCCTCAGGAACGCCTGCACGCCCATGTTGAACTCGTTGATAGGCTTAGACTTAAAGACGCTGTTGATGAACCTGTCGATGAGGTTGCGGCGCCGGACGGTTTCGACGACGAGCCCGTACGCCAAGCGGACGGCGTCCGGGTCGCGGATGGCGAGCTGTTTGACGGTTTTGGCGAGTGCCATGCGTTCGCTCAGCTTCTGGAGTTGTATCCAGCTGAGGGTTTCGATGGCGAGGGTCCAAGCTTCTCTCAACAAGGCGGTTGCACGTTAGTGAACAGGGCGGTGAGCCTAATATAGAATGTGAGACGTATATGGAAGTTTTCCGTAGAATTCCTCTGTCGAGCCCCGCTGAAACCCGCCTCAGCACGCCACTAAAGATTTTAGTCAACCCAGCCAATACAGGTATGCAAGGTCAAAAAGGGATGCCACAGCAACAAACCAAGAGCCTTGACGCATGGTTCCAACCGCCCAAGCCAGCGGAGAAGCCGAAAGCCGAACCCTCGCCGCAAACCGTTGAGACAACCACTCAGGAGCGCGAGCGGAAACGGCATGCCTTCACTCCGAGGGCACCCGATAACCTGCCGGCATCCTACATCGTGTCCGCCACCTATGATGGGCGGCAGAGGAAAGCCGTCCTCAAGCTGTACGAGCCGGAGTCGGGGAGGATTTACTTCTGGTACGACAACACGGGACACAAACCCTACTGCCTCACCAACCTGTCCCCACACGAGTTAGACATGCTGGAGCGCGTAGTCACCCACGAAGGGTTCGACCACTGCGAACTCGTCGAGTTATTCGACCCGCTGGCGGACAGAAAAGTCACGGTCACCAAAATCGTCACGACCGACCCACTCGCCATCGGCGGAAAACCAGCGGGTACCATCCGCGACATCATCCCCGAAGACTTCCCCAAAATCTCGCCCACACCCGTCAAACCCGAGGACATCAAGGTTTGGGAAGCCAAAATCAAGTACTACCAGAGCTACATCTACGACCGAACCTATCTGCCGGGCATGATCTACAGCGTCAAAGACGGCAACCTCGTGCCCTGCGTGCTGGACGAGGCGGAGAAAACCATCACCCGGCTGAAAAGCCTCTTCAAAGACGCCACGGCAGAAGAATTGCACTACGTGGAGGAGTGGGCGAGGCTGATGGAGTACCCCGCGCCCAAATTCCGCCGCGCAGCCATAGACATCGAGGTTTACGCGCCCATCAGCACCCGCATGCCCGACCCACGAGAAGCCCTGTACCCGGTTATATGCTGCAGCCTCTACACCTCAGAGGACGTGAAAAAAGTGCTGACGCTGAAGCGCCAGGGCGTCCGCGAAGGCAACACGCACCTGCCGCCCGGCGTCACCATCGAGTACTACGAAACAGAAGAACAACTGCTCCGCGCCATCTTCGACATCCTGTGGGAGTACCCGTTCGTCATCACGTTTAACGGCGACGACTTCGACCTCAGGTACATGGTTCACCGCGCCATGAACCTCGGCTTCGAACGCCGCGAAGTGCCAATCGAAATCGGACGCCGCGTCTGCCTCCTCCGCTACGGCGTGCACTTGGATCTGTACAAGTTTTTCTTCAACCGCAGCATCCAGATTTACTCGTTCAACAACAGATACCGCGACGTGACCTTGGACGATGTGGGCAGAGCCATCATAGGGCTGGAGAAGCTCAAGTTTGAGAAAACACTGGGCGACTTGACGTACACGGAGTTGGCGGCGTACTGTTTCCGCGACAGCGAAATCGCCTACAGACTGACAAGCCACGAAGACGACCTGGCGATGAAACTCATCCTCGTGCTGGCACGCATCAGCAGCATGCCCATGGAGGACGTCAGCCGCCAAGGCGTCAGCAGGTGGATACGGAACTTCATGCACCGCGAACACCGCGACAAGAACATGCTCATCCCCAACGCCGAGGACATCCTGGCGAAGAAGGGCAAAACGGCGACGACGGCGATAATCAAGGGCAAGAAGTACCAGGGCGCCATAGTCGTCGAACCCACGCCGGGCGTCCACTTCAACGTGGCGGTCATGGATTTCCCCAGCCTGTACCCCTCCATCATCAAGGTCTGGAACCTGGGCTACCAGAGCATCCTGTGCCCGCATCCAGACTGCCGAAGCAACCTCGTGCCCGGCACGCCGCACTGGGTGTGCAAACGCCGACGAGCCATGGAGAGCCTCCTCATCGGCTCGCTGCGAGACCTGAGGGTTTCGTGGTACAAGTCACGCGCCAAGGACAAGACGCTGTCGAAGGAGCAGAGAGACTGGTACGGCGTAGCCCAGGGCGCCCTGAAGGTGATTCTGAACGCGAGCTACGGCGTGTTCGGCGCTGAAAGCTTCGACCTATACTGTCCGCCCGTGGCGGAAGCCACAGCAGCGGTGGGCAGGCACAGCATCACCCAAATCCTGAACCACTGCAGGCAGGTTGGCATCCAGGTGCTGTACGGCGACACCGACAGCTTGTTCCTCAAGAACCCCAGCAAAGAACAGATAGAAGAGGTCACCCGGTTCACTGAGCATGAGCTGAAGATGGGCATCGACGTGGACAAGGTCTACCGCTACGCCGTCTTCAGCAGCCGCAAGAAAAACTACCTCGGCGTTCTGGAAGATGGCAGCGTCGACGTCAAGGGCTTGACGGGCAAGAAGAAACACATTCCGGTCTTCATCAAGAACGCCTTCAACCAGATGAAAGAAAGGCTGGCGCAGGTCAAGAACCCAGCCGAATTCGAAAAAGCCAAGAAGGACATCGCGGACATCGTGCGCGACCGCTACATGCGGCTGAAACGCCGCGAGTGGCAGGACATCAGCGAGCTCGCGTTCAGCGTGGTCTTGGGCGAGGAGCTGGAGCGGTACACGAAGACGACGCCGCAGCACGTGAAAGCGGCGAAGATTCTGCAGAAGAGCGGCGTGGAACTGAGGGCAGGCGACCTCATCCGCTTCGTCAAGACCGTCAGAGACGACCACGTGAAGCCGGTGGAGCTGGTGACGAAGAACGAGGTGGACGTGGACAAGTACGTGGCTTACTTGCACAGCACCTTCGACCAAGTCCTTGACGCGCTGGGCTTGAGCTTCGACGAAATTATCGGGTTAACGAAGCTGGAAAGGTTCCTCGCGTAGCTGGCACCGCATTTTCTCAGTATCTGAAAGGCTCAAAGACAGCGGTGCAGTTTGCTCCCTGTCGGTTCAGGCTCATTTTCACGTTAAACTGCGCTTCCAGCCAGGATGGAATGATGTTCTGACAAGCCATCACACAGAAGTTGCTGCCATTCTTGTCCGTTAAGATTTTGCAGGGTGTAACCGATAGGACCATGCGTTTTCCGTTGAGTTCCGTCACCGTGAAAGGGCTGAACGCTTGCAGTTCGTAAGCAAGCCGTTTTGACAGCATCTGAAAGCCTGTCTTGTGCGATGCGCCTCCAACCATTTTGAGGACGAAGGCTTGGGAAGCGTATTTCCGTTTCCACGCTGCGATTGCCGCGCGCATGTATTTTGCGATTCCTGCTTCTCCTTGGCGGCTACGCATGAAGTTGTTGGCGCTCACCCACTTCCACATAAAATTCTTGTATGCTACCTCGTATCTTTCCTTGTCCGAAGCGTTCTGTGGGAATGGCTCGGTTCCTTGGCTCCAGAGTTTTCGAAGCTCAGCCAATCCTTCTTCGCCCAGTTCCTGCTTTGCAAGTTGTGGTGCAAAACCTTCCACAAGCTTCGTGTAGCTCTCTATGCCAACGAGCTTTTCGGTGTAAGGCATTTGCTTAGGTTCGTACACGATAATTCCATATTGATTATTTGTAGGTCGTTTTTTTATAACGCTTGCCCTTCCGCGAACCTCGCCAACTCCAAAAAGCGTAAACTAACCGTGCTGAGCACAAGCGTTACGCAGTCGCTTCCGTTCTGGATGTGCAGGTTAGCTGGCGTATGCTGTTGGGTCGGGTACCCCAGCCTCTCTGAAGGCGTTTTTGCGGTTTACGCAGGATTCGCATTTCCCGCAGTGCTTTGCGCCGTCCAAGTAGCAGGACCAAGTCAGCTGGAAAGGAACCCCAAGTTCCGCGCCTTTCTTTATGAGTTCAGCCTTGGAGACTCCGCTGAAAGGCGCCTCGATTTCTACCTCCGCGCCAGTGCCCAGCCTCGCCGCCTGCTCGAACGCTTTATAGAAGTCTTTTCTGCAGTCGGGGTAGAACTCCGCGTCTGAGCCGTGTGCCCCGTAGAAAATCCTCTTCGCACTGATCGCGACGGCTTGAGAGACGGCTACGGAGAGGAATATGGCGTTTCGGAAGGGCACGATTATGGGTTGAGTGAAAGCTGGAGTCAATGCGATGTCGCGGTCGCAGAGCGAAGAAACACCCATGAATATTTCTCGGAGGCAGCTCATGTCGATGACTCTAATTGGCGCGCCGAGGGCTTCCGCAATTTCTTGGGCGTGCTGGGTTTCTTTCTCTGCGATTTGCCCATACTTGAAAGACAAGCAGTGGACGTCGTAGCCCTGCCGTTTCGCCCAGTAAGCCACGACCGCGGAGTCGGGTCCTCCGCTGAGGACGACGATGCATTTCTTGTTTTCTGTTCCTGTTTGTGTCATGGTTACTTCCACCACTTGAACCTGATGTCGATGGCTCTGAAAATCAAGGCGCCGATTAGGCAGATTACTTGCTCGGAAACGAGCAGATACGGGAACGTGGCAATCATCGGCGCGCCCTGGGTTACGTTAAGCATCCAGCTGAGGCACAGGGGCACGATGAAGGCTATAACAGCGCCCGTGATGAAATAGTTGCCGCTGAACTTTTTGGCTGCAACATACCCAGCTAAGCCAGCGAAAAAGCTGACGACAGGCATGAACAGCAGGTCCCACGCACCGAACGGACTAAACACGTTCGCCGCGACGACACCTATCGCGTAGCCGAAAGCCAGGACCCACTTTTTCCCGATGGCTGGTCTGAGAACGCCCGCAACTCGGAATTGGAATGCGCTGAAGGATAAGGGGATGTTGATGTAGACCAATGCGGCGTACAAAGCCGCAAACACAATGGTTAACGCTACGTCTTTCGAGCTGAGTTTCAGGTTCACTTCATTTTCCTCCGACACCGGGGTTTCTTTCGGGCGGAACGGGTGGAGGCCCACTTACCCGCCGTAATTCTATCCTCGTCGGTCAGACTAATAAGACTTGCCCGCGGGGAACGTTGCTTTCACGCAGAAAGCTTTCGGTAAAAAGGCTGTCTTGGCTAGAATAGTAGTAACTGCGCGATCACGGCGAGGGCTGTGAAAACAGCCACGATGAGAGAGATGATTGCGACCACCTGTCTTTCAGTCATTGGTCTGCGGTAGGTAATCAGGGTGACGAGGCTGCGTCGGTGGTCCGCCACGAGTTTCTTCCCGTCGAACGCCACGTTCGCCTTCTTCCTAACGAAGAAAACGGTGAGCAGGATCAGCGCTGAGTTGAACACGTAGGGCAGGATGGAAATCAGCAGGCTGGATTTGATGTCGGTGATGACGGCGAAGGCAGCCACGGTCAGTCCTATGGCGAAGGACCCGGTGTTGCCCACAAAGATTTTTCCCGACAAGTTCAGTGCTGCGAGGGCGAGCCAGAAAATCAGAGGTCCCGCCATGAGAATCTGGGCTGAAGTTGGGGAAATGGCGGTTAACCCTATGAGGACTATGGCGGGGCAGAGGGTTTCAAGTCCGTTGAGTCCGCCGAGCATATTTATGGCGTTGGTGACTACCATGACAATCACGGGAATTATCAAGAAGTAGTACCAGCTTCCAAACTGGATTAAGCCTACGAAGGGCAGAGAAATCGAAGTTCGAACCGTCGCGGGGTTCGCAAGCGCATAGTAAATCAGAGGTAGTGCGGCAATTAGTGGCATGAAGGCTTTGTAGCGCCACTTCAGGTCTATCCAGTCGTCCATCATGCCCATGAAGCCGCCGAACAGGATGCACACCGCAAGAGTCAAGGGTGCCGAGACGCCGTTGCTAGGGCTGGCAAAATACACGAGGAAAATGTAGACGGTGGCGAACAGGACGTAGAGGACGCCTAAGCCGTTGGGGATGAGCGGGTTGCCCGTTTTGTGCTGGTCAGGGACTCGAGGGAACACGCTTCGTCACGCCTAGGGCGCGCCTGTCATGTTAGCCACAGCCGCGTTGTACTTTGCCCAGTCAATCTTGTAGAGGGCGACCATCGGTATGAGGCCGCCGTACTGCTGGTATGCTGCACCGGGGTCGAGTTCCAAGCCTGCGAAATATGCTTCTGCGAAGTAGTCTGGGGTCACTGCTGTTTCCGTGGGGGTTAGGCCGTAGGTGGTGGCATACTTCTGCTCTGCGTAGCTCATCAGCTTGTAGACGGTTGAGTTGAGTCCCATGTCGCTCCATACCCAAGTGGTCTGAGAGCCAGTGGTCTCGTTGGTGTATTCGCCGAAGGCTTTCTCGTCGTTCCAGCCGTAGGTGTCGGTCATGTAGCCTGCCTTCACGAATCTGTCGTGGGCTTGCCCTGAAATGCGTGCCATCCACATCCATTTTCCTTCGTCGCCGAAGCCCGCGAACCTGACGCCCTGGATTGATTGCCCGTCAGCGGAGGGCACTATCTGGAGCGTCACGTACACGAGGATGTATTCGACGTCATAGTTCTTCTGCATCTTAAGCGACTGGGTTTCATTGGCCATCAGGCTGTAGCCAATGTTCTCTATCTGAGTGGCGTTCACTGTGGCGTTGTCGGCGAGTGAGGTTACGTTTCCAAGGATGGCGGTCCAGTAGCCGTAGTCCCACCAAGAGTTAACGACGGTGGTGCTGTTGAGGTTGGTGTTTAGCCAGCTCAGCATGTTCAGCCACTGCGGCGCGGGCTCATTCGGCGTAATCGGAAGGCTTGCGCCTGTGACGGTCAAAGGCGTGTAAACCGAGCTGTAGACTCTGGGAGTGCCGCCACTCTGAGGAGAGAAGGCGAAGTTGGTCACCAGTAACGCGAAGATGATGAGTATGGCGATTGCACTGTACTCTCTGCCAACGCGTTGCAGACTCCGTTTGGACTTCGCAACAGCCTGCGATGCCCTCTCCTTAAGCAGGGTGTTGAAGGGCTTCAGCATTCCGAGCACACCATTGGACACGAGGAGGGCGAAGGCTGGAGCCAGCAGAACAAGCAAACGCACCATCGAAGCGGCGAAGTACAATCCGGTTAACCCGAACACCAGCAGAAAGATGTTTCGGTTGGTAGGATTCTTCAGCGTGAAGTACATGCCCAGCAGGAAGAACAGTATTCCAATGCCCAACTCGAAGTAGATGGAGCCCCAAGCGGAGATCCTGTGCTCAGCCACCGACTCTATGAGAGGCTGACTTGAACGGAAGAACGGGTCAACAATCGAGATGAACTTGCCCGCGATACCTGTCAAGTCGCCGAAGGTTACCATGGCGGTGAAGCCGCCGACCAACACCACAAGGAAGGATATCGCTAGTATGGTCTTAGTCCTTGCTGATATGTTGGCACGCAACACCTCCATGAGGCAAAGCACCAAGAACATGCCTGCAACTGGCAAAACTGCGCCCGAGAGCAGGTAGTGTGGCGAAAGGGCAGGAACGGTCAGTGCTATGAAGAGTCCCAGACCAAAGGTTATGCTGTACGACAGCAGAAGCCTCTGGCTATACCTTTTCAGCAGTACCAGCACGAACACGAACAGTGTGGACAAACCTATCAGGAAATACGCTCCACCCCACCCTGCACAGAAGTAAGCCAGCGCACCTGCCGCGCCCAAGGAGTACAAGAGCATAGAGCGCAGGGAGCGGTTCTGGTCGATGGCACGCAGAAACAGGTAGATGAACAGTAAGAGCGAAAGCACACCGACCGTTTCGGTGTCGAAGAAACCCAGCGAAGACCTCTGGATGTAAGACGGCATCAAGGCCAAGATGAGCGCAGAAAGCAGCCCAGCAGTTCTTCCACCCATGTCCTTTCCGATGAAGTAAATCACGAGGACAGCAAGCATTCCAAGGAAGGGCGCCATGAGCGAGCAGAAAGACATCAGGTCGATGTTTACGCCCAGCGCGTGGACGATGTCATAGAGCACCGCTGTCGTCATGGGCAGAGAAGGCAGAGATGAACCCATGTCTAGACCCTGCGGATACCACTGCTGCATGTTCACCCAGAACGTCGGGTAGTAGGGCGACAGCAGTCCGTCCGTAACCATCTTATTCGTCAACGTGTACTGGTAGTACGGGTCAAACTCGTTCAGACGCAGAGTGCCCTGAGGGATTTCCCAGCGAATGGGCAGAACGCGTATGGTGAACGCTATGAACAAGATCAGCAGCAAAGCTGAATAAGTCATCACCGAACCGTGACTTACTTGGATACGACCTTTCGCGAAGCCTCTGAGGCCTTTAGATAGTGTCTCCTTGATCCCCATTTGAGCCATCTCTTCACAGTGGATTAGTTGCGGAGTTTATTATTTTTGCGGTACAACGGGTTATAACACAAGGTCAGTCATATATCCCTTTCCAAGAAAGGCACATCACCACAGAGACGTACGCTAATTGGACTTTACCGCGCGCAAGATAACCCACGGACTCTGACTCGGCATCCGCCTCAACCCGAACAGCCGCTCCAACCCAGCCAAAAAAGGTACGAATCTGCTTTCGGAGGTTCTGCCAAGAGGTATCCAGCTGTACCCCTGCGTTTCAGTCACGCTGAACCCTGTTTTGAGCAGGTCTTGCATCATCTGCTTGTAGGAATGGGCATAGGGTTTTCCCCGCAGCTGCTTGAGTCTGGATTTGAGACTGGACTTGTTGCCGAAGGAAAGAATAAGCGGGCATTCTGGTTTCAGAATCCGACAGCACTCCGCCAAAGCCTCGGCTGACTCAGGGATGTAGTCCATAACTTCAATCACAAGCACAGCATCGAAAGTCCCGTCCCGCAGCGGAACTTTTCTAGCATCTGCCCGAACGACGGCGACGTCTCTGCTTTTGAGTTTGAGTCTTTTCAGGCTGTAGAGGTCGAGGTCTAAGCCCACGGCTGTGGTGGTGCCGCCGGCCGTCATCGTGGAGAACCTGCCCGCCTCTGCACCCACGTCAAGGATCATGCAAGTGCTGGTAGGGTCGATCGATCTGGAGATGAAGTCGGTTTCTATCCGTGTCAGGTACTTGCCCATGCGGGTTTTGGCAGCTTTTTCCCAATGGGTCTCCGCAGAAAGATCGGTCATCAGGCTCTCCTTAGTTCACTTCGACGGGTTACTTAATAGGTTTAACCTCGACGTCGATGGGCAGGAGAGACAGTTTCTTGCCGCACGTGGGGCATTTTCCCTCGTGCTGGTGAAGGATCTCGTCGGGAGGCCTGAGCTCCGGACCCTCGTACAAAACGTGATTGCAGCCCTGACAGACCACACGTTGCGGCATATGTCCCCACCTCGCGATACCTGAGGGGAACGCTCACGGCATATTTAATGGTTGCCCATTTGCGGCGTTCCCTGTCTTTGTCTGTTTCTATGCTGATCGAAAAGCTCCGCCTGGAAGAGTCTCAGAGGTAGATTTCTTTGGGGCGGACCCTTCACGGAATCGATGAACTGTTACGTCTTCCGTTATGCGAATACGCCAGGCTTATCTCCTGAACAGCTATATGAAAATGAAAGGCTAGAAGAAACATGCCAGAAAACGGTCAATCAAGCGGCTGGTCAGTGGAAGGCCTGATGGTCGTCATCAACCAATTGAGGGACCACGAGATACAAACAGACCAGTTGATCAGCAGACTGTCAACCATATTCAGCCGCGCAAGAGAAAACGCCAACGCGCTGAGTGGCATATTAGAAAGAATCTCGGAAAAGCTGGCGACTCTGCAGATTGAAATCGAGAAGCTCAAAGGAGTAGCCTCCGCCATTCAATCTGGAGCGCAGACTCTTGAGCGAAACAAAAGCATTCAGGCAGAGCAAGTTGCCAGCGAGAGCGATCCTCTCAGCGTGCAGAGCTTCAAGAACTTCGAAAGTTTTCAGAAGGCAGCCGCGCACCCAGATTCCGTGGCGTTCTTTCATGAGCCGAACACGAACGTTCTCCGCGTAGAAGCGCTCAAAGGCAGGAAGGCAGTAACCTACTTAGGCGAGGCTCCCAGCGTTCCAACACTGTTGACAGTTTGGCTTTCGCAGCAGCTGCAGACGAACAGAGTGAGAGAGCTTCCATCTAAACAAGGAGTCAACTGCGCAGAACAAAACTAGCCACTCGCAAGATACTCCTTCCCATCGCCTAAGACTCCCAGCCAGCGAAGATGACTGGTTGACACAGCATCTCGGCTCACTTCAAGCAGTTCCTGAGAAAAACTCATAGGCGAAACCCAACGCATATTCTCTGAAAACCAGCATAAGGCAAAGGTGTGGCTGTAACGCTTGGAAGAGTACGCGCTTGTTATAACCGAGAAACCCGACGCCGCAAATCGCATAGCCATAGCCCTCGATGCCAACGGCAAGCCGAAGAGAACCATGAAGAACGGCGTGCCCATCTACGTCGCCGAAAGAGACCGAACAGTGGTCGTAGTTCCCGCCTTGGGACACCTGTACACCGTCACGGACGAAGCCGAGACGCGTGGACAGTACCCGGTCTTTAGCCTTAGGTGGGCGTCGTTATATGAGGCAGACCGAAAAGACAAACGAACGCGCAGATGGCTAAAGACCATTACAGGACTGGCGGTCGGTGCGGATACTTTCATCGATGCCTGCGACTACGACCTGGAGGGAAGCATAATTGGCTACTGCATCCTGAAGTACGCCTGCGGCGGCAGAGAAAACACGGCGAAACGCATGAAGTATAGCACGCTCACGAAGGAGGAACTGGAAAAATCGTACGCCACGCTGCTGCCGCATTTGGACTTCCCTCTCATCGAGGCGGGGCTAGCAAGGCACGAAGTCGATTGGCTATACGGGATGAACCTGTCGCGTGCTCTCACACAGGCAGCGAAGAAGCACAGCGGCAGATACCTCACGCTCAGCACGGGCAGAGTGCAGGGTCCGACGCTCGGATTTCTGGCGGCGAGAGAACGCAGCATCAGCCGCTTCGTTCCCAAGCCCTTCTGGAAGGCGAAGGCACGACTCAGAATCGATGACACAGTGGTCGAAGCGGAGCATGAAAAGAACCCATTCGCCACCGAAGAAGCAGCCAACGACGCCGTGGAAGCCTGCCGCGACAAAGAAGCAAGAATAACGAACGTGAAGACGAGGAAGCTCATGCTGCCTCCGCCCGCGCCTTTCGACCTGGGCTCGCTGCAGAGCGAAGCCTACAGCTTCTTCGGGTACACGCCTCTGCGCACCTCCAGCATCGCCCAACGCCTCTACCTCGACGCGCTGATTTCCTACCCGCGGACAAGTAGCCAGAAGCTTCCGCCAGAAATCGGGTACCGCACGATTCTGAAGGGCTTGGCGAAGACCCGAGACTTCGCTAACCTCGCGAGGGAACTGCTCAGCATGTCCGGGTTGACGCCAGTGGAAGGCAAGAAGACGGACTCGGCGCACCCAGCCATCTATCCAACAGGAAAACTCCCGCCGAAAACATTGTCTGGCGCGGAGAGGAACGTGTGGAACCTCGTTGTTTGCAGGTTTCTGGCGGCTTTCGGGGAAAACGTCGTTCGACAAACGACAAAAGCCGTGCTTAACATCAGCGGGGAAAGGTTCCAGTTTTCTGGCACAGAAACCTTGGAGGAAGGTTGGCTCAGATTCTACAAACCTTTCGCACGGCTGGCGGATTCGTCTTTGCCGTCGCTAAAAGAGGGCGAAAGAGTCAGCGTCGAAAACGTAGCTTTGGAAGAAGAGCACACACAGCCTCCGCCGAGGTATAATCCGCGAAGTGTACTGAAAAGAATGGAGGATAGCAGCATCGGCACGAAAGCAACCCGCGCAGGCATCCTCCAGACGCTATATGACAGAAAATACATCCAAGGCGAAAGAATCGAAGTCACAGACCTCGGGTTTGCCGTCACCGATGTCCTTCAGAAGTTCTGTCCTTCAGCGGTTTCAGTAGAGTTCACGCGGAACCTAGAAGAAAAAATGGACGCCGTTCAGCAGGGACGGCAGACCAAGGAGGAAATCCTACGGGACGCCGTGGAAAACCTGAAGACAGTGACCGCCAGCCTGAAGGAGAACGAGAACGCCATCGGTAAAGAACTCAGCCAAGCAATCCAGAAATCAAATCTCAATGGGAGAGAAATAGGCGCCTGCCCAACCTGCAAGACGGGAAAACTCGTCATTCTCTACTCAAAGAAGACGCGGAAGCGCTTCGTCGGCTGCACCAACTACTTCAAAGGCACATGCAAAACCGCGTTTCCACTGCCGCAAAAGGGCGCTGTGAAGCCTTCGGGCAAGACCTGCAAAGCCTGCGGCTGGTTCACGGTGAACGTGTGGCTGAGGCAAAAGCATCCGTGGAACCTATGCCTCAATCCTCAATGCGTAGCAAAAACGAAAGGCAAAGCTTCAGTGTAGCAGACTACGGCTCAGTCCGTGGGCAAAACAGATTATTAGCCTAAACCCTATACTTCTCACCGTGCATAAGAAGTGAAAACCCGAATCCTCACCGGCTGCGGCTGCCTCGACAACAACCTCGGCGGCGGCATCGCGCCCGAAACCATCACACTCATCTACGGCGAATCCGAGACGGGGAAGACGACGCTGGCGATTCAGTGCGCCGTCAACTGCGCCATGCAGGGCTTGAAGACGCTGTTCGTCGACTGCGACAACACCTTCAGCACCAAACGCCTGAATCAGGTTTCAGCGGGGAAGTTCGAGGAGGTTGCCGAGCTGATTTTGCTTGTGAAGCCGAAGGATTTTGCGGAGCAGACGGTTCTCGTGGACCATCTGCAGGACTACGTCGCCAAAAACTTCGGTTTGGTGGTCGTGGACACCTTCAACTCGCTTTACCGCGCCCGAGTCGCTGAGGCAGGGGGCAAGGCGTTTGGGCTTAATCGTGAGTTGAACAGGCAGATGGCGCTCTTGGCGCAGGCAGCGAAGACGCTTCGCATCCCCGTCGTTGTGACGAGTCAGGTGAAGAGCGTGGTCAACGAGTCTTTTGTGAGCGTTGCTCCGGTGGCCACGCGGGTGATGCAGTTCTGGGCGGACAACATCGTGGCGCTGAAGCCGACGGGAAACCCGACTGTTGTGGAGGCGGTGGTAGAGAAAAAGTCGGGTGCGGACCGCAACACAAAAGAGGGCACTTGCTATTTGAGGATAGCTGAAACTGGGATACGAGACTACGAACCCCGCAGATGACGGTTGAAGGCGCATGGACATCGCTACTTTGGTGGTTGAGGCGTTGAAGTTCATTTTTCCAGCCTACTGCGCGAACGGCGCGCCCGTGCTGGGCGGCGGGGGGAAGCCGATGGATTTTGGGCGGAATTTCGTGGATGGCAAACGCATATTCGGCACAAACAAAACGTTCAGGGGTTTCTTCTTCGGCCTCGGCATAGGCGTAGGCGTCGGCGTGGTTGATTGTCTGTTGTTTGGGTTTCCGTGGCTTTTCAGCGTGCTGTCTCCGCTTGGCGCTCTACTGGGCGACTTGACAGGGGCTTTTCTGAAGCGTCGCTTGGGAATTGCCCCAGGAGGATTGCTGCCCGTTGTTGACCAAATCGACTTTGTAGTGGGCGCCATCGTCTTCTGCCTCCCGTTAGGTTTGTTGAGTTGGGAGTTGACTTTGGCTGTGTTGCTCATCACGCCGCCTATTCATCTGTTGACGAATTTTGTGGCGTACAAGCTCAAGTTGAAAAAGAATCCTTGGTGAAGCTGCGGCTTGTTATCCGAGCTTCAGTCGGATGTAGTACTCCAGGAAGAAGTACGCGATGAGGAGCAGGGTGCTGCCGACGACGAGCGTCATGTAGGCTTGTCTCGGGTTGTAGGCGTGTCTTGAGCTCTGGTAGATGGAGAGCAAGCCGACGAAGCCGATGAGGTATAGTATGACGGCTATGACGGTGTCGAAGATGAACTGTGAACCCAGTTCAGGGTAGAGGAAGTAGAACCGTTGCCCATAGTACACTGCTGGCAGGGGCTGGACGATGATGTCGTAGAGTCCGCCACCGAAGAGGAATATGGCTACGCCCATGACTACTAGGCTGACGACTGTGGCTGAGGGTTTCATGGTGGAGATTTTGCTGAACCATCGGCTGAGGCTGAAGGACATTTCTGAGGCTTGTTTCTTGACTTTGCTTGACATGCTGTGGTTTCCCTGCTTGTGTTTGCTACTGTTATTCCCCGTTTCGGGTTAATGAATGCTTCGCATTCTGCCTTAAAAACCCTAGCCGCATAGACATCAAAGGGTTTCGCTGAATGATAGGACCTGGGAATGAATAGTCGAGAGTCTGGGTGACTTCTGTTCTGCCTCTGCTTTGCGTGCGCTGAAGCTTTAAGCGTCGGAAACCCACATAGGCTACCTGTATGAGAGCGAAGGTTGCGGTTGCCACTGTTCAAGGAAAAGCCTACTTTCTCATAGTCAACGAGTTGAAGCGCAGAAACATCCCCTTCATCAGTCTCATCCCCGGCGAACCCGTCCCCATCGAAATCCGAGCAGTCATCACCACCGAGGAGGAAAGACAGGCGGTGAACCACGAAAAGGTCCTCGTCTACGACGTCAGAACTGACCCCGAAATCTTGGGCAGCGAAGTCGTCAAGATTCTGCAGGGAAAAGAAGCCTACGAACGAGTCGTCGTAGGCGTGGACCCGGGGGACGCTTTCGGCTTAGCCGTCGTCGCAGACGGAGATGTCATTGACACGGAGAACTGTTTCAGCGTCAAAGAAGTCCTGAGCAAAGTCGGGAACCTCCTTAAAACCATCGACGCAGCCAAGACGGCGGTGACGGTGAAGGTGGGCAACGGCGTCCCAGTCTACAGGGAACTCCTAGAGGCTTTGGATGACGCTTTGCCGGCTGAGGTGACGCTGGAGGTTGTCGGCGAGGCGGGAACCAACCATGTTGCGCACGAAGCTGGACACAGGCGCGGCTGGAGGCACATAGTCTCAGCCATACGCATCGCTGGAAGAACTGGGCACGTCTACTCACGGGGGAAGACGGTTGTACAGGACGGTTGAGGCGGGTAGAACGCTGCTCGTGGATGGCCCAGCCTCAGTCTCGGTTCTCTCGGGTGGGGTTGAGGTTTTCGGCTATCGAGTCCGAAGCACGGGCAGGATGGTTGTTCGCGAGGGCAAACGGCTACCCTTCACTGTCGCCGAGAAGGCGAGTTTCGACGTTGTCTTGGGCGAGGGCGCAAGCTTGGACGAGGTTGAGGGAAGCACCATCCCGTCCTCTTGGGCTAAAGCCTTCGACGCACTGCGGGAACCGCGGAGGACTCCCATGGTCGCCATGATTATGGGCGGCGTGGACTCCGGCAAGACGAGCCTCTGCACCTATCTAGCGAACAGGCTCCTTGCACAAGGACAGCGCGTCGCGATTCTGGACGGGGACGTGGGACAATCGGACCTTGGACCACCCTGTACCGTCGCCTACGCAGTCGTGTCCAAGCCCGTGACCGACCTGTTCGGCTTGAATGCGGCAGACGCTTTCTTTGTCGGCGCCACCTCGCCAAGCGACGCCGTAGACAGGGCTGTTTTGGGCATGGCGCGGATGAAGGAGGAGGTGTTGCAGGAATCGGTTGACTTCGTGGTCGTAAACACGGACGGCTGGGTCGTGGGCGAGGATGCTGTGGCGTACAAGTCGCGGTTAGCGGAGATCTTAGCGCCCGACGTGGTTTTCTGCATCAGACATGAAGACGAGTTGGCGCCTCTAGCTGCAAATATGGAGCGATTCCGAGTGGTCGCGGTTGAAGCCGCCGCGCCCGCGAAGCAGCGAAGTAGGGAGAAACGGAAGAGCCTGCGGGAACTCAGCTACATCAAGTACTTGGCGGACGCGAAAGTGAAGGTCTGGCCGCTTCAGCGGTTAGTTGTTGAGGAACCTCGGGAGCTATGCCGCCGTCCGCCGGCTGATGATGCTGAAAGAGAGAAGCTGAAAGGTTCGCTTCTGGGCTTGCACGATGCGCAAGGCAGGTTTCTAGGCATCGGGGTCTTGCGGGACCTTGATTGTGCCAGAGGAGCGCTGAGGGTGTTGACTTCAGTGACTGCCACGCCTTCCCGCATAGTCGTGGGTGAGATCAGGCTGGATGAGAGCCTGCACGAAATTCTGCCGCAGTGACTTAGGTTTTGAAGAACGCCTTCAGCTCAGCGGTCAACACGCCGTCCTTGCCCGGCAGCACCCTCAAGCCTTCGCGTATCCAGAGGGGCAGGAAGCTTCTGCAGTAGCCTGTGGCGAAGCGGTAGTCCAAGAAGATTATTGCGCCTCTGTCCTCGAGCGTTCTGATGGGTCGCCCAGCCGCTTGGGAGGCTTTTTTCATGGCGGGCAGGACGTAGCCGTACTCGCGTCCGAGCTTGGGGAAGCGTTTCTCGTAGTAGTTTATCTGCGCCTTCACGCGTGGGGTGGGTTCAGCGTAGGGGACGCCTACGACCATGACGGCGTTCATCTGGTTGCCTGGAAAGTCCACGCCTTCGCTAGTGCGCCCGCCTTGGACGCCGAGGAAGACGGCGCCGCCGCTGAGGGCGCACTCCTTGAATTCTGCGACCATTCGTTCGTTTGCTTTAGAGTTCATGCCCCTCCGCTCATAGAACAACGGCTTCTTCAGTTTCTCCTCCAGACCAGCGCTCACGAGTTGGTTGAGGACTTCGAAGGAGGCGGCGAAGACTCCGGAGTTCACGGGCGTGTGCTGGACGACTTCGTTTATCCTTTCGACCATGGTTTGGTACATTTCGGGGGTTCGGCTTTCCATCGCGGTGGACACGCCCATGGAGACCAAAGCGAGGATATGCTCCTTCGGGAAGGGGGAGGGCGCGATACACTGCAAGCTGTTCTCAGGGAGCTTCGTTATTTTCAAGTAGGCCTCCAGCGGCTGCAGCGTGCCAGACATGACGACGTTGCAGTAAGTCGAAGAGAAGACAGGCTGAGTCGTCTTGGCTGGGTCGAGCGCCACGATTTCGAGCTTTGCTGTCTGCGCGTTCTCCCGCGTGAGGTACTTGCTGATGATGTTTATGAAGCTCTCGTCTTCTTTGGTGTCCAGCCACCGCTCCAAGAATTCGCCCATGGCATAGATGTAGCTGCGCGGGTGCTTGCCCTCAGCCAACAGAGTCTTCCTTATCTCAGTACCCGTTTCGACGAGTTCTTGGACGAAGTTTTTGGGGCTGTGCCCCCACTTTTCGCGGACGACGTTGGTTATGAAGTCGTTGGGTATCTGCTCCTCCTTGCGAATGATTTCCGCTTTTTTCTCGGTTTCCTCCCTGAGCAGGCGAGCAAAGGCTTCTGCGTGTTCGTACCCGAATTTCTTTGCCTCTGCCTCAGCCTGCTTCATCACGTAAAGGGAAAGGCTGCTGCTGGCGATGTCGATGGCGGTTTCGGGCAGGTTGTGCGCTTCGTCGACTATGAGGATGGTTTTCTGGAGTTGCGTGTCCAAGTTCTTGAGGAAGGCGGTGCGGATTTCGGGGTCGAACACGTAGAGGTAGCTGAGCGCGATGACGTTCACGTCGGACAGCGCGGATTTTATGAGTTCGTAGGGGCAGATGTTACGCTTCTTGCAGACACGCATTATCTCCGAAGACTTGTACGGGCGGGTGGAGATTTCCTTCTGAAGCCGCAGGTAGTCGTACGTCTGCTCGTCCGCGTTCCTGAAATAGGGGCACTCGCCCTTTGTTTTAAGTAGCTCACAGAGTTCCATGAGCGATTTCGCGTCGTAGCTCTGCCGTGCAGTGAACCGGTTGAGGCACATCTCGTTCCGTCCCCGCAGCGAAACCCCCGTCACGTTCCGCTTCCTGCCGATAGCTTTGAGTTCTTCGACGACGCGTTCGTGCTGGCGATGAGTTCGCGCCACGTACAGCACCTTCAACTTCTTCTCCAGCGCCGTGGGCAGGACGGCTGATAGGGCGGAGATGGTTTTGCCCAAGCCGTTGCTTCCCTCCACGAGGACGGAACAGTGCTCTTTCACACCCGTGTACACGGTGCTGATGAACTTGTCTTGGTTGGGTCGGACGCTGGCGTACGGAAAGAACGCCATGACCTCCGGGGGCAGCGATGTGGCAGTCATTTTTATCCCCACTGTCCCCGTGTTGGGCAGTATTTGTTCACTGGGCAGACGTCGCAGAGTGGGTGCCTTGCCTTGCAGGTTTTCCGCCCATGCTGGATAAGGAGAATGTGCACCGCGATGTAGTCATTCGGGCGGAAGAGTGACTGAAGACTATTGCGAACGGCTTCGTAGTTCCCGTTCATAGGCGCGAAGCCCAGCCGTTTCGCCACGCGGTTCACGTGTGTGTCTACTGGGATGGTCGGTTGCTTGGCACTGAACAGCAGGACCACGTCGGCGGTTTTGGGTCCGACGCCAGGGAACTGCATGAGCGCTTCGCGTGCTTTTTCCAATGGCATCGTCAAGATGGGCTGGAGTGTGCCGTAGTACTTTTCCAGAATGATGACTGCGGCTTGTCGTATGGCTTTGGCTTTGCTCTTAAAGAGACCCGCTGGTCGAATGGCTTCTTCAATCTGGCTGAGTTTAGCGTTCGCGAGGGCTTCGGGCGTGATTTCGAGACGCTTCGAGAGGTTTTCGAAGGCTTTGACGGTGTTGCGGTCCGCCGTGTTCTGCGAGATTATGGTTACTACGAGGGTTTCGAAGGGGTCGCGCTTCGACTTCACCCAGCTGGGCAAAGAGAGAGTCTGCTGCAGTGTGCGCAAGACCTTTGCCGCTCGCTGTTTCTCCTCCACGTTGTCCCCTCCGCTTCTTGGAAAACAGTAAGTAGTGAAGGGTCAGGCTATAAATATCATCTGGGTTCAGCTCAGAAATTGAGTATGCAGCCAGGCTAACGTGGAGTCTGCCACCTGCAGATGTACTTTGGATTCAGAATTAAATATCAGGACAACTGAATGACAAGCAGGAACAGCGGTCGGAGCAAGACTGAATGAAGCTGGCAGCAAGGTTACAAATCGTTCTGCTTCTCGGACTGGTCTTCTCAGCCACATACATCGCCGTATTCGTAGCCATCCTCTTCACACAGACTCAATACTCGACGCCGTCCAGCAGTGCTCTGGACATCCACGGCATGGACATCAAGGTGGGTCCTCCGCCCAACTCCACGAACGTACCCGTAGACACCACTATCACAGTGGATGCTTTGGCTACCGCGACCCTGAGCGACCTGCACACGACGCCCGAAGTAGCTTTAACTCAGGTGAACAGCGGGACAACGGGTCCTCTAACATATCTGACCACGTTCTATCCTGCGCACCTGCTGACTCCAGGGACCTCCTACACCGTGTCGGTGACCGTGATGGATGTGCCGGTGTCCTGGAGCTTCATGACCGACGCAGCGCCTTTCAACGCAGGAATCCGCTTCTACCTAGCAACGAACGCATGGTGGATTGCCTTGTCAACCGCAATCGCGGCGACATTAATTCTTGGTTTGGCAATGTGGCTTAGAAAGCGAAAAGCCAACTGAAGCGTTCGACCTGCTGCCGACCCGACCGAGACTGTGAAGTCTTTTAAGCAATCAGTGCATAGAAGCGAAGCGGGGACGTGGATTGGAAGACTGGGACAGAGCACGGGAAGAGATGCGGAGTAGCCGCGCCAAAGTCGTGAAGGAAGAACTACTCGAGAAGGACACGCGGTTCCTAGCTGTCTACGTGGAAGCAACGAACAGTTGCCTAGTGCTCCTCAGCGAAAAAGAAGACAAGCTCGGAACCCTAGCCATCGCCGTCCCGAAACCCAGAGAACTACTCGGTCCAGTGTCCTCGTCCGTGCTCGTAGGGGACAAGTTTGCGATTTCGGCGCGTATGTTCGCTGAGCACGTGGCTTCTAAGAAGGGAAAAATCGCCCTCGTCTCGGTTTATCTGGAGAGGCTGACCGAGATGCAGGCACGGACTTTCTTCATGCGGCTGCTCGAAAAGGTGCTTCACGCGAAAGCTGACAAGGAAGCCGAAAAAATATAGACATGCCTCGCCTTGGGCAGAAGAGAACCAGAATGATTCGCAAACTGCCACCGTCCGAATTCAACTCCATTCTGCATGTGGTCAACGAAGCCGCATCGGCGTACGAGGGCGTTATTCCGCCCGACCGGTGGAAAGAACCCTACATGTCCGCCGAGGAACTCAGGGAGGAAAGCGAAAGCGGCGTTCAGTTCTACGGGCTAGAGGAAAACGGCGCGCTCCTAGCGGTTATGGGAATCCAGCGCGTCCGAGACGTGACGCTCATCAGGCACGCTTACGTGCTCAGCAGGCATCAGCGTCGCGGTTTGGGCAGAAAACTCCTTGAACATCTATTGTCGTTGGCTGAGACTCCGCTGATTCTGGTTGGGACTTGGGAGGCTGCTTGGTGGGCAGTTCGCTTCTACGAGAAAAATGGCTTCAGGCTGGTATCATGGGAGGAGAAGAACAGGCTTCTTAGGGAGTACTGGAACATACCCGAGCGCCAAGTGGAGACGTCAGTAGTGCTCAAGCTCAGGAAATAGGCTTGCACAGGTGCGGCCGGCTTCAGTCTGAGACTGTCTGTTTTGTGATAAAGAGTTACGCACAAGTCCTTTTATTCGCCCGAAGACAAGAGGTCAACATCCGGCGACCCCTATGTCTGAACAGAGAACAGACAGAACCAAGGCATCCATGAAAGTGCAAGACGTGATGGTTGAACAGGTCATAACCATAGACGAAAACATGTCTGTCAAGCAAGCCGCCGACATCATGAACCAGCACGAGATAGGCTCTATAATAGCCGTGAAGAACGGGAAAGTCACAGGGATAGTTACCGAACGCGACTTCCTGAAACGCGTCGTAGCCGTGGACAAGAACGCCAACAAGATAATGGTAAAAGACGTCATGTCAACACCCCTCACTGTCGTCAGTCCAGACACAGAACTGGAGGAAGCCACCAGATTGATGTTCCAGAAGAAAATTAAGAAACTGCCCGTGGTCAACAAGGACGGGCTTGTGGGTATAGTTAGCCTCACAGACATCGCCCGTTTTCAGCCTGCCCTCATCAAAATCCTGCAAGTTTTCGCTGCATCACAGAACCCTCCGAAAAGCATGAAAAAAATCCTAGACTACTACATCGTTTAATCAAGCCACCGCTGGCTTTCCAACAGGGCAACCCAACGCCCATTTTCAATCCTTTCTGTTTTACGTTTAAAAGCACGTCCGCGTATTCAAGACAAGGCAATTTGGATGAAGCAAACCCTTGTGCTGAAGGTCGACCCACAGAACCCTGAAAACGAGAAAGTGCAGGCAGCCGCCAAAATCATACGCGCAGGCGGCTTAGTGGCTTTCCCAACCGAAACAGTCTACGGCTTAGGCGCAGACGCACTCAATGCCAAGGCGGTCCTAGCGCTGTTCGAAGCGAAGAACCGACCGCTGGACAACCCGCCCATAGTCCACTTGGAAAACGCGGCTGACATCCATCGGCTAGCCCAGCACGTGCCCCCCAAGGCTGAAAGGCTCATGAAGGAGTTCTGGCCCGGACCCCTGACGCTCGTTTTCAAACGCTCTAAAGCCGTTCCAGACGTCACGGTCGCGGGGTTAGACACGGTTGCAGTCCGAATGCCCAGACACAACGTCGCTCTAGCTCTGATCCGAGCGAGCGCCTGCCCCATCGCAGCGCCCAGCGCGAACCTCGCGGGTAAACCCAGCCCCACCTCCGCAAAGCACGTCCTCGACGACTTGAACGGTAGGATAGACGCGGTCTTGGACGCTGGAAGCACGCACATAGGCGTCGAATCCACAGTGCTCGACGTGACCGTGGACCCGCCCATGCTGCTTCGCCCCGGCGGAACGTCGGTTGAAGCGTTGCGGAAAGTCATCGGCGAGGTGAAGCTGCATCCCTTCGTTGTAGCCGAAGCTGAACTGCCACGTGGGGAAACGCGGTCGCCAGGCATGCGGCACAGGCACTACGCGCCCAAGGCGAGGCTGATTCTCGTGGAGGGCGCGGTCACGGCGGTCATGGGTGAACTGAAGCAGCTCATAGCTGCTTGCTGGGGCGAGGGCAAGCGAGTGGGCGTCTTGGCTACGGATGAGACCGCTTGGGCTTACGAGGCGGACGTCGTTAAGTCCATGGGGAGCAGGCGCAACTTGGACGCTATGGCAGCGAACCTGTTCAGGCTTCTGAGAGAATTCGACGCCGAAGGCGTGGAGGTCATCCTGGCCGAGAGCGTGCCGTCCGAGGGACTGGGGCTGGCGGTGATGAACAGGCTGCGCAAGGCTTCGGGCTACAACATCATTAAGGCTGGTTAGCCGTGGGAAAAACTTATATTTGCAGGTATGATTGTTTGCGTTTAGAATTTAACCGTTATTAAGGGAAAAACTGGTGAGAACTGTATGTCTCAAGGTGGAACTGTTCCGATCCTGGTTTTGAAAGAAGGTACAGGAAGATCAACTGGACGCGAAGCCCAGAAGAACAACATCATGGCCGCCAAAATCGTGGCTGAAACCGTGAAAAGCACACTCGGCCCATGCGGCATGGACAAGATGCTCGTCACAAGCTTCGGGGACGTCGCCATAACGAACGACGGCGCCACCATCATGAAGGAGCTGGACGTGCAACACCCCGCGGCGAAGATGCTCGTCGAAGTCGCCAAGGCACAGGACAACGAGGTGGGCGACGGAACCACAACCGCCGTCGTCTTGGCTGGAGAACTGCTCGCTAAGGCGGAAGCGCTACTGGACAAGAACGTACACCCTACCGTCATCATCGAAGGCTACAAGAAAGCCAGCGACAAGGCACAGGAAGTCTTAGACAAGCTGGGCATCCCCGTCTGCTTGACCGACGAGAAAACCCTGCGCGACGTGGCGGTCACCTGCCTCGGAAGCAAAGGCATAACCGCTGCCAAGGAACACTTCTCAAAACTGAGCGTGGAGGCGGTGCGGCAGGTGTCCGAGGAAACCAACGGCAAAGTCAAAGCCGACATCGACCTCATCAAAGTCGTGAAGAAACACGGCAAGAGCTTGGACGAAACAGAGCTTGTCAAGGGCATGGTCATCGACAAGGAAGTCGCCAGTAGCCAGATGCCTAAGCTCATCGAAAACGCCAAGATAGCGCTGCTTAACACGAAGCTGGAGATAGAGAAAACCGAGTTCGACGCCAAAATCAACATCGAAAGCCCCGACCAGATGAAACTCTTCCTCGACGAGGAGGAGCGCATGCTGAAGGAGATGACCGACGCCGTCAAGAAGGCAGGCGCAAACGTGGTTTTCTGCGAGAAAGGCATCGACGACATGGCACTCCA
This sequence comes from Bathyarchaeia archaeon, assembly GCA_041946875.1. Classification (GTDB taxonomy): domain Archaea; phylum Thermoproteota; class Bathyarchaeia; order Bathyarchaeales; family Bathycorpusculaceae; genus JADGNF01. The sequence continues at coordinate 32,952 of JBHGBG010000011.1, forward strand.
CTTCCTAGGCAAGGCAGGCGTGCTGGCGGTGAAGAGCGTAAGCAGCAGCGACATGGAGAAACTAGCACGCGCCACAGGCGGCAAGATACTTGCAAGCGTCAAAGACCTAAACGCCGACGCGCTCGGCAAAGCAAAGAAAGTCGAAGAAGTCAAAATCGGCGACGACAAACTCATCTACATCCGCGACTGCAAGAACCCCAAAGCCGTCACCATAGTCATCCGAGGCGGCAGCGACCACGTCATAGACGAGGCGGAACGCAGCCTCCACGATGCACTGTGCGTTGTGCGCAACGCGATTGAAGATGGGAAAATCGTGGCAGGCGGCGGCGCACCCGAAGAGGAGGTGGCTAAGAGCCTGAGAGCCTACGCCGTCAAAGTCGGCGGCCGCGAACAGCTCGCCATCGAAGCCTTCGCCGAAGCCATGGAGATCGTCCCGTTGACGTTGGCGGAGAACGCTGGTTTAGACCCCATAGACGTCATGGTCGCGTTGAGGGCGAAGCATGAGGACGCGGAGAACAAGTACTTCGGCATCGACGTCACCACGGGCAAAGCCGTGAACATGCTGGACCTCGTCGTCTTGGAGCCGCTGCGCGTGAAGCTGCAGGTCGTGAAGTCCGCGACGGAAGCCGCGAACATGATCCTGAAGATTGACGACTTGATCAGCGTGAAGGGCGGCGGCAAGGCGCCACCGATGCCATCGGGCATGCCTCCGGGTGGAATGGGAGGTATGGGTGGCATGGGCGGTATGGGCGGCATGCCCTACTAATAGCCCGATTCTTTCTTTCTTTTTTTGGTCCTTGCCGATATGTTTTGGGTATTTCTTGCTTGGTGGTTGTTTTAAGTATAGTTGTAGTTGTGGCGGTGTCCTTAGCACTTCTTCAAAGAAAACTCCAAGCAAGCTGCTGATTTTTGGGCTCAGACTGGCGTTTAGTTGCGGAGCTGGAAGTGGCAGAAGTATAAGCGAGTATGGGCGGCATACCCTGCCAAGCCAAACCTTTTTCCTTGTCCATAGTCTTTTTTTGGTTTTTCGAGCGCTTTACTTCAATATTTGTCTGATAATGGCAACTCCGTAGGCGGTTAAACTGTACGTCATGCTTCCGCTGGTCGGATGCTTCACAATATAGCCTTTTTTGACTAGCGCTTTGAGTGCGTCAATGCAGAAGCCTCTGATGTTCTTCGGGAAGTGTCTTTGAATCGAAAGGATTGGGACATGGGCGTGGGTTGACAATCCGACTTCTTCAAAGAGCGCTATCAGGACGGCTTTTTCAAGGTTGCCCAAGTCTTCGGGCATGGCAATGCTCCCTTCTCCCGACAGAACCAATAGGCTTGTAAGGCTTAAATAGTGAGTTCCTTGAACTCAGCATGAGGACAGTTACTCTAAATCTAATATAATTTGGCGCAAATTATATTAATACTTAGTGCGCATTAGGATACTGCGCCAGGGGTAACTACAATGACCAGACTACTAAAACCCAAAGTCTCACAAAAGCACAGTTTCAGCAGAATAACCTTTTTCAAGAAGTCTGGCGCCCGATTGTATCTCCCTGAAAAAGTCGTAAGTGACGCTGCCTTCCCCTTCAAGGACGGCGACGTTCTGAAAATCGAATTCGCTGATGGCGCCCTCAAACTGCGAAGTGTGGAATGGTGGGAACTGCTTGATTGGGAGACGATGCCTGAAGCCTTCAGGAAGCTTCCTAAAGAAATTCAGATGAAAATAGCCGCCCAAACCTGACTGAAAAAAATGGAAGCGTTGCTGATATGTACTTTATCGGTATTTATGCGGCAAAGTCCGCCTAAGCCTCCAAGCGATATGGGAGGAATGAGCGGCATGAGTGCCATGCCCTGCTGAGAGCCTTTCTTTTCTTTCTTGTCTTCTTTTCTTCTAAGCTTCTGTTTGTTTGCAGTGCCAATTCTGCGTCCTCTGTAGTTGGCAGCATACGAGAGGCTGAAATTCGCTAAATGTTATATACGCAACCTGACAAATAGCGGTCTTGAGAGAAGAACTTGGAGGAAACAAAGTGAAACCCAAAAAAATGAAGACCTTATCGACAATCGTTCTTGTTCTGATGCTGACTTTCCCCGCAATGATGACAGCCTTCAACGGCATAAACGCTCAGCAGTTCTATAGCTACATGACTGTTAGCCCTAATCCCGTGGGAATAGGTCAGACAGTTCTCATCGAATTCGGCTTCACCATGCCTACGCCGCTGGGACAAGCCTACTCAGGATGGACTGTGACTGTGACGGACCCGAGCGGTCAAAACCGAACTCTAGGACCGTACACTTCCGACACGACTGGAGGAACTTGGGCAACGTTTGCGCCGACATCCGTAGGTACCTGGTACTTCCAAGCGTGGTATCCTGGAGCCAACGTGTCTTTTCCAGCGAAGCCGCCTGTTCCAGCAGCCACCTATTATGTTCCAGCTCAGTACACGCCTCGGTTTGCGCTTACGGTTCAGCAACAGCCATTGCCCAGCTACCAGTCAACTCCGCTTCCCGACGGGTTCTGGAAGTGGCCGATTTACAGCGACAATCGTGAATGGAGCAACATCGGAGCAAACTGGTTGATGAGCGGCTATGACACTGTGCGCACTCGCACAGGCGCAGTTAGCGGCGTCTTCAACCCCTACTCGCAGGCGCCAAACTCGGCGCACATTGTCTGGACGAAACCTTGGATGTTCGGTGGAGTCGTCGGAGGAACCTTGGGCCAAAACACCTACTACACTGGGTCAAACTATAGAGAAGAAGTAACGCCGCCCCTAGTAATCAACGGCAGAATCTTCTACAACCAAGTCGACCCACCAGCATACGGATTCTACTGCGTGGACCTGACCACTGGAGAAACAATCTGGTTCCAGAACCAAACGTTTCTCAGCGGAACAGGCTCAGCGGTAGGTGGCACGGCGGCGCAGTTGACCTGCGGTCAAATACTGCTCTACAATACTATGAACCAGAACGGTGGCATGCCATACCTATGGAGCATCAGCGGCACCACGTGGGCGAGGTACGACGCGTTCTCAGGCAACTTGCTGAACACAATCGTCAACGCTACTACAGGCAGCGTAGCTCAGGTCTTTGGAAAAAACGGTGAACTCTTGGTGTACTACTTTAACCTTGCAACCAAAAGCTTGCTGCTGTGGAACTCGAGCCTAGCTGTGACAGGAGAGTACAATCAGGCGCCGAGGTTCAACGTGCCTTGGAGAGATGGGATACAATGGAACGTGACCGTGCCAGTATCTTCTGGGGAAGGCACGGCAATCGGAAGCACAACTTGGGACCCCAAAAATCCTACGATGCTCATCATCACTAACCAGACCCAAGGCAGCCCAGGCGCGGCAGGACCCTTCACGGACATAGCCTACAGCATGGTTGACGGACACGTATTGTGGAGTCAAACTCGCAACACGGGCGGAGACACATGGGAGCAGGTACTGTTCGCGAGTAGACAAATGGGAGACGGCATCTACACGATATTCAGGAAAGAGACTAGACAACTCTACGGATTCGACGCAAACACAGGAAATCAGCTCTGGGTAAGCGACCCCATGCCTAGCTTCTGGAGCACCTTCCTTTCAGGTACCATGTTTGCCTACGGCAAAATCTACGCCGCAACCTACGACGGCACTGTCTACGCGTTCGATGAGCACACGGGAAAAATCGCTTGGGAATGGTCATGCAACTCGGTGAACCCAAGCAATCTGGAAACTCCTTACGGTGGTTACCCATTCTACGGAGCCATTGTCGCGGCGGACGGAAAACTCTTCGTACACAACCAGGAACACACCGAAAACTCGCCGATGTACCGAGGAATGGCTATGTACGCCTTAGACGCGAACACTGGGAAATTCCTATGGAGCATGAACGGAAAGTTCAAGGAACTCACAATAGCGGGCGGCTACTTGGTATCACCGAACATGTGCGATGGACTAATCTACTGCTTCGGCAAAGGCCAGACCACAACGACAGTTTCGGCGCCCCAGACTTCCGCTGTAAAAGGACACGCAGTGACCATAGCTGGAAGCCTGACGGATCAGTCGCCAGGTGCGAAAGGCACGCCTTGTGTTTCGGAAGACAGCATGAGCGCATGGATGGCATATGTCTATGAGCAGCAACCCAAGCCCACGAACGCCACAGGCGTCAAAGTATCACTGACGGCAATTGACCCCAACGGCAACTCCCAGAACATAGGAGAAGCAACCACAGACCTGAACGGCAACTTCGGCATCATGTGGACCCCGCCAGTTGAAGGACTCTACCAGATTATGGCAACGTTCAAGGGAACCAACAGCTACTTCGGCTCCCAAGCAACCACCTATCTAGGCGTTGAGCCAGCCCCATCACCCGCGCCCACAGCCACACCGACCCCGCCCACGCCAACAGCCCCGCCAACTGCGCCCCCAACAACGGCACCGCCAACAACCCCAACGCTACCATCACCTTCGCAACCAGAAGCGCCAGGTCAAGGTGCGGGCACGGAGATGTACATCATCGCCGCCGTCGCAGTCGCGGTCATAGTAGCAGCAGCTGTGGCAGCTGTCATCCTCAGAAGACGCAAATAAGCATAATGGCAATTTGCCATTTCTCCTTTTTTTGCTGTTTGAGTAACGCTTTTGTTTGAGTAGACTGTACTAGAAACCGTGGTTAGAGATGCCACCTCATTGCGACACACTAGACGGACCTGTCGTCAAAGCCGCAAGACTGGCGCTGGAAAAGGGAAACGTCAACTATCTGCTGGCTTGGATTCCAAAAAAGGCAGAAGCAGAACTGAAAAAAGCATTCGACAAAACCCTTCAAGCGAGAACGCAGGGAAAAGAAGCAAAAGAAATCGCAGATTACTGGCTTTTCGAAACTGCGGTCCGTTTGCACCGAGAAGGTGAAGGAGCCCCTTACACGGGTTTGAAGCCAGCCGGTCTCGACTGGGGACCCGTCGTTCCCCGGGCAGAGAAAGCCCTAGAAACCGGAAACCCGAAAGAAGTAATCGACCTCATTACAGGCATCGCTGACAAGGAACTGAAAGAGAGATTCAGCAAGGCAATGGCAAGAAAGAAACACGACGTTGACGACGTAGACGCTGCGAGAAAGTACGTGCAGGCTGAGCTTGGCTTCATCCTTTATGCGCACGGCCTTTACGCTGCAATCACTGGTCAGGGAGAACACGGCGCGGAAGGAACAAGAAAGCACGAGCACTAGTGCCAGAACTTTTCGCCATGAAACTTGCAAATTTATATCCCAGAAGGAGGAAGAGGTAGCTCTGCAGATAGAGCACGTGCCCTGGAGAAGAAGGCATGAAGCACATCAAGATTACCGCGTTTGACTGTCCCGACGCCTGGTTCCAAGCGTTGAGCCGCATCTGGAGGGAAGGCGACGTTTTCCGCGTGGGCTACGGCTCAGAAGAAACCGAAACCAAAAAGCTGAACCTCTCAATCGAGATTTCCCACCCAGAGAACAGACCGTTGGTAAGCGACAAGGCACCGTGCGACATCAAGTACGTGCAGGGCTACGCGCTGGAGTACCTCTGGTGCGGCGAAAAGCAGGAAAATGAGACCTACACCTATGGAAGCAGACTCAACGAGCCAGTAAACCAGATCGAAGAAGCCGTAGAGCGCTACGTTGAGGAACAAAGGGACAGACAGGTCACGATGGTCATCAGACTACCTGAAGACATCAAGAAATATGTCAAAGGCAAGAAGCACGAGCCGCCTTGTCTAAGTCTCATCGACACCGAAATCCTCGACGGCAAAATGCACCTCACGTGCTACTTCCGAAGCTGGGACGCCTACGCGGGTCTGCCAGCCAACATCGCGGGACTTCAGCTGTTCAACGAGGCGTTCGTCAAGGAAATCAACAGCCGCGGCAACCTCAACCTCGAAACGGGCAAGCTGATTTTCCACAGCAAAAACTGCCACATATACCAACGCCTGTACAAACTCGTGGAGGAACTGCTGGAACCCAAAACCAGCAAGACCCAGTCGGTCTCATTCACAGTCAGAAAAGACACCAAAAGAGAAGAATAAACCACGGCAAACAAAGGCTCAACTACCACTTCACGGGTTCTGTCAAGTCTGCGTCGGGTGTGGGTTCATGTCAAAAAACGTCGGATAGAAAAAGATGGTTTTGGGCTACTTGACAGCTAACGACTCATCGACAGCGCCCGACATCGCTTTGATCGTTTTTGATATTGCTTCACCTTTTTCAAGAAGGAAGTTAATATTTTCAGTAGAGCGCCGTCGGTTTGGAGGTAGCTGTGCGACTCTTCGCAACTCGTAACCAAAATCACTAATTTCCTGAATTACATCGTGAATCTTGGATAGTATTCCTGGCTTGAAAACAATCCCCACAGCTTTTAAACCTTCTAAACTCTCATGTATTTGGTCTGCAAACGTATTAGGTTGCTCTACTTCAGGTTTGTTTATTGTGCCACTCTGAATCAGAGTCCTGTAGCCTGACCACTTATTTGGGAAATAATAAAACCACTTGCGAAAATTCTCTATAGCTTTCACCATTCTTGCTTCTTTCGTGTTGGATGCATTTTTTCTCAATAGCCAATACACTAGAATTGCCATAGAACCTTCTCCAATAAATGAGGCTGCTAACCCTTTCCAGTCTATTTGCTCAAATGCGAAAGCAACTAGAAAGGCAATGGCAAGAATAGCTACCAAAATCACCGCTTTCTGATTTTCGCATAAATTCATGCACGCAAATATGCAACGGAGCTTTCTTAAGCCTTTTCATAAGAAAATACTGTCGAATTAGACGCATTTTTGTCTATTTTTGCATTCTGAATAAGAGTCAGCCACTTGTTTTTTCCTTCCACCTTTATCCCGCAAGCTTCTGCTGGTGTTTTGCCTTGTAGGGCCTCGTGCGGTCTTATGAAGTTGTGGTAGAGTTGGTAGCCTTGCAGGATCGGTGTGCGTTTGCGCTTTAAGCCGCGCATGGTTTTCTCGCGGTCACGGATTTCTCCGTTCATGCGTTCCATTTTGTTGTTGTGGACTTTGCCGCTGAGTCGAATTTCTCGAACATGCTCCGTTCCTTCGTAGACCTGTTGGCATGCCAGAGCGTAGCTTGGGAGTCCGTCGGTGATTAGTGTTTTAGGCTGCTTTTCCATGAGTCGCTTTGCCCTGAAGAATAGCATCCTTGCGTCGTGTTTCTCTTTGGTTTCGGCTACTTCTTGCGCGATTAGGAAGCGTGTTTCGTCGTCCATTATCGCGAAGAGGTATTTCATGTCGCCCTTGACTTTTACGTATACTTCGTCTGCTCTCCATGTGTCGCTGACGTTTGGCACGATTTTCTCTGCGTAGTCGCGCATGAGCCGAGTGTACTTCTTTATCCAGTTGAAAACTGTCTGGTAGGAGACTTCAACGCCTAGCAGTCTCAGGCTTTCCTTTGTGTTTCGCAAACTCTCTCCGCTGAAATAGAGTTGGATAGCCGTGGTGACGGCTTGTGGGTTGTGCTTCATGCGCTCGAAACCCAGATTGAAGGTGAAGTACTTGTGGCAGCTTCGGCACTGGAACTTCTGAATAACTCCAGCCTTGTTCTTCCGCACACCATCCTTCACAATGTTATCAGAACCACAGTAAATGCACTTCGTAAGGCTCTCAACAGGCTCTATGCGTCTACTGGTTACCTGTGCTCTCAGTGACACGGAAATCTCAACCGCAAAAATATGCTTACAAGGAACGCGGCGAAAAACGTGGTCGGGGCACTCGCAAACCCAACCATCCGCACCCTTAACCACATGGTAAACGCCATTGTTAGACTGAGACTGCACAACATACGCAGAAGCATCAATCCGCTTAACTTGATTCTGCCCTTGAGCTATTGCCATGCCTCTTTCCTTACGGGTTTGGAGTTCCATCATTTTAGCCACGTTCTCCACATATCTACAATAATAAACGGTCTAATAAATATTATGGATATGTGGAAAACTATAAATATAGCAGACCCTTCATGGTAATAACAGATGATAAAATGGGAAAACTCAACGTCATAATCCAAGACAACATCGACCAGAAATTCAGAGAAGAAGTGTTCAAAAGAAAAGGCATGAAGAAAGGCAACCTCACCGAAGCACTAGAAGAGGCAATGCAACTGTGGGTTGAAAACGATGTTATTAAAGAATTGGAGGAAACAGCAACTTCCAAAAACTGCAAAGGTCTCACTCATGACAAGGCAATAAGCACCCTAGAAAAAATGGGGCGAGCAGCACTTCCAGCATTAGCTAGAATATCACACCATCCCGACGCAACTGATATGGAAAGAGACAGCGCAATAGACGCAATTGACAACATTCTAAGAAAACAAGGTTAGCTCTTCTTGTTGCCTGAATTCCTGAACAAAGAATTAGCAAGTTTCGCGTAAGGATGATTCTCCATGTATAGAACTAGTGCATCTGTTTCTTCTTCTGTCAATTTAGCCTTAAGAATATCCCGCATTATTCTAGCTTCATTATAGAAATGTTCGCTTATCCGACACTTAAGTTGCTCAAGTTTCTTTTCATCCAAACAGACACCCTTTACAACTAACGCATACATTTTATATACTCAGAAAGCAGTTTGCTGAATGGGAGAAAAAAATGGGAGAACTCACAAGAACAATTGCTCTGCAGGTTCCAACTCAAGTAGCCTATCAAGCAGTCAAAGACACAAGTTATGTCGAGTACACTCAAGATTTACGCGGCAAACTTGTAAGCAACCCACCCCAGCTCGTCAAAGACATACCAAACAATACCGTCGCAATGGAAGAAGCCAAATGGGGCTTGAAACTAGTAACAGAATACGTATTCCGACCCTTAGGAGAGGAAAGTTGCGAAGTCACCATCAAATTCAAATACAGTACGGGCGTTGGCTTCGGTGGTCAAGTAGGTGTGGGTATGATGACGGAGATTGACAGGCTCAAGAAGCTGGAGATAGGCTACAAAGCAGGCAAGGAAAACAGAACAAATTTCCCTCCACCACCTTAAAACCAAAAAGCTAAACCCAAAATATCCGACGAAATTTGACAAATACCGCAGACTCAGCCTATCCGACGCAGACTTGACAGAACCACTTCACGCTATATATAAGGGGGCTATAGTCTTTTCCAAGCACTAGAGTCACGAGGAAAAAACGTGGTCAACCCCCAAACCATCCAGAAACTCCCATCCGTGCTCAGACCAGTCACAGACGAGCAAGGCGCAAACGCAGCCGTAGCACTAATCCTCAAACCCGCAAAAAGCGACTACGAGATTCTCCTCGTGAAGAGGGCAGAGAACCCCAAGGACCCATGGTCAGGACAGATCGCGCTGCCGGGAGGAAAGCGCGATTCAAAAGATGCTGACCTAAGAGCTACGGTTTTGCGGGAAACTCGTGAGGAAACAGGCATAACCCTGAAAGAAAAAAACCTCCTCGGCGTGCTGAATGTGCTTGAATCTGAACCCAGACGCAACCTGTGCATCCTGCCCTTCGCTGCATTCCTAGAAGACGACCCGCAAATCCACCTTTCCGCGACTGAACTCGAAGCTTACATGTGGGTTCCGTACGAGAGAATCATCCGCAGCGAAACCACCGTGAAGTTCGGCTTCGCAAAGGTTGCCGCCTACAAACTCCAGAACGCCACGGTTTGGGGGATAACTCACCGCATCCTCAGCGACTTCAACCACGCGGTGGAAAAAGCCAAACTCACTCCTTCGTGACAGGGTAGCCCAAGTTCCTCCAAGCAGTCATCCCGCCCAGCACGTTGTAAACCTCAACGAAGTTCTTCCGCTTCAGGAGGCTGGCTGCAATGCTGCCACGGTTGCCCACGGAACAAGTCACAGCGTAACGCCTGTTCCGCTCCATGCCCTCAAGCCGCTGCGGCAAATGCCCGAAGAACACGCGCTCCGCACCCTCAATCCAGCCGTCTTCACTCCACTCATGCGGCTCACGCACGTCCAGAACCACGGCACGCTTCAGGTCCAGCTTTTCCTTGAGCTCCGAAGCTGACAGCACGCCCAAGCGGCTGATGGGTTTGCCCTGCTCCTGCCACTCGCTCATGCCCTTGCAGAGGAAACCGTAGATGTTGTCGAACCCCAGACGCCAAAAATGCGCCGAAACCCGCACTATGTCGCTGGGTCGTTCCAGCACGAACAGGACACGCTGATCATAGTTCAGAAGCCAACCAGGGTAAACCGCTGTTCCACCCAGCCAAAGGCTCAACGAACCAGGAATGTGCGAGCCAGCAAACGCATAGGGCAACCGTGTATCCACGACTTCAGTGTCCAATTCATGGCTTTCTGCTTCGAACTCGGAGACGCTCAAAGGTTTTGGCTCTGGAAGTCCATGCAGCAGCGGTGCACCGTTCAGGTTGTATTCTTCCATCTTGCGGAAGTAAGGCGGCACAAGAAACTCCTGTGCCAAAGCCCGCTCAATAAACGCTTCACGGCTCAGCTTGAGGTACGGGTTCGTTTTCTTTTCGTACCCCAACGTGCTGAAACCTTGGTCGCTGATGTCGTTGCCGCACACGCTGCCTGCACCATGCGCAGGATACACGAGGACTTGGTCGCCGAGCGGCAGCAACTTCTCGCAGATGCCGGTGTACAGCTTCTCTGCCTGCTTGGGCTGCGCTTTCTCGCCTTGCAGGTCAGTTCTGCCGACGGAGCCAACGAAGAGAGTATCGCCAGTGAAAGCCATCACTGCGTCAGCGCTCTTTGCAGGCATGTAGACGATGTAGCAGAGGGATTCATCCGTGTGCCCAGGCGTGTACACTGCCTTAATTTTCAGTGCGTCGAGCGTGAGGGTTTCTCCGTCACTTAGGCTGTGTTCGCCGTACTTGAAGGGAAGCTCTTTGCTGTGGCAGACTTCTGCTTCTGTCACGTTTCTGAGTTCGGTTGAGCCAACGACGTAGTCCTCGTTCCTGTGCGTCTCGAAGATGTACCTGATTCGCACGCATTCCCTCTGTGCCAAGCGGGTGTAGACTTGGCAGTCGCGTCTTGGGTCAACTACGGCTGCTTCTTCGCCGTCTGTGAGGAAGTAGCTGTTGTGTGCCAGTTCTTCGGATTTAATTGTGAAAAGCTTCATGGGTTGAGCCTCGCAAAAACCGCTTCACTGAAGAGATGGCAGAACAAGAAGAAATGGTTTGCGGAAGACCTTTCAGTCCTTCCAGTCGAGTAGGCGTCTTTCGCCTTCGAGCTTCTTGATGTCTGTGAGGTCCTGCACGACTTCGATGGCCCCCAAGTACTTGCCGTTTGAGTCTCGTACTGCGAAGAACCTGATGTGCACGAAGCGTCCGTTGAGAGTTATCCAGAACTCTGCGGTGTTCTTCTTTCCGTTTTTGAAGGATTCGACGATGCGGCTGACTGTGGCGAGGCTTTTGGCTGGGTGGCATAAGGCTACTTTTCTGCCGAGGACGGCTTTGGCGCGGATGAATAGGCGTTGGTCGGGTTTGTTGAAGTATTGCACGGTGTCGTCTGCGTCCACGAACGTTATGTCCACTGGCAGCGTGTTCAGCACAGCTTCAAGCTGGTCTTTCGTGAAGCTGCCTGTTTCAAGCTGGAGCAAGCCTTCTGGGGTTTTCGCTTTTGCCTGTTCCGCTGCGGCTTTCGGTGCTTGCGCTGTGAGTGCTGGGGGTGTGAAGCAGCAGTAGCCGATTTCGTCAAATTCCTTCCGCACCTCCGTCCATTCCTGCTCAGTGACGAGGTTGAGGGCTGTTGGGAAGAGGATGCTGTTTTCCTTGAAGAAGTGGCTCTGCAGCAGGTTGCCGAGCAGCTGCGCTGTTTCGGCGAGTTGTTGTTTGTAGTTTTGGAAGCCTGTTTTCTCCAGCTCCGTCACGAGTGCGTGCAGTTTCTTTTTTTGTTCTTTGATGTCGGTGTGTTCCATCCACATGACTGCTGGTGGCTCGGTAACGCCGTGTTTCTCGATGATGGGGAACAGGGCGTTTTCTTCTCGTTGAAAGTGTTTTTCCGAGTCGGTGAAGTCTTCGGCTATATGTTGGACTCGGTGGATTTCCTCAGTTGCGTAGCGCATGTCGGTTATTTTGTTGATTCTCTTCGCCAATGCGCTGAGTTCTTCGGCGAGTTTGAGCATGATTTTGTGTTCTTCCATTAGGATGCTGATGGGCTGGTTGGGTGCGACTGGAGGCATCTGTTTCTCGAGCTGTTCCTTGAAGATTGCCATGTGTACGTCGCAGAGTTTGCGGAGTTGCGTTTTTTCCATGCCTTCTTTGACGAGCTCTTCTTCTATTTTGGCGATTTCCACCGGGTCTGCTGTTTCGAGCACTGCTCTGAAGGTTTCTTTGACTTGTTCGGGTGGCACTCCAGCGTGGAGTTGTCGGATGGCTTCTTTGATTTGGGCTTTCTTGTTTTCGGTCATGTTCCATGTTCTCCGTAAGCGTGGTTTTTGCGTGAAAACTCAGTGGTTAGTCGATTCTTTCGCGGTTTAATATTCCTTACGCATCCGTGTTTTCCGCGCTGTGCAAGTACGGTTTATTAGTGTTCCATGCAATATGCATCCATGGAGCGAATGTTGCATGAGTTACGCTGCTAGGTCCAAGATTCTGGAAGAGATGATAATTGAATTCGGAAGGAAAGGACTCAAACTCCCTCAGAACGTGCTGGAAGACCTGAAATCTGCGCGAGTTCTTATGAAGGTTTTGGATGCGAGCCAATCAGACCGCGGTGAAACCGCGCCGAAAATTGATGAGTACCTTGGAAGCGTGGAAGCCTACTTGGTGACGGAAGCGGGGAAGCACTTTCCATCCGAAAAGGTGGATGACTGGCTGAGGAAGCTGGACTTGGCGGGCTGTGAATCCTGCGTCACCGTCGTGAAGCCGAGGGAGGAGATGCGGTTCATCCCTGGTGTGCCCAGAGACCAGAAGTGGATTCGGGTTAAGCCTTTGGCGAGTCTGCCTTTGGAGAAGCTGGAGCAGATGGCGGCTGAGACGAGGCTGGGTTTCCGCGAGGAAGAGGATGGTCACCTAATCGTTTTCGGAACGGGCGAAGATATCAAGCAGTTCATTGCGAAGATGACCGAGCAAGCCAACAAGTGAGCCGCACAAGACTGTTGTGTGCTCTGTTGCTCGTGTCGATCTATTCCCCTTGTTTAAGACATCAAAAGACTTTTTCGAATCTCTTTTTAGGACACTCATTCCATTCCTCTTTTTAGGGCTTTTAGCTATGAATTACCATGCGGCAATTGCTTCTAAGGAGAATTGACGATAGTTCCATTCCATCCTGTTCATTTCTCGCTCAGGTAACTGCTCAGTGCTTTGAATCCCTTCTGAGTCACATCTGAGTGACCTTTTCCAAAGTCCACGAATGGAGAGACAAGAGCAGCTAATAGACTATTGGTTCTGGAGTTGGCACGATATTGAACCTTGGTCTTTCCATCTGTTGGCTCAAATGTCCATGTTCCAGTTCCTACAATGTCGCCTGCATATTCTATTTCCAAGGACTTGGCTTCGACAATCTTTGCTACCTTGAAAGAAGACTTGGAACTTGCTCTTTTGCTGAAATGAAAAATCATGTCGCCAATTGCACCCTCACGATCGATCGGCAAATCCCCTCTTAGTTTAAACTCAAGATAAGGCATCCACCAATGCGTGACCCCCGCGTACTCGTTCAAAACAGCCTTGTAGACTACCATAGGCGGAGCATTTATAACGACTTCATCAAGTCGATCGATTCTTGGCATATCATTTCACCTCCTTGCAATTTAAACGCGGAAATTATGTTATCTCTTAATTTGCTTAAATCACTTGCGCCATTGATTATTCTTCATTCACTTTCTGAGTTCTGAATCATATCTTCGGGGATTTGCTCCGATGTTATTAAGCTGAAGTTCTGACTGAGGTTGTAGTGAATTGGTGGTTGATGGTTTAGGGTAGCTTTAGCTTCGCGAGAAAGGTTTTTTGCAGTTTAGCTATTTTTGGGGCTATGACGACTTGACAATAGGGCTGCTTTGGATGCTTCTTGTAGTAGTCTTTGTGGTATTCTTCTGCCGGGTAGAAGGCTGTGAATTTCTCCAGTTGGGTCACGATGGGCTTGTCATAGGCTTTCTCGCGGGTGAGTTCGGCTATGAGTTGTTCGGCGGTGGCTTTCTGAGCGTCATCATTGTAGAGGATTACGCTGCGGTACTGGGTTCCGATGTCGGAGCCTTGCCTGTTCAGCTGCGTCGGGTCGTGGGTTCCGAAGAAAATCTCCAGAATCTCTCTGAACGAGATGATGTCGGGGTCGAAAGTTAACTGCACTACTTCCGCGTGTCCCGTAGTTCCAGTGGAGACGCGCTCGTACGTCGGGTCGGGCACGGTGCCGCCTGCGTAGCCTGGCTCGACTTTCTCGACGCCGCGGATGAGTTGGAAGACGGCTTCGCTGCACCAGAAGCAGCCGCTGCCGAGTGTGGCGACTTCCATGCGTTTCCGTTTTGGTTTGGTTTCATTCATAAGTGATGTAACCTCAGATTATTGGGCTTTGAGAACGACATTGCATACTTGATGTTTGCTTTGGTTTAAATCTTCTTGAAACAGAAAAATTTGTGGACGTGGCAAGTGTTATATACGCTATGCACCGATAGTTATCTCAGGGAGGAAGGAGAAAAGATTCTGAAACTGTGAAATCAGGGCAGATGTGCCTCCGTTTCTTTTTCTGTTGACAAAGGATGTTTCGGGAGCAGGACGGCGGATGGTGTGGAGTCGCGGAAAAAGCAGAACTCACGTCCGAAGCCGAGTCATCTCGTTTGCTTGCTTTCGAGCCACTCAGTTGAACCTTCGACGGTAGATTGGAGGCAGCTCGTGCTCGAAAAGGGGAACTTTCTTCATGCCTGACCATTTGTCCTATGCCTGGCAGAGAATAAGATACTTTCCACAATAGAAACTATAAACTATATAGCTGAACGTACCTCTTCATTTTCTGCTCGGCGAAAACGCATGTCACAAGGCGACAACCCCCGAACCGTCTACTGGCTGGACGACAAGCTCTACCTGAACATAACGAACAGATGCTCCAACTGCTGCTTCTTCTGCTTCCGCAACTACAAGCGCGGCGTGGGCGACTTCAACCTGAAGCTGACAAAAGAACCCTCAACGGCGGAAATCATTGCAGATTTGGAGGAAGCCTTGCGAACGCGACGTTGGAGCGAGCTGGTCTTCTGCGGCTTCGGCGAACCCACGGAACGATTGGATGTCCTGCTGGAAGTGACAAAATGGACAAAAACGCATTGTCCCCAGATGCCGATTAGGCTGGACACGAACGGACACGGCTACGCACTCAACAAAGGCAAGGACGTTGCGAGGGAACTGAAAGCGGCAGGCGTAAGCCGCGTAAGCGTCAGCCTGAACGGCCATGACGCGGAGACGTACGAGGAGAACTGCAGACCAACTTTCTCAGGTGCTTTTGAGGCGGTGCTAGACTTCATCCAAAAAGCCAAATCGGAGATGGAAGTAGAGGTTTCAGCTGTGCGCATGCCCGAAGTCTCCATCGAAAAGGTCAAAGCCGTCGCGGATTCGCTTGGCGTTCCGTTCAGGATCCGAGAGTACATTCCTTGCTTCTGGTAGGCTTCTGGTCCATATCGTGTCCACGCCGTGCGGCTTGAATTGTCAAGCGAACTCATGCAAAGAGTTGCAGCAAGCCACAGCGAATGGTTTTAGTCTGCGCAGCGTCATAGGCTAACCCAGTGAAACTGGAGTGCCGCTGATTTCCAGGTTCGACCCGTGGCGCAGCAGCCTGTGCACGTGCCCGCCCAAGCTGACGTTTAACCCGTACAGCGGATGCGACCACGAATGCGTCTACTGCTACGCCTCAAGCTACATCCCCAACTTCAGCCACTGCCATCCGAAGAAGGACCTGCAGCAGAACCTGAGGCGCGAAGCGGCGAAGCTGCGGGGCGAAATCCTATCCATGAGCAACTCCTCCGACCACGGTTTTG
>JBHGBG010000012.1:0-48629 GCA_041946875.1 Bathyarchaeia archaeon
GAGACTGAAACTCTTTTGACTCTTAGCTGCTACCGCTTTGAGCCTAACCGCCAGAGCCCACTCAGCCCGTTATCTCTGTGCATCTGATTCCCAAAAAAAGGGGAAGGTTATGGGATATTGCAGCGTGTTCACTTCCGTCTCTTGAGGACGACTGCTATTGCGGCGACGATCACGATGATTGCTGCGACTGCGACCGCAATGTAAAGTGTGGTGTTAGGGGCTTCTGTTATCGGCGTAGTTGGCGGCGTAGTTATCGGCGTAGCTGTCGGCGATGGAGTAGCTGTTGGTGTAGGCGAAGCTGTCGGTGCTAGAGTTGGAGTTGCAGTTGGGGAAGGTGATGGAGTGGGAGTTGCAGTTGGGGAGGGAGTTGGGCTTGGGGTCGGCGATGGAGATGGGGATGGCGAAGGCGCAGGTGACTCTGACGAACCGTAGTATGTGGTCAAGCCAAGATCAGCTTCTTGGAAGCAGTAGAGGTTGAAGTCGCTGGCTCCCCAATACAGTCTGTTGTTGTAGAGGGTTGGCGAGGACCAGATGTTGGTGCCTACATGGTAATATGAAAGAGTGGTTCCGTTGTTTGCGTCTAAGACGCGGAATGTGCCCTCTTCGCAACCTATGTAGACTTTGCCGTACGAGTAGCTAGGCGATATTTCTATCTCGCGAGATAGCCAGGTGGACCAGATCCTTGTGCCATTTGTAGCGTTAAGACAGGAGAGAGAGAAGAAGTCGGGAATGAATACTTTGCCGTCCGCATATAGTACAGTGGCAAAATTTGGCACGCCGGGTGAGATGGTCTGGTAGTTCCAGATGAAGGCGCCGGTCGTCGCGTTTATGGCGTAGAAGTTCTCTTTTCCAACGCATGGAACGAAGACCATGCCCGCTGCGACTGTCGGGGATGCCGTCAACTCTGATGAACTAGCGTTGTACGGGATGTCAAGCTGCCAGATGATGGATCCTGTGCCTGCATCAAGCTTGTAGAGGGTCCAGTTTGGGGTGACATTCAAATTCACTAGAGGTTCCGTGCCGATGTAGACGGCGTTATCAACAACGGCTGGGGTGTCTTCGATCCATCCTTTGGTTGGAAAGGTCCAAAGGACGGCGCCAGTGTTGGCGTTGAGGCAGTATGTCTTGTTGTCGAGCGAGCCTACGTAGACTTTATCGTTAGCCACTGTGGGAGAGGATCTGATTGTAGGCGCAATCGGCGAGCTGTGCACCGTGATGCCGCCAGCAAACGTCTTCCAAAGCTGCGTGCCTGTTGCGGCGTCGAGACAATAGATGTTGCCATCATCAGCACCAGTGTAAACTTTGCCGTTAACCACTGCCGGTGAAGACCTGACGTAGTAGCCCGTTGGAAACTTCCATAAGATGCTGCCATTGTCAGCATTAAGAGCATAGATGTTATTGTCTCCTGACCCTACATAGACGACTCCATCAACGATGGATGGTGAAGAGATGATTGCGCCGTTAAGGTTGGTTTTCCATCGAAGATCCAGATTTTGGGGGCCTGAGCCTGAGGCGCTATGAGCTGGGTCTTTCCGGAACATTGGCCAATCTGCAGGGCCTGTAGGGTGATTAGGTGTGCTGCTTCCGATGCACCATATCTCGTTTAGTGCGGTTTCTGACGGTGATTTACCCGCCCCGTAAGTTCCCTTCCAAGGAGTGAGGTATAGGTTGCCGTAGGCGATGCATTCAGAGCCTTGGTTGTGCCCTGTCTGTATGGGAAGTGTCCATATGAGTTTTCCAGTGTATGCGTCGAGGCAAACATATTCGTCACGTCCATACTCACCAGTATCCGGGTCCCTCCATTGTGAGGTGCCTGTTGTCGTGTAGATCTTACCGTCTGCGCTAAGGAGTGGTGTTCCTGCGTAATAGTTGCCTGGTCCCTTGTACTTCCACACTACATTCCCAGTTGTAACGTTTAGGGCGTAGAGGTAACCGTCAGCGTTGAGTTCATAGAACATGCCGAATCCAGAGGCGGGTCCGCTGTTCCAGTAGCCCCAGAATGTGCCTGGGTTGTACACCCACAGAACTTCGCCAGTGGTTGCATTATAGCAGTATACGTTGTTGTCGAGTCCGCCATGGATCAGCCTGCCCTCGTAATAGGTCAAGCCATACATTCTCGACCCCATCGAAGGAGTGTCCCAGACGACCTCTCCGGTCGTAGCATTGTAAGCAATCTCATGACCGCTTGGAATACCAGTGAACACTAGCCCTTCGCCAAAAGCGATAGAAGCGTCTGCGTTGATGCTTTCAACCTCGCGTTCCCATACTAAGGTTGGTGGCTTCGACAAATCAGAAAGGTCCCAAGCCTTAAACTTGCCAAGTTCTGCATTGGTAGTTTTAGACCATTGAAAGTTTGTGTTCTTAACGATCATCAGCTTTGTAATTGGGTCGTAAATACCGCCGCCATGGTTAAAGTCTAAGAGCGGCATTAGGCTCGTCCAGAGAATGTCCCCGTTGTCCGGATTTATGCAAGCACTTCCGGATGCCGTTGCCACAAGTATGTGATCTTTGTCAATTCCGTACAAGTTATTACCTATAGCATTCGCGCCCGAGCCTATGTTCTTCTGAAACACCAAGTTTCCAGTGAATGCGTCAAAGGCGAGAACATAAGGTGCTCCGGTAAAGTAGACCTTGCCGTTCTGCGCAATGGGGGCGCTCCTACCTATGGGGACCGGAGATTTGACTTTCCAAAGGAAATCACAGGCGCTTGGGCCTGGTCCAGAGGCAAGACGGTCATAGCTGGGATGGCCGAAATTAACCGGGAACTCCCATTGCAGTATGTTGGAACTGACTTGTGGACTGGCACTCGCAGCCGCGGCTAAAGGATTAACGTTGTTGCTATTTGGACTTGAGAACACTATGAAAACTGAGGAGGTCATAAGTCCTGCTATGGACAGCATCAGAATCAAAGCAATTGCGTGAACTGTTTTGTCCTTGTTTCCTCGGATTTTTGCTTTTTCAAAAGCGAATTCTTTAGGCATTTTCGTTTTCCTCCTTATTTTTTACGGATTCATCAGTATTCACTGAGACCTTTTAAACGTGAGCAAGAAACATGCTTTCTGACAAACGCAGCGTTTTTATTGGAGTATGGCGCAGAATTTCAAAGAGACGGAATGTTTCAGGACCGAGATGTTGAAGCTTTAACTGGCTTAGGACTCACTGCGTTGCAAGCGAGAATATACCTTGCCATAGCCAGTTTGGAAAAGGCAACAATAAAAGCAATCTCAGAAAACGCTGATACGGCTCGCCAAGAAATCTACCGAGCAACCTCTGAACTCCAACAAAAGGGTTTAGTTGAAAAAATAATAGTTGCACCAGTAGAATACAGAGCCATTCCACTGCAAGATGCAATCAATGTTTTGCTTCAACGTGCACATCAAAAAAACTTAGCGACGCATGAGAAAGCTATGGAACTGCTCCGACGGGCCAACGAAAAAAGCATCACTGCCGAGCGTCATGAAGAGCACCAGTTAATTTTGATTCCTAAGAAAGAAGCTTCCCGTCGTCGATTCGGCAATGCACTTCGCGGTACCGCGGTGAGTGTTGACGGCATTTTTTATGGGAAAGGCTACAGAGATGTAATCACTAATGCGGTTGAATTATGGAAAAAAAGCCTGGAGAAAGGCGTGAAGGTCCGATTAATAGTATATGAACCTCAGGAAGAAAAAGCAGTGGCCAGAATTCTCCAAACCTTGAAGAAGAAAGGCTCCTTTAGCATCAGGTACACATTGCATCCTCCTCCAGCCACACTGGCGATATTTGACGGAGAAAAAACATTGATCACAATCTCGCCAACACCTGACCCGCTGGAGACATCCGGCCTATGGGTGAAGAACTCAAGTCTCGCTATAATGGCGCAAGACTATTTTGATCTTTTGTGGCGAGCCTCGGAAGACGGGCAAGAAAAAACAAAAATGAAAATATAGGCAGTGAAGAACGGTGCGCCGTCAGCATTCTCTAGGTTGAGGTTGCCGCGGGACTCACCCACCAAGCAACCCTCACTTTCTGACCATGAGGGCTTGCCGGGCTTCGGCAGACGAAACTTGGACGAAATCTTGACCCTTAGCTGCCACTCTGGCATAGCTGCCAAACTCTTTCGTCATCCCGCCCATCAAGTGTCAAACGCAAGTTCTCACGACTCTTCAGCCTATGAATAATTGGGGGGGTATAGACTGCCACGAGCGCTAGAACGCAGCCTCTTCCAACCCGCAAGCTGAAGGTCACGCAATGAAGGAAAAAGGCGCTATGCCTTCGGTTTCTTCTTCTCGATTGCGCTGCTCAGACTCTGCATCTCGGCGTTTGCCTTCCGAATCAGGTCACCAATAGTCTCCTTCGTCGGTATCGCAGCTCCCACCGCAAGCGCAACCGACTTCTGATGCGCAACCTGCAGCAATGGCACAATCGTTTCTTTCGACGGGTAAGCGATGCCCAACGCCAACGCAAAGGCTTCACCCTGCCCCTGCATCAGGTTCTGCTTCGCGCCCTCCAAGTCCAGATGCAGCTGCGCCTCAAGAATCATAATGCCTCCATCGTAGATGGCTCGCATCGAAAGCCCAGCTTCGACCGCTTTGATTCCCAGCTTCGACAGCACACTGGCTAACCGCTCGTTGATGGCTTCGCCCTTGCGCACGACCAGCGTGTCCTTCGCTACCCAAACGCTTCCCGACTCAATGCGGGTTGGCAAGCCGACACCGTTCAGCTGGCTGATTATGGGTCCTGGAGGTTGCCCGGTGTTGCCCTGCGGCACGACCACATCCATGGCTGCGACGTCGCCTGACTTCGCCGTGGTTTTCACTTTACCGCGTTCGAGCATAAGTGCAAGCTTGAAGGGGTTGAGGTCCGTGAACAGCAGAACGTTCGAGCCTTCGAGGAATGGTTCGAGTTTTTTCAGATCTTCCTTGCCCAAGTTCTCGATGGCGATTTTCATCAGCGTGTTCTTTATCACGCGCATGTACACTTTGCCAGTTAGGCTCTTCTTGAGTTCCTGAAGCTGGGTTGCGCGCACTTTTTTCAGGCTAGCCACGCCGATGGACCTGTAACTCTCAAGAATCTCCTTAATCTCTTCGACTTCAGTCGACTTCTGTTCCAACACAAGTTGGGATGGCATTCGCTTTCACACTCTGTTAAGGCTTAATCTTCACGGGAGAACCCATGGCAGTTTTGATGAAGGCAACGTCGATGTTCTTCAACCCACGCTTGAGCTTGCCTTCCAGAACCCTCAGCACAGCCTGAATGTTATCTGCCAAATCCTCGTCAGACTGGTTTTCGGTTCCTACACTGCATTGAATGATGGGTTGGTTGCGCATCCTAATCACGATGGTCTTGCGGTGACGCTCGATTATGGCGGCGATGTCTGCGTTCGGCGGAACCGGAATGGGCATTTTTCCGCGTGGACCCAGAACTGGACCCAGAATCCTGCCGACAAGCGGCATCAGTGAGGCTTCGGAAACGAACACGTCGTACGTGCCGGCGATTTTGCGCAGGTCCTTCTTCTTGCCAGCTAGTCCGTCGAGGTCTGCGCGTTCGATGACGTTGTCCGCGTTTGCACGTTTGGCTTTCAATGCCAACTCGCCGGATGCGATGACGCAGATTTTGTTAAGTTTCGCGGGTGCGTGGGGAAGCTCAACGACTTCGGTGATCTTGCCTTCGGGTGCCTTCATGTCGATTTCTTTGATGTCTAGGATTAAGTCTACGGTTTGGACGAATTTCTTCTTGCCGGATTGCTCTTTCGCCTGTTTCAACGCTTCCAGCAGAGACTTCTTGTCTAAGGGCATTTTAAAGCCTCGTGTCAATCAGGATTGGAATGGGGTTATAAAAATATTCGCTCGTGATTCACTCTTGGAACATGGCGTCGTACTTGCCTTCGTCAACTTCCTTCTGCGCTTCACGCGGGTCTTTGCCCTCAACGGTGCAGCCCATGCTCACGCAGGTGCCCATGATTTCTTTCGCTGCACCCTTCAGGGTCTTTGCCAGCAACTCAGGACGCTTGATTTTGGCGATGCGCACGATTTGCTCCACCGTCAGGTCCCCGATTTTCGCCGTGTTGGGCGTTCCTGAACCTTTCTCCACTTTGAGCTCGGCGACGAGCAGTGCCGAAGCCGTGGGTGTACCGACTGTGACTTCGAATGTCTTGTCGTCGGGGTTCACGGAGATTTTGATGGGCACTTTCATGCCGGCGTAGTCTTTCGTGAGCTCGTTGATGCGGTTGACGACTGCCATGACGTTCAGGCCTAGTGGGCCGAGCGCGGGACCGAGTGGTGGGCCGGCGTTGGCTTGTCCGCCGTTGACGAGTAGTTCGACGGTTTTTGTTTCAACCATTATGTTTCACTTCGTTTTCCTCTTTCGACGAGTTTTACGTAGTCTGAGTGGACTGTGATGGGCAGGGTGAACGTGGCTTCGAGGAGTTCGAGGGTGACTTCGCCTTTGGATTTGTCTATGCGTGTGATTTTGGCGCGCATGCCTTTGAAGGGTCCGCCTGTGATTTCTACGACGTCGTCTTCGCCTAGGTCTTCGATGACGGGTTTGCGGACGATGTAGCGTTCGATTTCGGTGAAGCTGACGAGTCCGGGGATTCTGCTGCGGACGTGTCGGACGCCTGCGATGGCTTCTTCGACGAGGTGTGGTCCGTCTGCCTCGATGAAGACGTAGCCTTTGAGTGTGTCTGGGACGAGGAGGGCTTTTATGGGGATTTTTTCCATTTCGACTTTGGCGGCTATGAGGCGGGCTACGTTGCGTTCTTGGCCGGTGGTGGTTTTGACGGCGAAAATTTTGGTTTCGAATTCTTCGGTTTTCTTCTCCATCGGGGTGTGCCTTCTATGCTGCGCCTACGTTTGGCATGAGGACTGAGGCCATGAGTCGGATGACGAAGCCGATTAGGCCGACTGCGCCGATGCCGAGGAGGCTGATTTTTATGGATAGCCAGAGTTCTTCTCTGTCTGGCTTGGAGGCTAGTTTCAGGGTTCGTCCTGCTTGGGTTAGCCATGATCGTATTCCCATGTTGACCGACAAGAGAGATTTCAGTCTGGTATAATAAAGGTTGCTGTGGGGTTTGGTGGTTTGTGTTTTGGTGGGTTGGCGTTGTTGTGTCTGTGGTTGTTGCTCGGGGTTTGTGTGGGTAGACCCCCTCTATAGGTTTCTGCATCGAGTTTCTATTAGGCTCCAAATATGCTGCTGCTATGCTTCCTGTTGCGTTGGGCACTTTCTCGGGATAGCCCAAAAACTGAACTACACTTCCTCTCTGGTTCTCACCTCCCCGCAAACGCATCAGACTGTTTTCCTCCGTACTGAAAACTGGAGAGTGCTGTGGCTTAAGAACCCTCACGAAATTTAGAAATTGCGAAATTTACAGATTTATAAGGCAGTAAGATCGCGCATATTTGAGCACTCGCGTCACAGTCGCAAAATGATTGGTGGAGGTTCAAATTCAACCGTCCGCACCAGCACAGATTAAAACACCCTCAGTTTAATTTCTAATGTTCACACTAAGCCATACACGCACTAAAACGGTTTCCGGCGCGGAGAAGTCTACTTCAAATTCTCTTTTTTCTTGGCGCACTTATTCGTAGTTTGATCCAGCTATATGGTTAGTTTCTTATTCTCGAATCGTCACGTATGAGGATTGGTGACATTTCAGGGAGCGGTCACTATGAGGAGAAAGCCAACCTTGGGCCCGCAGATTATAGACTATCTGGTGAACAATGGCGAAACAAGAATTGAGACTTTAACGGATGCACTTCAACAAGTTACAAGAGTCGAACACGACAAGATAGAATTCAGAATCACACAAATGATAGAAAGTAAAGAACTCGTTATTGATAATAGTGTCGTCTCGTTGCCGAGCACCAAGAGAAACAATGATTCAGTCGGCGAACGAGTAAAAGCTGAGATAGACGGTCGTTTAGTGAAAATAAATTCATACTTCGATATGGAAGAAATAGGAAAAATACGCAAATCTGCTGGAGAAGTAGTGAAGAAGGAGAAGGAAGAGATTCTGGAAGAATTAGCGTCAATCGAAAAAGAAATTTTGGATAAACACAATCCACTTGATTTGCTGGCTACTGTTTCGACTATGAACCTGTTTTCCGACCCAGAAACCTATACAGAATCTTCCTTCAAAGGCAGTCAACTAGTTGTAGAGACGGTTCAAAATATGATATTAAGGAATGAGTTTAAGGCGTACAATAAGACACACGAAACAGATTTCTCCAAAATCCTTGAAAGAATCGATAAACTTGCTAAGCGAATTCCAAGTTACTACATGTTAGAATCTATCACAAAGAAAGACTTCACTACAACCGAAGCGGAGGTATTCATGCATTTGCTGGGAAATTTCTTAATAGTGAGAGGGACTGCTTATTCACAGCATTATGAGGAAATCTCACGAGAATTATTCTCCAAAATCGAAGGCACACTCAGACAGAAAGGATTTTCGATAAGTGACTACTGGGCAACAGTGAAGGAAATTGAGAGGCAGATAGAACACAGATATAATGAGCCTTTGGTAACTTTACGTGATTTTCAAGAGAAAGTTATGGAGTATGTCGCTAAGCGAGTCGCTGAAACACGAAACACTGATTTTGAACTCTTTATTGAACAGTATAAGAAGGAGAATTCTGACGAATGTGAAAAAGTGAGAAAGGCGTATAGCAACCTTCCTGCTATTTTTGGCAAAGGAATTTACGAGGTTGAGCAAAACCCCCAAATTAATGGTACTCTCATGGATCTATTATCTACTCAATTTGGTGAGAATTCGGCATGGCACCATCCGCTTGATCAGAGCCTTGTGCCAGTAAAGCCGGCGATAAAAGTTGAAGGCAAGTATTATTGTTACTTGCAGGTTCACCTTGTTAGGAACGTCATAGCAATAATTGAGTCGATTTTATCACAAGCAGACAAAGACGCCATATCTTATCATGAGGTTAAAGGAGATTTTTTTGAAGCGAAAGCCTTGGGGCTTCTTTCGGAACTGACAAACGGCACTGCACATGCAAATCTGTTCTACCAGAAGGACAAAGAGATTGATGGTATAATTGAAGCAAAAGACATACTATTTCTTATCGAGATAAAAGGAAAGAAAAAGAGAATAATCGCTGGGGTAGAAGATATTTTACAACTCACAAAGGAAGACTTTGTATCTAATATTGACAATGCATTTGAGCAGGCGAAGCGAGCATTCGAATACATTCAAAGCAAGGAAGAGGCAGAATTTAGAAACGAAGAAGGGAAAGTTGTTTTAAGAATTCGGAAAAAGAGCTTCAAAGACACCTATATTATAAATGTATGCGTTGAAGACTTTTCCAAGCTAGCGCTTGACGTTAATTTAGTCAGGAGATGGGATCCAAAACTCTTGCGTGGAAGCCAAAATCCTTGGGTTGTCAGCATCTACGATTTGATTGTCATTCGTGATTTGCTTGGTAAACAAGGCACACTATTCTTAGATTATCTGAAAGAAAGAGTTAGAGTATCCTTGACAAATGAGCTTAACTCGTCTGATGAAATTGACTTTCTTGGCTATTTTATGGAGTTTGGGCATCTCCGAAAGACAAAAGCCCTGAGAAAGGATAAGCTTGCCACTGCAATGATTGTTGGTTTTAGCCAACCAATTGATAGATATTACTCTTTTTTGCGCGGTGAAATCAAATATGCTAAGAAGCCAACGTTTAAGGGTTGCTGACTTGACCAACTTCAACCATTTTTGCTACAACCGTGTGCGACAAATGCTCAGGGCACTCAGGCACCTAAAGCATCCTGAAAACTCAGCTCTACATACAATTGGTAGACTTAATCGGATGATAACCATTCAGCCGTTGCAAAACCGTCGAAGGCATAAATCCCAAGACTTACAGCTGGGCGAGTTAACACTCTTAAGAAGTGGACACCTAGAAAAGAGTACAATTTCTCTTTCCCGCAAAGGATTCACACAGAAACGACGAAAATTCTAAAGTCTTATGAGTTCAATTTCTGCCGCAAGCTTATTCGAGGACACGTTTTCCTTGGAAATAAATCTCACTCCGCAAGAGAATTCAACACGAAACCTGCCCTAAGCTTTCTCTACAGGCAACCCAATTTCCTGTAGCAAGGAGAGAAGCTCAAGTTTGTCTTCGCCTCGAATGCCCTTCCAATCCAAGACTGCGCAGTCGACTTTCTCCAGCGTTCTCTTCACGCATTGCTGCAGAATTTCGTAGTCTGCCCTTGGAAGAGCGTATTTCGTAATCATGTGCCCGAAGGCTGCTTCGCCTTCGAGAGCCATCCGCGTGAACTTCTGGTTGTAGTGCGTTCCGCCTATACCCAGCGCTGCCCTAACGGCTTGTGACGTGCGGAACTTGGAGATGGCTTCCATGGCGGCTTCCGCCACAGCCGCCGCCGCCCGCTGGTCGCGCCACTGCGCAGGGGAGCTGCCGAGCTCCACAAACATCGTGGGCACATCCAGCGATGGACCGTGATGCGTACACTCGTACGAGACTTCATAGCCCAACCCCATCTCCAGCCTCAGCCTGTCCAGCGCCTGCAGCGCGTCGCGCATGGCAGTCGCAGCCGCAACCGAAACCCTCCGGGGTAAGCCGCCCATCTCCGCCTCGGCGAGGTTGCCCGGCGTGTGGACGGACAGTGTGGGCTTGCCGCTCTGGCTGCTGTGCTGCGACAAGAACACGACCAATTCTGTATCGGGAAAACTCGCCGGAAGCGCCTGCGCATAGACGGTTTCTTCCGCCTCCAGCGTAGCGTAAGCCACCTGCCTGCCGCCCACTTCCACCGCGTAGACTGGGTTTCCTTGGAAGAGTCTGCCCGTCTCCTCGAAGGGGGACTTCTGCAGGAGGTGCCGGGCGATGTTCGTGCCCGCCGCATCCAGCTTAGAAGACACAGTCAGGA
Organism: Bathyarchaeia archaeon; assembly: GCA_041946875.1. Classification (GTDB taxonomy): domain Archaea; phylum Thermoproteota; class Bathyarchaeia; order Bathyarchaeales; family Bathycorpusculaceae; genus JADGNF01. Next base: position 10,867 of record JBHGBG010000012.1, read on the forward strand.
TCATGCGCTCGAAGCTCCACACTAAGGGTGCGCCGTCGGCGAAAAAAGGTTTCCCGTAAAGGTTTATTGCCGAGCACGGTTCCCTTTTCACTGCGAGGCGCAACCCTGTGCATCTGATGAATTTCCGAGAACTGTCCGGCCAACAAATCAGCGACATGGTGGACTTGGGCATCGAGGCGAAGCGCAACCCGAAGCTGTATGCCGACGCCTTGGAGGAGCGGTCGTTGGCGTTGATTTTCCAGAAAACCAGCACGCGGACGCGGGTGTCGTTTGAGGTGGCGATGACGCAGCTCGGCGGGCACGCCCTGTTCATCGACTGGAGAACAACCAACTTCGCGCTGGCGGACATCGGCGACGAAGTCCGATACCTATCCCGCAACGTCGACGGCATCATGGCGCGGCTGCTCAGGAACGCGGACCTGCAGCGGATGATGGACGCATCGCAGGTGCCAGTCATAAACGGCTGCGACGAGAAGTACCACCCCAGCCAATGCCTCGCAGACCTCATCACCGTGAAGGAGAAAAAAGGGGCGCTGCAGGGCGCACGGCTCGTCTACGTCGGCGTCCACAACAACGTCTGCAACTCCCTCATCGAGGGCTGCACCAAAACCGGCATCGAGCTGACGACCGTCACGCCCGTCTTCAACGAGGCGTCACGCGACGACGCAATGCTGAAAGAAGCCCGCAAAACAGGGCTGTGGAAGACCACGCTGGACCTGAAGAAGGCGGTCAAGGACGCGGACTTCGTGTACACCGACACCTGGGTGGACATGGAGTTCTTCACCGACCCCAAATTCGCAGAAGAAAAAGAGCGACGGCTGAAGCAGATGATGCCCTACCAAGTAAATGGCAAACTGCTCCGCGGAACCAGCGCATTGGTGATGCATGACATGCCCATCCACCGCGGATACGAGATCGCCGCGGACGTGATTGAAGGCGCGCGGTCCGCAATCTTCGAGCAGGCGGAGAACCGACTGTACTCCGCGAAAGCGATTCTGCTGAGGCTGATGAGCGGAAAGTAAGGCTGCCAAACGTCCGCAGGGGACCTCTCCCTCTACTGGTTTCTGCAACGAGTTTCTAATAGGCTCCAAATAGGTTCGTGGTTCGTTGCCGCTGCGAGGGGCTTTCTCAGAAAAACTTGGGAAGAAACGCGGATTTACAAACTCATTTCTTGCTTTTCTCGGTCACGTACGTGAAGATGTCCTGTTCCTCTTCCTTCTTACCCTCCATCGTCACCAGCACATCCTTCAGCCGCGCGTAGGTCTCGTGGTCAATCTGCCCATCCTTGAACAGCTGGTCGATGCGGCTTATCTCTCGGTTGGTCTTGGCGCGGTTCTGGGCTTTCTGCTGAATGTAAGCGTTTATGAGCCGCTTCGTCCGCTTTCGTGAGCTTTCGGCTTTCCGCGCATAGTAGTAGACGAGCCCAGCCAGCCCCGTGACTATGACGGCGAGAACGATGTAGATTATGCTGTCGAGGTCCAGAGTATTTCCCCACTTACAGTACGTTCTTGCATTCTCTTCTGTGAGTGAGGTATCTAAGAGTTATGAATCCAGAATACACAAAGAACTGCGTCGTTGTCGGTCCAAAAAAAGGAAGGAAGTTGTGGTGCAGAGCTATTTCTCCAGAGTAAACGCCAATTCCCTGTGGTCGTAATGCACTGTGCCATCGTTGATTCGGCTGTTGTCCCAGACCTGCAGCTGAATAATGTAAGCACATGGCGTGATTCCCGGAAGCGGCTTGCCCGTCGGGTTTCCCATCGCGTCTTTTTCCCTGATATCCCAAGTCGCGAGCAAGTCGTTCTTGACTCGCTTCTTTCCTGCATCCGGATTCACGGTTGCAGGCGGAATGGGCAGGGGCACGAGCAGTATGCCTTCGGTGTGATAGCTGGGGTCGCAGTTCTTCTTCCATCCGACCGCAAAATGGTCGAAGTTCAGGCTGGGCTGGTTCAAGTCGAGTGGAACGATTTCGTCATCCCAAGCGGTTCCCCTAATCTCCAGAATGCCGCCAGATTTCATGATTTTCTCTATGCTGAGAGGCTCGCACTTGCTTACTGGAGCCCCAGGCAGTCCTATCGAATCGGTCTTGCACTGTATGGCGATGTTGTCCACCCAGATTTGCAAAGAATCAAAGTAAGACGCAGGCGGTGCGCCATCATCGACTACTGCCAGCAGGAGTGTGGCTTTTCGGCTTCCAACGGTGGTCCACGGATTCCAGACGAGTTTGGGAACAGGAAGAGGCGGAAGAGTAGCCCAGCACGGCAATGTTGACCAGCGTCTCGTCAGGTCGCCCGTGGGCGAGTTGTTGTACGTGCCCAAGCAAGGCGTTATGGGCATGAGATGGTAGTCCACTTCCAGAATCCGCTGCCAAGGAGAACCCGGAGCTTCCACGCTGTCGTAGGTTTCCGCAGGTCCAGGAGGCGCGAGCCATCCGTCAGCCCACAGCAGTTTGTATTTTTTGTAGCGCTTTCCGCAGCCCTTAACGACAGCCGACCCGCCGATGGTCGCGTAGCCGCCCACTGCAGTTTCTTTGCCGCCTAAGATGAGTTTCCTCGAAGGGGGCATTCCGCCTGAAGAAACGGCAATTCGCCCCACCTCGTCCATCACGACTGTCTTCTGAAAGAGCTGAAACTGCGACGTGTCAGTGACTGTGATGCCTCCGCCGCCTTTGACCGTAAGCTTAAGACCGTATGTTTCGCCCTCCAAGTTCGTGGTTTCCAGAACTCCGAGAAGGCCCACTGGAGGCCCAACGGGCGTGGATGAGGTGCCGCCTCGGTGTCCGTCTGGATAGACGATGATGATGTCGCCGCTGCCAGGTGCATCCTGACGCCAAGTCACTCCGTTGTCATCGCTGTACTCGAGTTTATAGTGTAAAAAAGGGGACCCGCCGCTGGCTATGCCTCTGATTTCAACGCCTGTCACGCCCTTGACGACCTTGGCTTGTACGCATGCGTTGCCGACTGGCGATGCGATTTTGGCGGTGGGCGGGCAAAAAGCGGTGCACTTCACGGTGCAGTAGTACTCTGAGAACCATCGGCAGAACTGCACGCAGAACCGAATCATTTCATACCTGTTGAGGATGGCTTGGAATTTCTTCGCATCGTTCTGCTTGTAGGCTTCGAACAGGGCTTTGAAATCGTCTTCCTTCTTCATGAGCTTGAGGGCGGCTTCGCCGAACTCCAGCATCTCTTCGATAGTTGGCTCCACTGGTTTCTCTTGGACCGGGCAGAGAGTGACGCAGACTCCGCCTCGGACCTTCACGCAGAACCACCTGCAGATGAGCCAGCAATAGTTGAGGATGCCGAGCTCTGTTAATACGTCGCGGAACGCCTTGGCGTCGTCTTTCTCATATGCTTCTGCTGCTGCTCTGAAGAGTTTCGGGTTTGCTATGAGTTTTGCTAGTGCATCTCTGAAGTCCATCAGTTGGGATACATCTAGATTTTTCTCTCCCAAGACTATCCCTCATATCTTAATACACAACTAACAGCATAAAAGACTTTGCTACCGACTTACATTCAGACACTGAGTCCAATTCGCAATTTCCAAGAAAGTTCATCGACAATTCAGCAACTTTCCTAAGAGTCGGTTTAACAGACTCTAGGAACCACGCCGTCAAAGCCAGCGTCGAAGCTTAAAATGTGTTTGATTCCGAACTTCTCTATGAGCGACAATGATGTGCAGTCCGTAAAACTCAATGGCTTATCCTTGAGCAGCTTGAATTTTTTCCACGCTTCGTTGAAACAATCTTCCTCAACTCGCAGTTTTACGATTCTAGGCGATTCGATTATGTACTTTCCCATATCTACGGCAAAATCATGTCTTCTTGTTCGCACCAGAGCGGTGGTTACTGCCTCGTCTATCACGAAGTCGGAAGTGTAGATTCTGCCGAATTCACTCTTCAACGCCCGCCTCATCAATTCCTCGCTTCTCTTGTGAAACTCGTCGTCGGCATTCCGCAAAGCCACAAAGACACCGGTATCCACAAAAACCGCCATATGTTCTAACGACCATACACGCATTCGTCAATTCTCTTCGAAGAATCCTTGACGCCCCAATGCACAGGCTTCTCAAGCAGTTTCCACGCAGGGTCCATCTCAAGCGCAGGCAGCTCTCGGAGCTTCTTGACAATTTCTTCCTCATTCTCAAGAGCATAATCAATCATCAAACCTATCGCTTCCTGCAAGGTTACCTTCACGCCTTCTTGGAGCATCAAGGAGGCTAAGAATCGGTCTACTCTTTCTTTCTTTGCACCTTCAATCTTTATCGTAACGGTCAAACAGAACACACACGCTATGCAGTAATAGAGAATACACTTTAATACTTTTACACTAGTAGAAACATTCCAATACGGAGACACGCAGCAATCGTGCGCTTACCTTAGGATCATGTTGACGAATTTCTCAGGGTTAAAAAGCTCCAAATCCTTGTACGTCTGACCCACGCCGATGAACAGGATAGGCTTCTGCGTCACGTATGTCACGCTCAACGCCGCGCCCCCTTTCACGTCGGCATCCACCTTCGTCAGAATCGTGGCGTCGATGCCCACGCACTTGTTGAACTCCTCCGCCTGCGCCACCGCATCGTTCCCCGCCAGCGAGTCCACGGTCAAAACCGTCAGGTCGGGGCAGATGATGCGCTTGACCTTTGCGAGTTCGTTCATGAGGTTCTGGTTCGTCTGCATTCTGCCAGCCGTGTCGATGAGGACCACGTTGACTCCGTGAGCTTTCGCGTGGCTGACCGCGTCGTACGCCACCGCCGCCGGGTCTGCGCCGTACTGGTGCTTGATTATCCTCAGGTTCAACCGTTTCGCGTGTTCCTCCAGCTGCTCAATGCTGCCCGCGCGGTAGGTGTCGCTGCCCGCCAGCACAGTGGAACAGCCCTTGTCCTTGAGGAATTGGGCTACTTTGGCTATGGTTGTGGTCTTGCCCGTGCCGTTTATCCCCACGAAAAGCAGCACGAACGGCTCCTTCTTTCTCCGTTTCTCCGCTACCTTCGTCAGCAGGTCAACTCTCTTGTCGGTGAGCATGACTTCCAAGAGGACTTGGCGGAGGTTGTCCTCGATGATTTTCCTTCGGTCCTCCAGCCGCTTGACCTGAACGCCTGTCAAGCGTTTCTCGAGTTCGTCGCAGACCTTGTCTGCCACGGGAAAAGCGACATCGTTCTCCGCCAGTGTCATCTTAAAATCCGCGAGGACGGGGCGCAGGTTCTCGGGTTTGAGTTCTGTGGTTGTGACTTTGGTGACTAGTTGCTTGAGGCCTGACTTGAGCTTCTCAAACATCGGTTACTGCTTTCCTTCCCTTAACGTCGCGAGCAGGTCATCCATGCGGCTCCTGCCTTGGTTGATGCGCTCAGCAATTTGGCCAAGCTGCTGCTGCGCCGAAATCCGCGTGCGCTCCAGCTCTTCGATGCGTTGCTTGACAATTTCCTTCGCCTCGGGCAGCGTCTTCTCGACGGACACACCTGCGCCCAAGCCGACTATGACTTTGTCCGGTGGGGCGAGCTTGGTTTTGACGTAGCTGCTACCGCCTATGGGAACGAGGACTTCGGTGCCTTCCTTCGTGTTCTCGATGCCTTCCAGAGTGGCGTTCGCGTAGGTCAAATCCGTGACAGCTGCGTTCATCATAGCAAGCCGCTGCTGCAGAGCTTCGGCTGTCTGCTCCAAATAGCGTAGCTCGACGCTTAGCTTGCGGACTTCTTCTTCCCCGCGGTTGCCACTTGCCAAACGCTTATTCTCCGGTGACGATTTTCTTGAGAATTGGGTTAGAGATTTGTTCGGGCGGAACTTCCTCGACCTTGCCGACCGTCATGTGGAATCGTTTGACGCGGTGCTTGCTGCCTATCTCGGAGTAAACCTTTTCCACAGCGTGTTCTGACTTGTCAGCCAGCACTTCCTTGACGAACGGCGTCTTCAAATTCGGCTTACAGATTTCGCCCGTGACTCTGAAAACCTTCATTTATACATCATCCTGCACAACATCCAATGCGTTCCCTATTATAAACATCTCGGGTCCAGTTGTCAGAGAACCAGCAACAGCCGCATGACTGTTCGCAATCAGCCCCGTGCCCACGTAGGGTATGCCACAGTTCACCGTACCCACATCCACAGGCACCTTGAACACGTTTTCAAGCACTTTGCGCTCCTCATCCTTCAGCAACGGATGCGCCAGCACGCCTTTGTTGGTGGCGACGGCGAGGGAGCCGACGTAGGGTAGCCCCGCAATCTCGCCCGGCACGGCTTCCACACCTAATGCGTCGGAAACCAGCTTGATTTGGGGTTCCTTGAAGCGGGGGTCGACGAGGGCGCCGTGGTCATTTGCCAACACGAGGTTGCCGTAGGCGGTTTTCTTGGTTTCCATGACTTGGATGTTGCCCTCGAATCCTGCTTTGATGGCTACGAGTTCCTCGTCGCGGATGAATGTTGGGAGCAGAATTCCGTGGCTGTTTGCGCAGGCGAATGCGCCGATGAGGAGGCTGCTGCTGATGGAGGTGTGGATAAGTGTTGCCTTGAGCCATTCGGCGGTCTTTTCGGCTTTTGCTTGCGGCACCATCTTCGGGATGATGACTATTCGGTCGGTTGCAAGGGAGTAGACGCCTATACTGGCGCTGCCGACGATGCTGGTTAGGTAAACGGCCAAGAATCATTCTCCTTTAGCCAAATTGGCTTTTCATGGCGATTTCTCCCACGCGCCCCCTTTTTTAGCTTGCGGTATAGACCACGAATTCCATCACGGTTCTAGCCTGCTGCGAAATGTCAGAGGCTGACGACGAGAGGATCAACCAACTTTAGCTCCTTTTGTTCTTTAACTCACAAAAAAAGGGTGGGAAGCGGGGCTAGACGCCCTGTGCAATCGGCGTGTATGTGTCTCCTTGACCTGGAAGGTTTACCAAGCCGTCGCCGTTCGTGTCCTGCCACTTCACGATTATCCAGCTGTAGGGGTACGAGTCAAGGTTCGGGAAGATTTCGCCTTCAAAGTACTTGCCTGCCGCGTAGGTTCCCTGCCAGCCGAAGCCATAGCAAAGCAAGATGTTCCTGGCCGCACCGTCTTCGTAGGTTTCGATGACGAACATATCTTGGTCGTTGTTGATGACGGAGAAAGGCAGAGTAGCACCCGCTATGCTGGTGCCGTCTGCGTGCTGGAAGGCGCAGTTCGCTCCGACTGTACCGTACTTGATGGGCGCTCTGTCTGGTCCAGGCGTAGAATCCGACTCCGCATACTTGACCAAGGGACTGACAACGGGCCCTCCAAAGCTGACTATTCCAGTGCCTGGCAATCCTGGGGGCCATCCTGTGGCGGGTTGGATAAAGTCCGGGTCGGTGTCGAGTCCTTCTTCAAAATTGCTGAGTTTGGTGGAGATGAAAGCCGAGGCCAGCCAGTCGCTTACCATTGCAGGTGCGCAGCCGAGGGGCTTTTGAGCGCTGGTCGAGGGATAGATCATCCTAACGTAGGCTGAAGCGAACTGCGTCTCGAAATCAGAGATTCCTCCTGCGCCTGCTGACTGCTTGAGGGCGTAGAATCCGAAGGGCGTGCCAGACCACCATGTGGTTCCTGCGATGGCATCCCTCAAGTGGGTAAACAGGTATCCTTCGAACTTCTGGTCATCCTCAGGATTCTGCACGGTGTCGGGGAAGTCTATGTAGAACTCAATCTTGTGGTCAGGGCCCCACTCAGGCGCCAACGGATAAGACCATGTCCTCACGTATCCCCGCACGCCGTGCACTGCGCCATCCAGAGCGCTAGTCCACGTTCCCACAATGTTGGGCAGGACATCGACCCAAGAGTCAGGCACAGCACTAAGCTCTAGGATACCCTCCCAGTTGTCATGGTTCATGTTGTACTTGCCGACGAAATCCTGCTTCTGTATGATTGATACTCCTCCGACTCTGAGTGAGGGGTCGCCGAACATCATCATCTTATGAATGTGAATGAAGCGGTACCAATTCATCCCCTCGGGAATTACTTCGTCAGTGATGAATTTGCTGAGTGCGAAGTTCCACATCTCACCCAACGTGATTGCTGAATGGTAAGGCTGGAAGAAATACAGTGGCAGTCCGTGGTCCTTGTCAATCCAAGCTCCGTGCTCCATAACGCAGGCGCATCCTATGTAGGCAATGGCGCCTGTGCTGCTTGTGACCAGGAAATGCTCAGCGAAAGATTCGCCGCCAAACGTGTCATACACTGTTGGTTGAAGAGCCATTGGTTCTGGTCGATTTGATATCTCGTGTCCTGTGCCGTCGAATTGCCTCATACCCGAATTCCATTCATTTCCGTTTACGTCCCGATAGTAGTTCAGGTCAGCTTGGAAGGTGGCGGTGTCACATGCTGCAGCGAGGACTACTGGTAACCTGCCGTTATTCGTAAGGGCTGATGGGGTAGGCTTCCATCCAGCCCAGTCTTGGCGGTTTCCGTGCCCGTAGAAGACCACGAAGCCAGCCCCAGTGCTGATGCGGTTATTGATTTCGACCGTTCTCTGCGGGTCGGACATCGCATTCCATGGAGAATCATCCTGATAGAGCTTGGTTACGGTAAAGTCACTCAGGTATGGGACGATATTGTTCATTTTGGTCTCGTCGCCAAACGGACCTTCGCCGCCATCCACCGCGAGAATGGCGTTCTTGAACCAGTTTGATTGATATGCGGCGAACTCGTAGGCGATTTCTTTGTCAACGTAGGTCGTTACTTCGGTGAGGTTGGAAGCGGGGATTCTCCCAACCTTGACTTCAGGAATCATATGTATTCCGTCAATGTTGACGGCTGCAAGCGCGGTAGCGGCAAAATTCATCTCGCCAAAGATGTTGTTGTAGTTGTGGTCCCAATCATCGAAATTGTGGTACACGTCATAAAGGTCAGCGTAGTACAGGTCGGAGGCGTAGTACCGACTGCCCCATTCAGTATTGTATGCCTTACAGTATCTAACGGGGAACTGGTCGCAATCACCCACAAGCATCACCCAAGTGGTGCCGCAGTATTGGTTGTAGTCGCATATGCCCCTCTTGATACGCTCCTGGACATCTCTGCCTCTGCCGAACAGACTCGCGTTCAAGCTCTGCCAGCTCTGAACGTACGTGTTGATACCAGTATAGTCTTTGTGTGCCTTGAGCGGGCTCAGCGCATTGCAGAATGCCTCTGGGGCGAGAACAAGCAGGTCGACATCAGACGCGACGATGGCAATCTCAGTCAGAGTGGTAAAGTCAAGGAAAAAATTCTCCGGCTGTAAGTAGTCAAAGCTCGGATTTTGGGAGTAGACTCTGAGACCCATCCTAACTAGGCCGCCGGGAGACGCTTGTATCTCCGCGAGGCTTATGGCTAGCTCCCAGAAGCGATGAGGCACCGCAGACTTCGGTGAAGAACCAAAGCCTGCCTTCACTAGAGAGTTTGCGGGATAAAGACCAGTCCAAGAGCTTGGACCCATGAAATACTGTTTGCCCAGATTGTACGTTCCCGGATAGCAGCTAAACATAACATCGACTTCAGGCGTTATTGCGCGGTTTCGGTTGACATCGAAGGCCAGCCAGAAGAAGTCGCCCCAAGGACTAGTCGTCAGTATAGGGTCATTCTGGGTGTCCGTGGTTGTATCCAATAGGAGATAGAGGTTTGATGCGTCGTTTTGCGCGAAGATGAAGCCTTGTTCCATCCAGATTCTTGACGCGTCTTTCCATTCCGACGCCGATGCCACGCCATCTATTCGTGGAGGGTTGCTGGGAAAAACGCTCGACGTTGCGGCGCTAGCGGTTTTCATCATCAGAGGTATCATGGAGACAATAAGAATCCAAAACAGCACCATTGCTGATATTTTTTTCATTTTTTCCTTTCTCCCTGTCGAACTTTCAATCGCAGCAGACTGCCGCTTTTGTTGTTAGTTGTATTTATGTTTTTATCCAATAGTCTATTGTGGTGTTTGAGGAAGCAACAGCGTTTAGGGAATTAACGAATTCTTTCTAGGTTCAGTCCATTCTTCGAAATGAGAACAGCTTGTGATGAGGAAGAATCAGTCTTCTTCATTTCAAATGATCTATGCAGAGTTTCCATGCACACTGCCAGGCCTTTCGCCTGGCTACTGGAAACACAACGTTAAGGTTTACTGCGGCGGATCGATTTCCATACAGCGAATAGTCCGCGCTAAACCTGGCGAAACTCGACAACGTGCTGTTTCCCTTTTTTCTCTTTGGAAGAGGACGCGGGAATCAGTATGCTGGCCTAAGAATGAAAAAGGCTATCGCTGAAGAAGCAGTAGAAGCTGAGAAAAGTTTCGTGCTCAGGATTTCTGTTCTTCAGCCAAGTGGACGGTAACGTTGCCGTCCTTGTCTTTTGTGGCGCGGACGCGGATTTTTCGGGGCGGTTTCTCGATGCCTTGTCCCCAGATTCTCTCGTTCACTTCCCGAGTTATCGTGAGTGCCGGGGGTTCTTCGTCTTCTTCTTCGGCGCGCGTAGGTATCTTCATGTGCTTGGTGACGAAGGCTTTTATCATGCGCATGGCGCGTGGAGCGCGTTTCCGCGGTGGCATAATGAGGGCTTTGCCGAGTGGGATGGTGTAGGTTTTCTCTTCAACGACTTCTTCTTCCTCTTCCTTCTTCTTTTTCGGCTTGGCAGCTTCTTTCTCGGCTTCGGCTGGTGCGGGTGCGGCTGCTGGTGCTTCTTCCTCTTCGACTAGTTCTTCGAGGGTTTTCTCTTCCTCTGCGGCTTCTGCTTCTGGTTCTTCTTCGGACATGGATTGTTCTTCAGGGGTTGGGGTTTTCATGTTACTTTTTCTCCTATGCCTTTATCTTGCGTGTTCGCCAGCTTCGTCGGCGTTTGGGGTTGGTTCTGACTTTTCCGTCGGTTCTTGCGATGACCCATGTTGGAACGGATTCTTTCGTTTTCGCCGCTTTGGCTAGTCGCCGTTTCTTGGCCGCTGGTTTGATTCGCGCCATACATTTCATATCCTGGTTATTTTTGTCTCTCGCTTTCGAGATTGAAGCTGAAGCAGTATCTGCTTCAGTTGAGTGTCCGATAACGGTGTGGGTATCTTGCCTGTCTGTGCCAGCTGTATCAGCTGGAGTTCCAGGTTTTCCGTGAATTCGGGCTTCACCATCTTCAGGTTCGTCAGCCTTTGCCTTGCTTCGGGAGAGAGGATTTGCCGCAGAAGCGCTTGCTTTTGGGCTTCCAAGTCTTGTTCGGCTTGGGCTTGTTTCTGCTCGTCGGAAGCTCGCTGTTTCAAGGCTGAGAGCTTTCTTCTTCGGATGGCGTCAAGCTCTTCATCGGACATCTTCTTATTCGCCTTGGTACTTCCTGAGTTCAGGAACTGCCCTGACCATCTCTTTGTGCAGGTCTTCGCTGATTTCCTGCAGCAGTTTTCTTCCCTTGGGAGTCATGCGTCTTCCCTGAGGTCGAGTGGTCTGGACTAGTCCAGCTGCTTCGAGTTGCTGCAGGATTTTTCGGATGTTGCTTCCGCCGGATTTTGAGGCGTGGTTGGGTTTGACGCTGAAGCCTTTTCTTCCACCGTAATCTGAACGCAGTTTTTCGAGACCGATTGGTCCGTGAACGTAGACTTTTCGGAGGATGGATGCTCCACGCGTGTACCACCAGTCAGGGTTCTGCGGCTGCTTTTCCACGTGCGAGCCTGTTTTGGCTACGGCTGCCCATGCTGGCGGCTGGACTTCTTCGACGTTTTCTTTGAGGTATTTGGCTAGTTTTTCAATGAGCTTGGACGGTGGAACATCGTGGGGAGTTGTCAAGATTCTCTACTTCTTTAGGTTTCCTTGCAGTAAGACATTGAAGCCTAATATAAATATTCTCTGGGCGTGGAGTTTGTCGTTTCAGGTGAAAAGCGCGCGTTTTAGGGCTTGAGGTTGAGCTGAGGTTGCGGCTTGGGAGCGTCGGCTTCTTGCGTGTCTGGTGTGCGAGTTTTACTATAGCTTTCTCACTTAAGCTGTCAGTACACATGGATATGGACTTCCGCACCAGTCACGGTCGAGACTAAGAAAACTTATGTCCAAGAACTCCCTATCTCTGGGTTATGGAAATCCAAGTCGAGAAACTGCCCGAGCCGCTCAGAAAGAAAGGCATAGAGAAGAAGCTGCTTGAGATTTGCAGGCAAAACGACATAGTGTTCATGGCAGTTTTCGGCTCCTTCGTGAGGGGAGAACAAAACAGAAGAAGCGACATAGACATCGCCATCGAATTTGAGAAAGGCAAGAGAAAATCGCTCCTAGACTTGGTTCACGTACAAAATGAGCTGAGCAAGGCGTTCAGAAGAAAAGTAGACCTCGGCACTTTCAGAAGCCTAAACCCGTACATTGTTGAAGACGTGAAGAAAGAGATGCGCGTCATCTATGACCAAAGATAAAGTCTACTTAATGCACATCATGAAGGCAGTATCAGATGCTGAAAACTTCACAAAAGGACTGACTGAAGAAGAATTCCTGAAAAACAAGGAAAAACAGTATGCAGTTTTAAAAGTCATTGAAATCATCGCGAGGCAACAAAGAACTTGAGCAGCAATCTTAAGGCGAAGAACCAACAAGTGCCATGGAAGGATATTGCTGGCATGCGAGATAGGCTGATTCATGGCTATTTTGGAGTGGACTTGGAGCTCGTCTGGGATGTCACGCAGGAAGACCTGCCCAGATTGAAACGGGAAATCCTCGGAATTCTGAAAGAAGAATAGAATCGTAGCATAACTCGTAGACACATCACAGTGTGCTACGACTTTGATTTTTCCTTCGTGGCTGGCGAGCTTTCTGATTCTGGGGCTATTTTCCTGCGCCGCCTGTACAGTATGAATACGTGTCCTCGGACTTCCACCAACGCGGCGTTCAGTTGCTCAGCCGTCCGCGTGGCGATGGCTTTCGCCGTGTTCTCTTGCGTCAGCGCGGCGGGCAGGATTCTAATTTTCACCATCTTCGTCTTCTGCAGCTGCTTCTCCACCTCGACCAGCACCTGCGGGGTTAAGCCTTCCTTGCCGACCCAGAGGGTGGGCTTCTCCTCTTTCAATTCGTGCCTGACGTGGCGCTTCAGTTTGGAGGTTATCTTGCTCATGTTTCTTCCTTCTTTTTGGTTTTTAGGGGTATGCGTTTCTGGCAGCCGCATTTGAGACAGGTAACGACGACGTGGGGTTCTCTCTGAGGTTTTATCCTGACGCGGCTACTCCAGCCGGGCACTAGGAAGGCGTTGCAGCTTCGGCAGAATCGGCGCCCGTAGACTGGGGGCAGGCGGGTTCGGGCTGCCATGGCGATCTTGCGGGCGGTGGTGACGTAGCGCTGTGCCAGCTGCGGATTTGTCTTGTAGACTTGTGCTGCCTGCTGGAAGAGGATTTGTACGCGCTGTCGGGCTATTTGCTTTGCAGTGTGACTCATGCCTGTCTCTTCGCTCCGAAGGTCTGAATGCATTCCATGGTTAGGTGCTAGTTAGGCTCTTTGCTCATATTGTTTTTGTTGGACAACACGTTCTCCAAGCGGAATAAGCGTCTAGTTCAAGTAAAGTATCATCGCTTTGACTAAAGCCTGCAGAATCCGAACGTTTGCCCTGATTGTACCGCCGATTCTGGGGTGTTTCCGTCTTGTGGGCGGTTCGTAGCGTATTTCGCCAATCCTCAACCCTCGCTTCTTGGCGGCTACTAGCAGTTCAGCTCCGAAGGTTTCGCCTGCTCGCAGGCGGTAGTCTGAAAAAGCTTCTCTTTGGTACGCTCTGAAGTTTGAGAACACGTCCGAAACGCCGATGATTCTGCCCAGTGTCTGCGAGGTGAGCTTCTCAGAGAAGCGAGGCAGGGTTGTGCGGGAAGCCACGATTACGTCGAATTTGTCGATCAAACGCGCCAGCCTAGTCATGTGGGCTGGGGGGTTTTCCATGTCCGCGTCAATCGTGATTACAACGGGATACTTTGCCAGCTTCAGTCCGTGCAGTAGCCCCTGGCTCTGACCTTCATGCCTCTTCGAGACGGCAACGTCCGCTAATCGAAGCGCAGCTTGGAAAGTCCCATCGGGCGAGCTGTCATCTACGACTATGATTTCATGTTGAACTCGCTGGAGGACGTTTCTGACCGCCGGAACTAGCCGTTTGATATTCTTCCGTTCATTCCAGGTGGTCGTCACGACTGAAATGCCGTCTGCCGACATCTGTCAGTTCCCTTTAGGGCTGCTGGGGTTTGTAGGCGAGTCCTGAGAAGACTGCCACGGTCTTTTCCTCGTTCCTGATGGTGATGTTGTACAGGCCGAAGGTTTTGCCCTCGTTCACTCTCTGCGCCTCAGCGGTTATTGTGTCTCCTTCGGCTGTGGGTTTTAGGAAGTTGATGCTGACCTGAACGGCAACCGCCTTTTTTCCTCCGAAGTTCACGGCTTCGGCGAAGGCGCAGTCTGCCAGTGAGAAGAGTGCTCCGCCGTGGGTGAAGCCGTGGAAGTTTGTGTGGTCCTTGGTGACTTTCATTGAGGCTTTCGCGTAGCCGTCTTTGACTTCGAGTATTTGGACGCCGAGGAGTTTGCGGAAGTGGTCGGTTCCTGTCATTTTTCTGTCCTCTTGCTGGCGTCTCCACGCATGTAGTTGTAGAACTTGCGGAAGAGAGAGGTTAAGCCTTTGGGCAGGAAGATAACCACTAGTATGAGGAAAAGCCCTAAGCCTATGAGTCTCAGCGGCGGTCCCACGTTGCTCACCCCTCGAAAAACCGAGCTCAGCGGCTGCAGGAACTTGTCCGTGAGTGGCAAGAAAGAGTCGATGGAGACTATGATGGCTGAACCTATGATGGGCCCTTCTATCGTGCCTAGTCCGCCGACGACTGCCATGATGAGCGGGAGGAAAGAATAGTAGGGTTCGAAGATTGAGATTTGGATGAAAAGATTGGATTCAGCGTACAGTCCTCCAGCCAACCCTGCGAAGAACGTGCTTATGATGAAGGCGAAAAGCTTGTACTTCCCCGTGTTGATTCCAACCATCTTCGCCTCAGCCTCATTCTCATGAATGGCTTTGAAGGCTAAGCCCATCTTGGACTTCATCACCCAGTATATCGCGACGAGAGAAACGACGGCTATAGCCAACGTGGCGTAGAAGAAGGGAACGCCCTGTGGAACGATGCTCGGCGTCGGGAACCCAATCATGCCGCCGAAGATGCTGTCGTACTGGCTGATTATGGTGACTATGATCACGGAAAAGCCGAACGTGACCATCGCCAGGAACCACGCCTTCAGCCGGATGCATGCAAGACCAATCAGGAGACCGATGCCCGCGGACACCAAGCTGCCCACGAGGAGTCCGACTATCGGAGGCAAGCCCAGTCGGGTAGCCAGCAGCGCCGAGGCAAAGCCGCCTATACCGAGGAAAGCCGCGTGCCCGAGCGAGCCCTGCCCGGAGTAGGCTAACAGGTTCCAGCTTGACGCGTAGATGGCGAAGATTATCATAACCGTCAGGACGTGACCGACTATGTAGTCGCTCCGCACGAAGACCGGCAGGATGGACACGATTATCAAGGCAACCAGGATGAAGTGGAACTTCCGCGCGTGAATGAGATTCCCAAGCTTGTTTCCGACTTCCATCCTATTCACCCTTCTCGCCGAAAATCCCAGTTGGCCTGATCACGAGCACCGCGATTAGCAATGTGAACGCGATGGCGTCCTGCCAGATGCCGCCCAACAGGTAAACCGCCGTGTTCTCCGCTATGCCGTACAGCAAGCCGCCTATCACCGCGCCTGGGATGCTGCCAAGTCCGCCCAGTATGATTATTGCAAACGCCTTTATCGTCGGAAGCGCCCCTATGGTTGGGTTGAACGGAAAGAGAATCCCGTAGAGCGCGCCCGCAGCACCTGCCAACGCTGCGCCGACGGCGAAGGTGAAGATGTAGACCCTGTTGATGTTTATGCCCATCAGCATCGACGCGTCGCTCTTCTGACTCGTCGCCCGCATCGCCAAGCCTATCTTGGTCTTTTTCGTGAGCAACGCCAGTCCGACGAGTATGACGGCGACGACGACCATGGCGAGGATGCGGTCGTAGCCTATGGACACTCCGCCGAGTGAGAGGCTCAAGCCTCCGAGCGGGCTCGGGATTCGGATGTTGTAGTTGGTTTCCCAAAGGAGGGCGGCGACGTTTTGGAACACGTAGATTAAGCCGAGGCTGATGAATATCTCGTTCAGCTTCTCTGTCCCGCGGACCCTGCGGAAGGCATACTTCTCCAGAATGACGCCGATTAGCGCCACAACGCCCATTGCCACGAAGATTGAAAGATACGGGTTCAAGCCAGCCCACACCGTTGTCTCGTAAGCCACGAAAGCGCCCACCATCAGCAGTTGGCCGTGGGCGAAGTTGACTAGCTTCATGACTCCGAAAATCAGGTTCAGTCCAGCTGCTAGAAGGATGTAGATGCAGCCGTTGGCGACGCCCCACAGCAGAGTCTCGGCCAATCCCGAGGTGGTAATCATAGGAGTCAGCTCAACGTATTTTCTAAGGTTGACTATTTAAAACATGCGCGATAACCTGTCAAAGAGAAAGAAAGGTTGGAGCGTAGAAGCCTATGGGCTTCCAGGCTCATAACCGTCGGGCAAGGCGAAATCTGCCTGTTTGAACGAGCTTATGCCGGGCAAGGAGGCGGGGTAAACCACGAAGGGTTTCAGCTCTCCGGTTCCCGAGTTCCAGATTAGCTGCTCGATGAAGGTTTTAGGCAAGATTTCGTGGTAGTTGACGCCTGTGCTGAACGTGATTCTCTGGTTTTCCATAATCAGCAGGCTCTGCGGCATGTCAGTCGTTTCCAGTGCGTCTCTGACTTTGGCTTTGTCCAGTGTTCCAGCTCGCTCGATGGCGTTCTTGGCTACGTAGACTGCGTCGTAGGTGTCCGAGCCCATCATGCCTGGGATTTTGCCGAATTTCTGGTTGTAGTTTTGGACAAACGTCCCCACTTGTGGCATGTACCATGTGGAACCCTGCCATTGGGTGGCGACTTTTGATTCGAGGATCTGGTGGTCGCCGGTTTGTCCGAGCAGCGAGTAGTACTGCGGGTCTTCACATATTTCGACGGCGATGTATAGGGATTTGAGTCCTACGTCGTTTATGCCTTCTTTGACTATTTCAGCCGTGTCTGCGGTGAACCCTGCGATGTAGACCGCGTCGGGTTTGCTCTCTTTGACTGAGACTAGCTGGGACTGAAACGTCGTGGCTGTAGTTGCGTACGATACATTTGCGACGACTTGAATGGGCAAGCCTTCTGCGGCTATTATGCTTGAGGTTTCGTCTCTGAGCCCTCTTCCGTATCCGTCATCTCGGTACATTACTGCGAGTCTGAGTTTTCTTGCGGAGTCAAAGCCGTAGGTTGAATCGACCTTGGATTTGACCGCATCCGCTAGGAAGTGGTTGACGGTTTCGGTGTAGTCGGAGATTGTGGTGCAGTAGTGGAACATGTAGCTCATGCCTTCAGCGTCGTTGATTTTGAGACTGTTGCCCTCGAGCAAGTTGCCTCTTCGGGTCACAAGGTTCAACGAGGCGCCCGTTATGATGAACGGGACACGGTTGTTGATTGCCGGAATCTGACCGTTGAGGGTTCCTCCCGTGGTGGCTCCACCGATGAGGAGGTCTACCTTGTCCTCTGTGATTGCACGAGTCACTGGACCCGCTGTGCTGCCCGCGGCGTCGTCTACGGTGTCAACCAGCACCAGTTCTATCTTCATGTTTGCTTGTTTATCTGCGACCCATATTCCGCCTTGAGCATTGATTTCGTCTATGGCGAGTCGGGATGCGCGTTCGATATCTTGGCCTTCCACGGTTTGCATGCCTGCGACTATGCCCATCTTGATGGTTGGGCCTGAAGAAAACACGTTCATTTGCCATAACGCGACAAAGGCTGCGACGACTACGATTACAACTACGATTGCGGCGAGTATTCTCTTATTCAACTTGCATACTCCCTTCTTTTACTCAATTGTGCTTTCTATTGTTGTTGCGGAACGACTTATAAAATTATCCTAAAATCACGCTTTCCCTGCCCAGCTGGAACGCCCGCAGGTTTAAGCTTATGTACTTCTCTTTGAGCGTGCCAGAAATCGCCTGCTTGAACGACTCCTGCTTCACCGGCATGTCGGGCAAGGCGGAGACGACGCCGAGCAAGATGGTGTTGACGACCATGACGTTGCCCAACTTTTGGGCGAGGGCGATTCCGTCGACCTCGTAGACCTTGCGTGCTTTGCTCCGTATCATCGCCAGCAGTTCCTCTGGTTCCACGGGCAAGGCTGTTCCCTGGAGCACGCTGCTTGGCGGAATGTACTTGGTGTTCAGGACAACATTGCCCTTGGGCTTCATCATAGGCAGGGCGCGGGCAGTTTCGAGGATTTCGAAGCCCACGATGACGTCGGCTGTGCCGTGCTCTATGAGCGGTGCGGGGACCTTGTCTCCGATTCGGACGTGGGCGCTTATCGAGCCGCCCCGCTGTGCCATGCCATGGATTTCGGCCTTCGCCACGTCGAAGCCGTCAAGCATGGCTGCTTCGCAGAAGACGTCGCTGAGGACGACGACGCCTTGTCCTCCTATGCCCGTGAAGATTAGGTCGAGTTTCATTTTGCCTCGGTGCTCCTTATGGCGTTGAAGGGACAGACGGCTTCACAGACGCCGCAGCCCCAGCAGAGTGTAGCATCTATTTCGGCGCGTTTGGTGCCGAGCGAGATGGCTGGGCAGCCGAAGCCTTTCACGCACAGGCCGCACGCGTTGCACGAGTCTTGGACTTCGCGTGCCGGGTTCTTTTCAATCTTGAGCGGGCAGGGGCGCTCGGAGATTATCACGCTGGGACCCTTGTAGTCGACGAGTTCCCGGATGACCTGCGTTGTCTTCTTGACGTCGTACGGGTCGACGACGTGCACTTTTTCTATGCCGAGGCTCCGCGCTATGTCCGCGAGCTTCGCCGCCTTCGCTTCTTCACCCATCGCGTTCTTTCCCGAGCCAGGCGTGGGCTGGTGACCCGTCATGGCGACGACGCGGTTGTCCAGAATGACCACGCAGACGTTCGCCTTGTTGTAAGCTATGTTCAGCAAGCCAGGCATGCCTGCGTGGAAGAACGTGGAGTCTCCGATGACGGCGAACATCTTGTCCTTCACGCCCGCGTGGAACATGCCTGCCGCCTGCGAGATACCGGCGCCCATGCACAGGCAAGTCTGAACCGAGTTCACCGGCGGCAGCGTGCCCAGGGTATAGCAGCCGATGTCGCCCGCGACTATCTTATCATCCGACCTTCCTGAGAAAGTCAGCGCGCCTTCGGGGCAGAATTGGACGCATTCGGGTTCGCCGCTGCAGGTGTCGCACACCATGGCTTTGCGCGTGGTTGGGTGCAGGGTGATGGCGCCGTAGTCGCAGGCTTCGATGCACCAGCCGCAGCCGTTGCACTTGTCCTCATCCACCGTCAACACACCAGTTTCGCTTGACTGGCGCAGTGCATCCTTGGGGCAGGCAGCAAGGCATGGCGCTTCGATACATGCTCGGCAGGTCATTGCCGTGTTCTGCACTTGCTCCAGCCTGAGGGCGCGGATTCTCGATTTCGTTGGGTTGAAGACTTTCTCTTTTTCCCAGGAGCAGGCGAGTTCGCAGATGTCGCAGCCCACGCACTTCAGCGGCTCGCAGGCGACGAACTGGTTGACTGTGTTCAGGGCGTAGTAGAAAGCTCGGTGGGGGCAGCCTGGGCAGAGCACGGGCGGACGCGAAGGCAAATCAAGAACTTCGGACGGCTGCGGCTTCTCGCACAGCTCGAGCTTGCTGCAGGCTTCTCGGACGAGGTCGGGGGTGAATTCGCCGATTTCCTCGAGCCCAAGCTGGTCCTTGCCCAAGACCTTCACCTTCAGCCCGTGGAGGTTCTCCTCGATATATGGTCTTAGCTCTTCGACGACGAGCAGCTTCTTAACCGTGCCCGCGAAGAATTCCATGACGCCTTTGGGGAAAGGGTAAACGAAGCCGAGCTTCAGCCACGAAAACTTGGATGCGTCCAGCACGGACCTTGCGTAGTGGTAGCCTACGCCGCTGCCGACCACGCCTATTCGCTGATGATTGTCCTCCACGCTGTTGAAACGGGATTCCTCTGCCAGCTTCCTTGCCTCAGCCAGCCTTGCTTTGAGGACGCGGTGTTGCCGCATGGCGTTGGCTGGAACCATAACCCACTTAGAGCCGTCCTTGTCGAACACGGCTTTGCGTTCGACCTTGAGGATTTCGCCGATTTTCACCCGCGCTTTCCCATGCGCGACCCGCGTCGTTAACCGCACAATCACGGGCAACCTCAGTTTCTCGCTTATCTCGAATGCTTCCCGCGTCATGTCCAACGCTTCCTGCGGGCTGCCCGCGTCAAACAGCGGCAGGTTCGAGTGGACTGCGAAGTACCGCGTATCCTGCTCGTTCTGGCTGCTGTGCATGCCCGGGTCATCACAGACCACGATGACCATGCCGCCGACGACGCCTGTCTCCGCCAGAGTCATCGCCGCGTCAGCTGCCACGTTCAGCCCGACGTGCTTCATGGAGACGATGGACCTGACCCCAGCCATGGACGCGCCTGCTGCGACTTCGACGGCGACGATTTCGTTCGTGCTCCACTCTGCGTATATGCCGAAGATTTTCGAGACATCGGCCAAGGCTTCAAGAATTTCTGTGGCTGGTGTCCCAGGGTAGGAGGCGGCTACTTTCACGCCTGCCTCGACGGCGGCTCGGGCGACTGCTTCATCGCCATTCAGAAGTAGATAACTGTTCGGTTTTCTCAGAGCAATCTTCGAAACCATTTCGTCTGAATCCTTTACGTCTTGCCCTTCCGCATGTCCAGCACGTGCTTGGCTTTTCCCTCGGTTCGGGGAATCTCGCCGCACTTGACAACCTGGATTTCCGGGTTCAAGCCGGTTATGTTGCTGATTCGGTTCTGAATCTTGGTTTTGAAGGCTTCCAAGTTGAGGTCTTTGTTACGGCAGGCTTCCTCGGTCAACTCGACCTTGACGGCGAACGTGTCCAACGCGCCGGGGCGGTCGATTATCAGCTGGTACTGCGACGCCAGTTCGAGGAAGCCCATGACCACGTACTCTATCTGCGACGGAAACACGTTGACACCGCGTATGATGAGCATGTCGTCACTCCTGCCCGTCACCCGCATCATCCTGCTATGCGTACGACCGCATGGGCACACGTCAGTCTCCACCTTCGAGATATCCCTAGTCCTGTACCTGAGAAGCGGAAGACCCTTCTTCGTCAACGGCGTGAACACAAGTTCGCCCTCTGCCCCGTCGGGCAGGACCTCGCCCGTGTCCGAATTTATCGTCTCGACGATGAAGTGGTCCTCCCAGATGTGCAGGCCATGATGTTGCGGGCACTCGATGGAGACGCCTGGACCGCAAAGCTCAGTCAACCCATAAATATCAAATGGCTCAATGCCTAACGCTGCGTGGATGCGCTCCCGAATTCTCTCAGACCAGGGCTCCGCGCCGAAAAGCCCCATCCTCAACTTCAAGTGCTTCCTCGGGTCCACTCCGAGCGTCGCCATCGCTTCGGCGAGGTAGACGGCGAAGCTTGGCGTGCAGCAGAGCACGGTGGCGCCGAGGTCTTTCATAAGCTTTATCTGGCGTTCGGTCATGCCGCCGCTGGCGGGCACGATGGCAGCCCCGATTCTCTGCGCTCCGTAGTGGAAGCCTAGGCCGCCAGTGAATAAGCCGTACCCGTAGGCGATGTGCACCACGTCGTCTCTTCGGGCGCCCGCGGTATAGATGCTCCGGGCCATGAGTTCGCTCCAAGCCTCCATGTCGCCCTTCGTGTACGCCCCGATTATCGGGTTGCCCGTCGTGCCGCTGGAAGCGTGAACCTCCACGATTTCGTTTGACTTGACCGCCGTAAGCCCCATAGGATAGTTGTCTCGGAGGTCACTCTTGACGGTGAAGGGGATTTTCCGCAGGTCCTCCAGCGTTTTGATGCTGGCGGGTGTCAGCCCGGCTTCTTTGAATTTCTTCTTGTAAAATGCAGAGTTATCGTAGCAGTGCTTGACCAGTGCCTTGAGTTTTCTGAGTTGCAGTGCTTTCAGCTCTTTTCTCGGCATGGTCTCGACGGTTCTTTTCCAGTACTTGTCGCTCATCAGTTGTTCCCCAATTAAAGCCCCAGGTAGACTTCTTTGATGTGACTGTTGGTCAGCAGTTCTCTCCCTTCGCCTTCTATAATAATCTTGCCTTCTTCCAGAACATATCCTCGGTCAGCGATAATCAGCGAATCCCTGATGTTCTGCTCAACCAGCAGAACGGTCACGCCGTCCTCGTTGATCTTGGCAACCGTATCCAAGACCTTCTCCACCACGATGGGCGCGAGCCCCAGCGAAGGCTCATCCAGAATCAGGAACTGCGGGTTGGACATGAGGCTTCGGCAGATGACAAGCATCTGCTGCTCGCCGCCGCTCAGCGTCTGCGCCAGAAGCTTCTCTTTCTTCTTGAGGACGGGGAAAATCTGGTACACTCGCTCCTTCGACTCCTTCACCTTGTCCTTGTCGCTAACGGTGTAGGCGCCCAGCAGGAGGTTCTCTTCCACAGTCATTCTGGGGAAGATGTCTCTGCCCTCGGGAATCATCGTGACGCCTTTCTTCACGATTTCGTACGGCGGCAGGTTTCCGATGATTTCGCCTTTGAATTTGATGCTGCCGCTGCTCGCAGGAAGCAAACCCATGATAGTTTTCACGAGGGTGGTTTTGCCCGCACCGTTTGGGCCGATGATGGTGACTATTTCCTTCTCTCCTATGTGGAAGGACACGTCCCAGAGTATCTGCACCATACCGTATCCTGAAGAGACTTTCTGAACTTCCAACATCTCTAGTCCTCTCCGAACTGGAACTTTTTACCCAAGTAAACTTTTATGACTTCGGGGTCGGCGCACACGGCGTCGGGGGTTCCCTCGCAGATTTTCTCTCCGTGATGCAGCACGACCACCCTGTCGCAGAGACCCATGATTACGCGCATGACGTGCTCGACGATGAGCACGGTTACGCCTTGGCTTCTGATGAGCTTCACGAGTTCGATAGCTTCGTCGCACTCCGCGGGAGTCAGCCCAGTCAGCAGCTCATCCAACAGCAGCAGCTTGGGGTTCGTCCCCAGCGCGCGGGCAAGCTGCACCCTGCGCAGCTCGATGACATTCAGGTTCTTGGCGGGCAGCGTGAACTTGTCCTTCCGCAAGCCGACGAATGCTAGGAGTTCGCTTGCCCGGTCCTCTGGGTGCCGTTTTTCTTCCGCCTTCTGTTCGGCGAAGAGGACGCCGGTGAGCACGTTTTCCAGAGCTGTCATGTCAGGAAACGACTGTACAGTTTGGGAAGTCTTCGTTATGCCCTTAGCGCAGATAGCGTACGGCGGCAACCTGGAAATATCCTCATTCAAGAACATGACTCTGCCCATGTCGGGTTTGTAAACGCCGCTGATGATGTTCAAAAGCGTGGATTTTCCAGAACCGTTCGGACCCACGAGTCCCGCTATCTCGTGTTCGTTGACCGTGAGGTCTACTTTCTTTAAAGCCTGAAGTCCCCCGAACGTCTTCGTGATTTCCATGCATTTCAGCAAAGCGGATTCTCCAGCTCTGGGAACTTTTGAATATACCGAACGTGAAAATATAAACATTGTTTGGTTTGGCCTTCAGGGCGGGGCGGTTTCGGCCCTCAGATATTCTTGGCTGCTCAGCCTCCTGACCCTTAAGAACCTGACGAGGTCGCAAAAGTCCTTCGGCACATCGCACTGGCCCCACACGGAGCCTTGTGCATCACCGCTGCCACTGTTGTCTACTTCTTCGCGAAAGACCCAGCCAGGGCACAGCTGCAAACGTCATGACGACCCTCGCAATCCACGCAAAAAAATCCAAGCCGCCAACTCGAAGCTGCATAATGTGAAAACATAAATACCGTTTGAGTCTAAAAGGAATCCGTGACCAAAATGCCCGTACCACAAGTCAGCGTTTTCCTCGACAACCGGCCCGGATCACTCTCCCAAGTCATGGGATACTTGGACAAGTTGCAGATCAAAATCTTCGCCCTGTCCATCGCAGATGCAGGCGAGTACGGCTTAATCCGCATGATCACCGAAGACCCCGAGCGATCAGCGAAGATTCTGGAAGACGCAGAATTCAACCTGGCAAAGTCGAAGAAAAACACGGAAGTCACCGCCATCCTGATCACCGAAAAGAACCCGATATCCAAGATCACGAAGATTCTGGGCGAGAACGCGGTCAACATCGAGTACGCTTACACGTCCGCCGTGCACATGGAAGGCAGGTTCGCCCTCGTCCTCAGACCCAAGGAAGTGGAGAAGGCGGAGAAGACCCTGAGAGACAATGGCATCGCAGTCTTGACCCTGGAAGAGATAAAAACGCACTTCCAGCAGGAGCTACGAGTTGCTGAACCTTCCCAGTAGCCCGAAGGGGTAAGCAAGCAACACGACTTCGACTATGGCGATGGTAATCGAATAAGAGAATCCAAGCATAGTCTGCAGGACCAAGTTGATGGTCGAGAACGCCAGGAACAGGAACAAGCCGTTCACCCAGAGCTCTGTTGACCAGCCTGCTGTGTTGTAGAGCACGTTGATTAAGCCTACGTTTAGAGCACCCAGGAGAATCGGCTGGATGATGTACTGCATCATCAGAAAGAACGCAAAGCCTATGGGCGGACTGTACACAAAGAACGAAAGCTGGTACATGTCAAGCAGAATCTGGCCGACGGCCAAAGCCGACACGAGAATGACGCCGTGCACGAAGAGTTTAAACTGCGTTTCGAGCAATCCAATCACCTACCCTTGCTTCCGCCAACCTGCCGCGTATTCCATAGCCCGTTCCAGCGGCGTTCCAGTAAGCCAGCCAGCAGCCCCGAAGCCCCAGGCTCCTGAACAGGTTTAGGCCCTGAATAATGTATGCGCTCTGAGCGGCGTCATCGGACGTTGACATCCCGAACTCCGTGATGACCACCTCTTTGCCCGTCAGCTTCTGCAGCCACTGAATGAAGTTGGGTGAGAGAAGCAGGAGCGACTGCATGTAGACATCTAAACCCACGAAGTCCAAGCTCTTGCTCAGCTGGATGGGAACGTTCGTGCGCAGAATGAAGCCAGGCTCAAAATTCGTGTACAGCTGCACCGGAAGGTTGTACCGCTTCACCGCGTTGTAGAACGTCTGGAAATAGCTAAAAATCTCATCGTCCGTGAACAGCGCGCCCACATCCCAAGACTGCGACAGCTCGGGTTCGTTCAGTATCTGCACGTAGGCCAGGTGACTGCCCCACCTCTCAAGATAGTACTGTAGCCGGCTCACCGTTTCGTGATTAAGAATAGCCAGAGCCACGGGCACACCGAAAGCCTCCGTGGCGTTGAAGAACTCATCCGTCTGCTGGTTCACGTAAGCGTCCGGGTTTGATGGGTCACACTGCAGGTAAGTGCGAATCACCTTGAAGCCGAGGCTGTGGATTCGGGAAACCTCGCCGTAGATTTGCCCCAACTGGTCCTGGTCATAGACGTAGTGCACGCCCACGGTGAACTGGGAGGCCGGGTTTCCACGGGGCGAGGACGAGTAGTAGAAGTAGGGGAAGAAAATCTGAAAAACAATCAGAATAACGCACAAGATGCTCGTGATGACGTTTCTCGCGATGCTTCTGCTGCACGAACGACGACTTGGGCTTGCGGCGCCACTTTTGCTCACGCGAGTTCCTCCTCAAGAGCTATCCAGAAACGGCGGTTCTTGGACACGCACTCCACGACGTTTGGCCAGTTGCCGATGGTGTTTCGGTTGTATTTCAAGGGTGGATATTTTTTATTAAGCCTTTTGCACAGCAAAAGTGTCAAGCTGCTGCAGTTCGTCAGACCCGTCACCTTAGGAGGAGCATCTAAACTGATTTATACTCCTCACCGTCCTTCTAAGGGTATGGAAAAACCTTCTTCACCATGGAAAACCAGAGGCTTCAAGACGGCCGTAGCACTCATCGTTGTGGTCGTGATAGTAGCCGCAGCCGTTGCCTTCCTTCCTGCCCAGCCTCCGCCCCGACCCGTGTTCACCGACCCCCAGAACGATGCCATGCGGAATCTGGGATCGGACTACGCAGCCGTGATTGACATCACGAGCGTCAGCCTCGAGAGAACAGGCAACACCCTTACACTCGCCATCTACGGCAGGCAAGACTCGTTCGCCCCAAGTAGTGACGAATTTGCACGATGGAACATGCTGCTGGTTCTGGAAAAAGGAAACAGCATCGTGAAGACCTACGAAATAGCCGCGGAAGTCAACTCAACAGGAACCCACGGTTACGTTCTGAACCTCGAAGACGAAAGCACGAGGGACTGCGAGGTGAAGCTGGTGAGAAACCAACTGACCGTATCCATGACTCTAGACGGACTGCAAGACGCTGACAGAGCAGACTGGAGCATCAGCTCAACTTACGAAAAACTTGTTGACGGAAGCTTGGTTGCCAGCGCCAACGACTTTGCTCCAGACGCAGGAACATCGGCCACATCGTTCAAACCCTGAGCCCAGCTCCACAAACTGCTCATGTCCTGACAGCCATCGCTTTCCAAATCGAAGCCTATATTTAGCGTCACGCGGTTATACCTCGATGACAAGGCATGTCCAGAGCAGATTCACCCGTAACCTTGAATCTGGACTTCCTCTTGCTGACCATCCTCACCGCACTCAACGGCTTCTTCGGAATCGTGAAGTTCGCAAACGCCCTCACCATAAGGTACTACTTCTTCTACGAGCCGAAGGTGGTCAACATCGCCATATTCTCGGAGTCGGCTGACTCGTGGATATGGGCAGTCACCGCAGTCATCGTCATCTTGGCTGTGCTCTGGATGAAGAAGCGGACACCCATGAGTCTTCCGGGCTGGACCGTCTGGGCGTGTCTTGGGGCTCTGGTTTCTTTTTCGCTTTTCTTGATAGATGGAAGAGCAGCAAGTCTCGTCGCCGTGCCTCTATGCTTCGTTGTTCTAGGCATGGCTGTCTTCCATGGCTTCGACCACGCCAGCAGACGGCCGATGGCGATTCTCTGTACGCTGCTGTGTTTCGTGGGTATATTGATGCTTCTTGAGGCGGCTTCGCTGTCAACGTGGTTGTGGAATGCCTTCGACTACACCGTGCCATTGGCTTCAGTCGCACGCTGGAGATTCGCCATAGCAGAACTGGGATTCTTCAACCTGCTCTACCCTTGGACTACGACACTGATGACGGCTCTGCTCTTCAGCTGGATATGGATTCCGCTGGCATCCCGCGGCGTCTCAAAGGTCAAGTCTCTGCGGACCGTCGCGCAGGGAATTCACAGGTTCACCGTGTTCCGTGAAACCCCCCGGCTTAGTCGGAGGGTGTTGGTTGCTGCTTTGCTCCTGCTTTGGGCTGCCGCCGCCTTCTTGATGTACTACCCTTACACGCATCTGGGAACTTCAACCATAGTGGGTGCAGACTCAATCGCCTACTACAACTGGCAGCGGGACATGGACCAGAACGGCTCACTCACGGCTCTGCAAACCGACCGGCCACTGGCTCTGCTCATCATGCACACTGCGAAGTACGTCACTGGTCTGCCCGTCGAAGAAGTTTTAAGGATTCTGCCCATCATCTGCGCCATCTGCCTAAGTCTAGCGGTCTTCTGGTTTGTGAAGGCAGGCACAGACAATGAGCGCCTATCCTTGACGGCGGCGGTTTTCTCGGTCTTCTCGTTCCAGACATCGGTGGGCATGTTCGCGTACAGCTACGCCAACTGGCTTGCCATGGCAGAACTGTTTGCGCTCTTCGCTCTGCTTCTCATGAGTCTGCAGCGATGCTCCTGGAGGTACGGCCTGACGGCTTCTTTCATGGGAGTTTTGCTATTTCTCACGCACGTTTACACGTGGGGCGTAATCATGGTCATCCTCGCCGCTCTCCTGGGTTGGACTATGTTGAAGTCTGTCTGGAAAAAGACTGAGGAGAAATTCGACATCCGACTCCTACTTGTTATCTTGGCTCTGAACCTGATTTTCTATGCGGCGTACGTGCTGTCGCCCTTCGGCAGGGGACTGAGCAGCGCCAGTTCCGAATCCTTCAGTTTTCTCGTTCCCAGCCTAAATCTCTCGACCCTGCTTAACCTTCTGAAGGGATTGGAGATGGCGATTCAGATGTGGGTGGGCGGACTGTTCGCAAACCCCCTGTTACTCGTTCTCTCCATAGCTGGAATGTTAACGGTTATCGGCGCAAGAAAAAGATTCAACAGGATAATGCTGCTGTGGGTAGCGATTCCCTCAGCCCTGCTGTTCTTCCTCTCTCCGGACGGCCCTCTCTTCTACCGTATCTTGTACGTGCTGCCCGTACCCGTCCTCGCCGCAGCAGGACTCACCCAGATACTTGACATGACGGAGGAAGCGCTGCACTTCAAAGACAACCGCTTCTCCAAGCTGAGCAAAACCGCAGTGATGATACTGGTGATACTTGTTTTGGCAAACTACTCCCTGCGAGCTCTGGACGGCGCGCCGCTACACATAATCACCTGAGCAGCCAACATGCCAAAACCTCGGCAGAAGTGCCAGAAAACGGAGCAAACCGAACGGGTCTCAATCCAGAAGCTTGCGAAGTGGAAAAATCGATAGACGCACTCTTTAAGAAACAAGAAAATAATGTGGGGATGGAGAAGGTACTAACTGTAAGTTATCGTACCCCTCAAGGACAGGTCTGTCAGGTATGGATTGCCTTCAAGCGGAAGCACAATTCTCCATGGGGCAGTCAGCGTAATTGGCCGCATGTTACCCGAGGCGGTTAAAATTCGTCCCACCAGAAAGCAAGAAGTTTGCGACCCGCCGAAGTAGTCAGTGGTCAGCACAAGAGACACTTGCAGGTACCTTACAAAAGGAATTATAATGCCTGAACCTCGCAAGACAGAAACCGTCTGAAGCGAATGCACAGAAAGGTCGCCGCCGTCAACGTTCAGTCTCACGATTATATTCAGGAATCCTTGAGCAGTGCCCGTTATCGAAAGGCTCACAGGAACCCTGCTGTCACCAGGCTTCAGGTTCGCTGTGCCAGAAGCTGTGATCGTAAAAGAGGAAGTTGAGAATGATTCTGAGGAGCTTTCTTCGGAAGCGGTCGAATAGCTGAAGCTGTACAAAGCCACGGCTGTGGACAGTACCATAAGAACTACCATCGCCAACGCTATTTTGGACTTCAAGAACATTCACCTAACAAAAAATTATCCCAGTTTTTTGGATATAAACGTTAGTTGGCACATGCTGTAGTCACATGTTCCGTCGCAATTTCTATCCGCAGAACCCCTCAGAAAAGGAATCCGACTAGAATGAAGCGGAAGACTTCTCTGATCACTATAATACGAGGTGGGCATATGGCGAAAAAGGAAACTTCCCTTATAACCACACCAAAACTTCAGAATTCCATACAACAAGCCACGTGAGAAAACTCATGTCAGAGTTCACGAAAGCCAGCACCGCAGCCTCCCTTACGCTGGAGCCCCATTCCAGAAAACCGCCAATTCACAGAATCACGAAATTATTTCATCTGTTTTCTCGTTGGAGGGGAAGGCGGTGAAGGCGCAGACACGTCTCACTCACGCAAAGGCATTCATCCTGATAGTCACCTGTCTCCTGATGGTTACCTCACTGAACATTTACAGCAGTAATCAACTTCCTCCCATCACAGTCTCAGCCGCGCCCCAGTTCCTGTCAGTCTCCATCACGCCCTCAGGCTCAGTGAAGCTCGGGGCTAACCAGAAAGAAACTTTCACCGCAAACATCCAGAACGAGGACCTGACAACTGTAGAGTACACATGGTCAATAGCGAGCCTTCCCCAGAACACAGAGACAAGCACCGCTAGGTACTCTCTCCTGACTCACGGCGAGAAAGCCGAATTCACATTCCTGGCCCCGACCACCAACACTTACCTGCTCACAGTGACTGCAACTTCAAACTCTAGGGAAGGAATGGCAACGGTCACGATTGGCTACTTGCAGGCGCAGCCAAACCCGTATGTCGAGGCAATTTCAAACACCGACGTGGTCAAGACCGACGGAACATGGTTCACATGGGAAAACAACGGAAAGCAGATGCTCACAAGTACGAACATGACGCTGGTTGAGCAGTACGCAATCGCCAACGCCACCGCCACAGTGCAGCTGCTGGGCGTACCGCTCGACCCACGGGTCACTGTACCCCCAAACATCATGGTGGTGGAGAACATCGGCGGAGCAGCCACATTCTACAACGGTGAACTGTCGGGCATGACAGTCTCAGGCGGAGTCTACCCAGGAGCACCCGACTACACAATATGGAAGGAAGGGAACTTGTACTACGCCAAGAACGCAAACGGCGCATTACCCAGCTGGGGAACTGGAAACGCAAACGCAAGCTACGTCATACAGACATGCATAGACCAGGCGCAGCTAGGAGGCGGCGGCATCGTAGCACTGCGTTCATCTGTCATTCTGACCGCGCCAATCGACGTCAAATCCCAAGTCTGGCTTGTTGGCAATACGGAATTCGGCAGGAACAACAGAATCAGCATATCCGCCGACATAGACATAGTCAAGCTTCACACCTACAGCGGCTTGACAAATCTGGACATCTGCGCCGACTCACCAGTCTTTTCGCACAGCGCCATCGTGGTTGATGACTCCGACTCGCGCCAAAACTTCAACTTTCTGATCCGAGATGTGTTCGTCTGGCGAAGCATAACCGCTGCGACTGGCGGAACTGGCATACGGCTGTCCAGTGAGAACCTTTCGTGCGGAGTGACTCAGGGAACAATCGACAAGGTGACCATTCACGGGCGCTTCAGCTACGGAGTGCTCTTCAACGCAACAAACGGCGGCTGGGTAACCAGCAATATCTTCAACACCCTGAAAGTCTACGCCTGCCCCTACAGTGTGTTCATGACGCAAGGAACACCAAATGCGATAAGCGGCAACATATTCCAAGGAGCGGTGTTTCAAGCTCACCCAGATTACACTGAAGTCATCGTAACCGTTGCGGGTTCACGAAACACGTTTGACGAATGCTACTTCTGGGACGTGCCCGACGCAAAATGGAACCTAAACAACACTAAAGGAGCCACCAACACCCGACTTCACAATTCCTACCTGACAGGGAGGCTGATCGACAGCGGAGTCTTGACTGACTGGTCGGGCAGCACCATAATCGCAAACGGCGTAACGAAATACTTCAGGTTCGGAGGCTCAGCAACTATGCTTAAAGGCACAAGCCAAGTCTCGGTAACGCACAACTGCTACTGGACCCCGCTGTGTGTTACTGTCACAGGTTCCTCCGCAGACACGGCAAGCCTGTACACAGCCGTGAATGGGACTCACCTGACAATCTACACGAAGGACGGAATTCCCATCAGCGGAGACCGAACGATATACTGGTTTGTCTCATACCAGCAACCGTAGCGGCGGCAACACGACCGAGGACTACCGCCCGGACTACGGTTGGCCCGCGTGGAATTGACTACTTTTTTCCTGACGTCACACTACGGTGATGTTTTGGAACTGACATGCTGCGTGAGCGCTGATGGGGTTTCGGTCAGGTAGAAGGAAGCGCTTTGCAACGCAACGGGCTCATCCGAGCGAGCGAACCTGTGCTTGCCGTAGCCTATGCCGTAATAGACAAACCCGGTTGCCTCTGCTTTCTTCGGGTCGACCATTCTCTTTCCGTCGACGACTATGGGGTCGCGATTCATCAGTTTTCCTATCTTCTGCAGCGGCAGGTTTGCGAATTCAGCGTGATCCGTCAATATAGCCATGCAGTCGGAACCTGCCACTGCCTCAGACAAGGATGGAGCTTCTTTCGCTCCGAAGGTCGCGGTGCAATGCGGATCAAAAACCACCACGTCGGCATGCATTCCAACTAGCTCTTTTACTATCGGTTCCGCTGGACTGGCACGGGCGTCGTCAACGTTGGCTTTGTATGCTGCTCCCAACACGGCTACTCGGCTATTTTCGACGCTTTTTCCCGCATGCTTCAGTCCGCGCAAAATCATGCAGACCACATGATGTGGCATGCTGCAGTTGACTTCTCTCGCGGCAGTCACTACGTCTTTGCCTTCGGTTTTTGCCTCGTGAATCAGCAGGTACGGGTCTTTTGTGAGGCAAGGTCCGCCCACGCCTGGTCCAGGGACGTGGATTTTGACTCGCGGATGGGTGTTGGCGGCGGCGATGACTTCGGCTATGTCCGCGCCGTGTTGCTCACAGATGAGGGCCAGTTGATTCGCAAACGCGATGTTGATGTCTCTGAACGTGTTTTCTGCCGTTTTCGAAATCTCAGCCGTCGTGGCGTCAGTTTCCACCACGTTGTGGCATACTTTTCTGAAGAGTTCAGCAGCCACTTTTGTGCTGTTCGGACCAATGCCCCCTACGAGTCTCGGGCTCTCGACAAATTCTGTGAGGGTTTTGCCTGGAGCGAGCCTCTCGGGCACGTAGGCCAGGTAGAATTCGCTGTCTGCCTTTAAATCACTCAATGATTCCAAGAGAGGCTTCACTTTTTTCCGCAGCGTTCCAGGAGGCACTGTGCTGCACACTGCGACGAGCATGCCTTTTCTTAGAGCAGGACCTATTGCTTCTGCAGCTCTCATCAGGAAGGACAAGTCGGGTCTGTTATCCTTGGTTATGGGAGTCTGGACAGTGATGATTATGACGTCCTTGGCGTTGAGAGTGGCGTTTGGGAGTAGTTCAGCATTCAATCTTCCACGTTTGACGTTACGAGAAATCATTTCAGCCAACCCTGGTTCGTTGATCGAGCTTCTGCCGCGCGCGATGCTTTCAACCGTGGAAGGCTTAATGTCGACGGCACTGACCGTAAAGCCTGCATCTGCGAGCAATGCGGCGGTGGGCAAACCAACGTAGCCTGCGCCGAAAACGCTTATGCCTATTTTACCGCTTCGAATTCTCTCAACAAGTACATTTCGCAGGCTTTCTTGTTGCCCGTACCGGACGTCGAAGGCCTCGGAGTCGGGTTTGCTTTGGACAGGGTTCTCTAAGAAATCGGTTTCGTGCTCCAGAATGGAGGCATCGGCTTTTTTCCATAATTTGGTGTTTTTCATGTTCTTTTCCTCTTTCTTCTAATTACTCTGATTTGCAAACTGCGAGTCTTGTCGTGGTGGCAAAGGCAGTTTTCTTGGGCACCCTTGTTGGCGAAGGTTTTCCCGCCGGTAGGCGTAGATTGTGCCCATGCTCGGGTTCGAGGTAACTGTGAACCCTTTTTGTTCCAAGTGATCCTTCATCGAGACGCCGCTGTAAGTCCCGTTTAGGGGATGACTTTCCATGCTGATTCTTTTCACTCTTGCCAGCACGTCGTCTGGGCATCCCATGAGGATTTCAATTTCTGACCCCTCGCAGTCCATTTTGAGCAAGTCAATCCTGTCGATTGAGTAATCGCGCAGAAAGTCAGCCAGAGTTGTCGTTTTAACGAGAGTCTTTCTCGCCTCGCCTCGGGAGTTATAGAAAGAGTGCATTGTCGTGTCGCCTAGCTGGACAAATATCTCGCGTTCGCCGCTGGACTGGGCCATGGCTTTCTGCACGGGAACTATGTTGCTAATTCCATTGAGCTGTATGTTTCTTTGAAGCATCAGAAAGTTGTCGGGAACCGGCTCAAGCGCGTAGACTCTCCCGTGTTTGGCGGCGTTGGCGGCGAATATAGAAAACGACCCTATGTGAGCGCCCACGTCCACTATCAGGTCGTTCTCGTGGATTTCGAACCCGGGCGGGGTGTAACTTCTGTCTGCAAAGATTTCAAGGATGACTGCTTTGTCTTTGGAGTTGGTTCTCGCTAGGAACTTGAGGCCGTTCCTCAGGAAGTATGTGACTTCTCCTTTTCCCGCCAGGCCAGAGTAGTCCATGAGGAAGCGTACCCAGTTCCTCACGAGCAGCATAACCTGAACGGGCCTTCTCGTTATTCGAGCCACTACGCGGATTTTCTGCATGCCTCCGCTTGACTGCGTTTTCCTGTTCGGGCTTTTCCTGTCGGGACCGCGTCTTGTGCCGACCAATTCTTTCGTGTAGCCCGTCTTGAAACGTACGCCGTCGAATACTCCTGAGACAAAATTGACCAGTTCGGTCAGGCTTTCGCGTGGCCTTGAGTGACCTTGCAGAATGTATTTGACCAGGTAGAAAGGCAACGTAACCAAGAGCGAGTGAGCTATGGCGAAGATGTACTGGTCCGGTCTGGCGTGGAGTCTCAGAAATATCAGGCGGTTCCGGTGGAAGTAGTAGTTCTTCAGGCCTAGATAATTCTTCACTGTAGAGGACGTCTTGTGTATTACTCTGGCTTTTGCGGCGACGACTACTCTGTAGCCACTCTTTTTGGCGTGTACGCAGTAGTCTTTTTCTTCGCCGTAGAGGAAATAGTGTTCTGGCAGCAGCCCAATTTTGTCGATGACTTCACGCTTTATCATCATCGCGGCGCCGCAAGCGTAGTCAACGTCGATGTCTTCCAGGTCTTCTCGGTAAGGTTCGCCGTTGGCGATGAATTTGCTGTTGCCTGTGAAGTAGTCTATGCTTGCGCCCATGTTGTCGATGAATCGTGGGTTGCCGTAGTCGAGAACGGTGGCTCCTACGATGCCCACTGTCGGGTCCGCGTCAAAGACTTCAAGGAGACATTTAATCGTGTTTCGATCTACGAATGCGTCGTTGTTCAATAGGAAAACGTAGTCAGCGCCGTTGTCAAGGGCGTACCTTATGCCTCTGTTGTTGGCGCCGGCGAAACCAAGATTGTGGCTAGAAGAAAGAACGGTGACGTCACGATAGTGCAGTCTTAGTTGAGTATCTGAACCATCGTTTGATCCATTGTCCACAACGATTAATTGGCATTTGTCTTTGCATGCGGGCATTCTTGTGTGGAGAGCATCGAGACATCGAAGGGTTTCGCAGAGGTTTTTGAAGTTAACCACGATTATGGAAACTCTTGGGAATAGTTCGTTCGTCGCAGTTTCTTGATCATTGCTGAGAAGTCTGACTATTGTATTGCCAAGGACCATGGACTGCAATTGTACTTAATCTCTGCATTTCTGATATGAGAATTCAAAGTGCCGTTACAGGCTGACGCACCAATCTTGACCAGCGACAAACCGTACCCGTAGTTGCCATCTGAGAAATAGCTGTCGTAGTCTTTCTTCACGTCGATACTTACCGTAGTCCAAGTGTTGAGAGGCATCTTTCTGATGAAGTACACTGTACTACTGCTGTTCTTGAAAACGTTACTGGGAAAGTTATAATTCAAGTACGAATTGACATATACCATATTCCTGTACTCTTGGTTGCTGCTTAGATCTAGCTGAAAACGCAGATATGAGCCAGGAGCTTGTTCCTCCAGATTGACTTCAATGTTGACTATTGGATTGTATGTAAGATTTCCGTCAGAATAGTGCGGATTTTCTTGCATTATTCCCATGGATGTCCATGCCCAGCTGCTGTTTCCTTTAATCACCATCTGCAAGGAACCGTCATAGGCTCGCGCTTGATAATACATCGACATATGCTCAGGCCACCCGAGAACAAACTTCCTCCAGACTTTGGAGGTGTTGAATTCCCACTCCGTGGGATTATTGAACGAAGCATCGCTTGTTGACCATACCGAATGATTACCCGTTGCGTATACTGATGTTGTGTTATCGATAGTTGATGCTGGTATTTCAAACGTTTTGATGAGACTAAGCGGGTAGCCAGGTTCATCACGAGTCAAATTGCTGAAAAAGTCGTTCACCCAATTCCACCACCGAATACTGAAGAAAACTGGCTTTTCACTACGCTGAAGCAAGTTAAGCAGGCTGTTCCTCGACATTTCTACTGTACCTAAGTCTACTACTTCGTAGCTATTGGCGTAATTCAGAAAATAGTAACGAAACAGTAACGGCGTGTCTGTAATTATCAGTCCGTTGTCAGAAATAGACTTAATGTAGTCAACAGTTTCCTTGACGCCATATCCTGATGTGTACCTGGATACATAAATTTCCTTTTCAATACTTGGCGCGTTAGAGTAAGGCAAATCTGAAACGTAGGTGAACGATTCAAAGAATGCAGTCAATGACAGAACCACTACAAATGCGACTCCCACTCCTTTCAACAAACGTCCCGAGTTTGCCTTGATCTTGAAAGCTTCTTTTAAGCCAATTGCCACCTTGGGAATCTTGTGCCATATTGCGAGAATTGTTATCGAAGATAGTAACATGATCAAGGGCACGGAAAACAGAACTCTTCTCGAATAGTAGCCATAGATGAATCCAGGGACAAGTGAAAGTGACCATGATAATACTAGTACATCTTTCTTGTAGACGCTGTAGGCTAGTCCAGCCACGGCAAGCAACACGATTGGAAGCGTATTCATTCTAATCATGTAGTCAGCAATGTGAACAATGCTGTAGGAAAGATTCGCAAAGCTGCCAAATCCAAACATCTTGTCAAAACCTGTTTCAGGCGGAGGCAAGTTACCTATTGTTCCCAAGAAAAATGGGATTGTTCCAATCAGAGAGAAGAAAACCAAGGCTGCTGCAGAAAGAATCAGAAGAACCAGCACTGATCGAGATTTTAACACTTTCAGACTGAAGAATTTCATCTCACGACGATGTTGGAAGAAATGCATAATAGAGAATGCTAATAGCAGAAAGATGCAGAATTCGATAGTAGGCATACTGATTTGTATAGCCAGCAGCAGAAGCATCAGGGCAGGTAGAAAGAACAATTTTCTGCCTGTTCTTAATCCCTTTGAAAAGAAGTAGAAGATTAGCATGTACATGAAGAGTGAGTAACTGTATAGCACTGCAATTCTGGAATACAAAATGTGAAAGGCGTTAATTGACATAAAGAAGGCGGAAAGCAAAGCAACAGATTTGCCATAAAATTCTTTGAACACAAAATAGGAAACCAGAACTGCGGCGATTCCAGGCAACGCAGCATAGAGTAATCTGGCGACGATCAAAACAACATCTGGTTTTTCAGAGAAATAAAACGCAAGTGAATAGAGTTGATAAACGCCGCCACGCTGCCAAGCAGCTACTGAGAATAATGAGTTGGTGACTTTGAATGAGAAACTGGGCACAAGTAACGAAGCTTCATCCACAAACATAGGTAGCCAACTGTCAAGCAGCCAGACTCTCAAGAAGGTGGCGGAAGTAAGAATCCCAGCTAGCAGAATAGCCGGAGCACTGCTTAACTTTCCCAGAAAGCCTCTATAGTTCATTCTTGCTTACTCTTCAGCTGCCGTGCTTGTGTGCGGCCTAACTGCATCGACATCTGCTCCGTATGAGTCAACATGTACAGACTGCGCGTACCGTTGATTTCTCGGCTATGATTTCTAGCAATGTACGGGCTGTGTTTTCCCAGGTGTGTTTTCTAGCGAAATCGATGTAGGACAACCTGCGAGCGAAGGAATCGGTCAGAGCCTTGTTTATCTGTGCCGTCCATGCGTCCACGCCGTCAGCGAAGTAGGCGAGCCCGTCAGCGATTCTCTTTGTCTCAACAAGCGGAGAACTCACAACCGGAACCCCCCTCGCGAAATACTCGAGCAACTTCAAGGGATAAGCGGAATCAGCAAGAGACACCCGCTTGAAAGGAATCAACCCAACATCCAACGAGGAAACAAATTCACCCCTCTTCGCCATAGGCACCCTGCCGACGAAACACACGTTCGTTGGAGGATTCTGCCTCCAGAAGCGGTAGTTCGGCCCGTCCCCAGCGAGGACAAACTCACAGTCGGGCATTTTCTCGGCTACAGTGAAAACGAGTCCGATATCAACCCACGACGCGATTGTGCCTATGAAACCGATTCTCGGTTTTCCGCGTCTCACTTTAATGCTCGGGGATTTCGCGATCTCTGACTTGGGAACGCCGTTGGGTATCACCCGCACGCATGTCGTC
>JBHGBG010000013.1:0-46833 GCA_041946875.1 Bathyarchaeia archaeon
AACCCACGATCTCCGGCTCCGAAGGCCGACACCTTAATCCGTGCTAGGCTACGAGCCCCACCTACAAGAAACAAGGTTGAAGATTAAAGACTTATGGAAACATGTGGTTTACGCTCTTTGACTCGCGCTGCGTTCCAGCATGGTCTTGGGTTTTGGAAAGACTTATAATGCGTTCAACATGACACTGATACTGCCGAGTTCCTTGAAGGTTACCCTGATGACGACGAAAGACGTCGAAGCCCTTCACGCTGAAAAAGTGTACCTGGCGTACTTCGAAACCGTCAGAAGAGCCGTGGACACCGAGCTTCAGGCGCTCATGCCAAGAATCGGCAAACTCGGGATGAACGAGAAACTCGCTTATGTTCTCCAGACCAAGGGCAAGCGGCTCAGGTCAGACCTGGCGATGCTCAGCGGGCAGAGCGTCGGCGGAACAATGCACTCTCTTCAGAGACTCTGTTTAGCCATAGAACTGCTGCACGCCGCAACCTTGGTGCACGACGACATTCTGGACAAAGACACGTTCAGAAGAGACGCCCTGTCAGTCCAGGCAAAATGGGGCGTCAAAGATGCAATTCTCGTCGGCGACGCGCTGGCTTCTCTCTCCCTCAGCTTGGCGAGCGAATACGGAAGGGAAATCGTCACCGTCATGGCAGATACTTGTCTGATGCTGTCGGACGGCGAATACATGGACGTTGAAACCACATGTGACGAGCTATCCGAAGAGAGCTACACGGAGAAGATTCGGAAGAAATCTGCTTCCCTCTTCAAGGCTGCGGCGCAGTGCGGAGCCATCGCAGGCGGCGGGCTACCCTCCGAGGTAGGTTGCTTGATGAGTTTTGGGGAAAACTACGGCGTTGCATATCAGATAAAAGACGACGCATCAGACGTCGCCTCTCTGGGTAGGGGAGATTTGCCGTCGGACCTCCGAGAGTTCAGAGCAACGCTTCCGATAATTCACCTGTACGAAAACTCAGATGACAAAGTCAAAGCCCTCATCCAAAACGTGGCGTCGGCTCACCGTAGAAGCGGATCACGAGAGAGGCTGCTGCTGACCGAGTTGGAGGTCGCTCTCGAGAACACCCACTCTCTGAGCTACTGCGACCAAAAGATAAGTTTGTTTCTGGACCGAGCAGCCACCAGCATCGCTCCGCTGCGGGACAGCGTTTACAAGACATACCTTGCCCAAATGGCTGAATCGCTGAAACCCAGATGACCCCGTGCCTCCCGGTGGGGAAACGAAAGCAACTTCGGTTGAGGGTTCGCTCCAAAAGCTTTATTTTCAGTCCGCATCAAAGAATGTATCAGCAGTTTTGCACAGCTTCTAGCGAGCGAGGAGAGTTTATGAGCGCAACCAAAGATGGAGCAACAAAAACCAGAAGATTTACCCTCACAGACTTGCAACAGTTCGACGGGCTGGACGGACGCCCGTTGTATGTGGTGTACAAGGGCAGAGTCTACGACCTGTCAACCAGCCGACTCTGGCTGCAGGGCAGACACATGGGCATGCACACCCGCAGCGAGAACCTCACAGAAACTATAAAAGGCGCTCCCCATGGCGAGGAAACCATCCTGCGGTTTCCGACGGTCGGAGAACTAGCTGAAGTTGCGCCGATTGCCCTGGCTCCAGCGCCCACAGAGTTTGCACAGAAACCCACCGCCCAACCCGTTCAGTCACCGAGCATGGAAAGACGCGACTTCCTCAAACTCCTCGCCGCCGCAGGCGGAGCCGCAACGATAGCTGCTGTCGCGAGCACCGCAAAAATTCTAACCTTCATCCCGAAACCGACTACTCAGCTCTCCTGGCCGAAAATCACGGTCGCAAACCTAAATCAACTCATGCCCCTGACCCCAGTGACCTTCAACTACCCGCTCACCAACACGCCCAACTTTCTCGTCAAGCTCGGCGTGGCCGCGGACGGAGGCGTCGGACCGGACGGCGACATCGTAGCTTTCAGCGCAATATGCCAGCATCTTGGCTGCTTCTACGGCTTCACCCCGCCAGGCGAGTCGCCGCCGTGCAATCCTGCTTTCAAGGCGCCGTTCTCATTGGGCTATTGTTGCTGTCATGGGTCCCGGTTCGATTTCGTCCACGGCGCCAAAGTCGTTGGCGGCCCATCTCCGAGACCTTTGCCTCAGGTTAAGCTTGAGTTCGATGCCTCAACGGGTAGTATCAGCGCGATTGCGATGGGTCCACCGACGATTTTTGGGCACGGTCCCCTCGGAACCGCGGACCCAGCTTTGGTGCTGCAGTATGACCTCCAAGGCGGAGATGTGGTCACGTAGGTGAACGTGAATGAGCAAGAAGACAGTGTATGACCGAATCGTTGACTGGTTCGACGTAAAGTTTGGCTTCGCCAAGACGCCGCTGAAACCCATCCCAGACTTCACGCTGAACCCCATTTACTGGTTGGGCGCCTTGCTGGCGGTGACTTTCGCGCTCCAGGCGATGACTGGGATGTTTATGCTGCTCTACTACGTGCCTACGCCTGCTGAGGCATATTCGTCGACGATGTTCATTATCAACTCGGTGCCGCTCGGACAGCTCGTTGAGACGATGCATTTGTACACGGCGTACGCCATGATTCTGCTGACCTTTCTGCATCTGGTGCGGAACTTTTTCGGCAGCGCGCACAAGGGCAACCGAGACCTCATGTGGCTGGCGGGGTTTGTGCTGGCAGGCGTGGTCGTCAGTTTCGGCGTGACCGGCTACCTGCTGCCTTGGACGGTGATTTCGAAGTCAGCTACAGATGTGGCGATTGGCTTCGTGAGTTTCCTGCCCACTGGGTTTGCGGACTTGGCGAAGTTTTTCCTCGTGGGCACAGGCAGCGACTCGGCCATGCTTAACAATTTTCTGCACGTGCACACGGTTATGCTTCCGCTGGCGCTTATTGCTTTTCTGGGTTTGAAGATATACATGTACGAGGTCCATGGTCCTGCCTACGTGTCGGCTTACGGAAAACCCAAGGTCACGGGCGGCAAGTACTATCGGTGGTTTCCCAAGGTCTTTCTGTTCGGCGTCATGCTCGTCAGCGCCTACGTCGCCATCCTTCTTGCTGCGGCGTCGTTTGCGCCCCTTTCTCTTCCGCCTGCCTTTTCTCCGGCGACAGCGGGGAACTATGTGGTTCAGCCTGACTGGTATCTGCTGTGGGTTTACCAGATTCTGAAAATCGAAGCGTTCGAGGGTCCAAACGGCGTGTATGCCATAGTCGCAGTGGCGGTGGTTCTGGCGCTTCTGTTCCTGCTGCCCTTCTACGACCGGAGCCGGCGGCGAGACCTCGGCCAGAGGCCCCTGTTCGCGACTGCGGGCGCCATTTTGGTTGTTGAATTGGTGGCGCTGACTGTTTGGGGGTACCTGACGCCGGGGCAGACGATTCCCAGCTATCAGGCTGTCCTTGTCTTGGGCGGGTCCGCTCTTGCAACCGCTGCTGTTGTGTGGATTGCGTACAAGGTCCGAAGAGGCAGAATGAAAACAGCCGTCGCCGCTCCTTTGCATCAGAGTCCGCCGCTTGGTCCCGAACCGCCGAAGAGTCAGCCAAGCGCCCCGGTTAAGAATGCAAGGCTAAATAAGAAAGGACTGGCGAAGTCGCTGAGAATGGTCGGGCAGAGTCTCTTCACACGGTTCACCGCGGTCTTCGTAGTTCTGTTGGCTGTTTCTTCTGTGACATTGTCGTGGCTCGTGAACATGCTCCCGAACCTGACAACAAGCATGCCGGCGTTCGTTGGCGTTGCTGCTGCTTTCGGAGTCTCCATGTACTTCATGTGCGCTATGCTGCGCAGGTTCGTCTTAGCGTATGAAGCGGAGGCGCACGGCAGATGAGTCGGCGCCTCAGGGGCTCGGGTTTGGTCGCCTCTTTTCTTCTCGTTTTCATGGTCGTCGTCGCTGTGCTCCTGTGGCTGGTCGACCTGTGGACTCAGCAGAGGGTCTTCGGCTTCCTCGTAAGCGCTGAATTCGTGGCTTTCGCCATGCTCGTGTACCTATATTACAAGGAGATGCCCAAGGAGCTCAGCCGTTCGTGGCTCACCGCGGGGTTCGCAGCGCTGGCAGCGCTGATGCTGTTGGCAACTGCGGTTTTCTCAGGCTTCGGCACGGGTCCAACACCCAACGTGACCGTTACGTTGTATGCGGGGGAGGTTTCGATGGGCACGTTCGGATTCGGCGAGAGCGCAAGCGCGATTACTTCGCCCGGTCCAACACTCACTTTCAAGGTAGGCGACGTCGTCGACTTCACGCTGGTCGTTGCGGGACAGTTGCCTCACAACTGGGCGATGGTGAGCGCAAACGAGTCGTCGGCGCCCGTGCTGTTCGGTGCACAGGTCGGAACTGGCGATAATCCGTTGCTGAGTGGGCAGACGGGCAAGGTTCTTTTCACCGTGACCGAGGCTGGAGAGTTCTTCTACATCTGCCAAGTTCCCGGTCACCTGCAGCTTGGCATGTGGGGACAGGTTGTGGTTAGCGCTTGAAAGCGAAGCCCCAGAATGAACTGGCGAATTCGGCGCTGTTTGTGCTGGCGAGTCTGCTTACTGGTTTGATGAGTGCGTTGGCTTTCTGCTATGTCTGGGCGAAGGGCAGACAGGAGAGTCCGAAGTCTAAAGTCAAGAAGCCGACCGCTTTCTTGGCGGACAAACTCAGAGCGCTCAACTTCTACAGAGTGTTCTCTGCCGCGTACGACATCCTCAACCCGCATCTATACACGGACTCCATGCGCGCCGAAGCCGTCAGCCTCTTCAGCCACAGCGCCCACCTCAGAGTGCTTGACGTTGGCTGCGGAACAGGCTACACCACGGTCGGCATCTTGGATGGAAGCGACGCCTGCGAGGTGATTGGGCTGGACATGAACCCGCGACAGCTGCATCGCGCCGCACAGAAGCTCAAGCCAGAACGGGTGCGGACGAGTCTCTCCAGGGGTGATGCAGAAAACCTGCCTTTCCAAGACGCCACTTTCGACGCAGTCGTCTCCGTAGGCGCTGTAGAGTACTTCCCAGACCCCGAGAAGGCGCTGAGCGAGATGGCGAGAGTGGCGAAGGCAAACGGCAAGGTCGTCGTCGGCGGTCCAGAGTACAACTGGTTCAGGAGAGTGGCGCTGCACAGATTCTTTTACACGCCGTCCAGAGCTGAGATGGAATTCCTCTTTGAGGCGGCTGGGCTTGCGGATGTGCATTCTTCCATGACGGGTGTGAAGACGTTTCTGGGCACGAGCGTTTACGTGGTATTGGCGGCTGGAACAAAACCCGCAGCCTCTTAGCCGCGTTTCGTCCTGGTCAGCATCCACGCTACGGGCGCGTAGGCAATAGTAAGCGACGACAGGATGAAAACCAGCTGCCAAGCGTCGGCACCCTTTAAGAATCCGTGGACGGCGTAACCCGCGATGAGTCCGAGGCAGGCGATGCCGTGGGCTTTTATCATGTCGAGGTTTGCGGGCGCCAGCCGCATTGGCTCTTCGTAGTGTGCTCGCAGTGTCTTGATTGACCTATAAACCCAGGGAAGGGCAAGAAAGGCGGCTAGCGCTGAAACAGGAATCATCTGGAGCGCAATCGCTGCAACGACTACCCCGTACGTGGCTATCCAGCTTGCTACGTAAAGCCTAATGCCAGCCTTCTTGCCGAACCTTGCCACCAAGGTGAGTTTTCCCGCTCTGCGGTCCTCTTCCACGTCTGGTACCTCGTTTATGACTATCATGCTGAACATCATGATGCCCAGTGGCAGCGTCGCCAGAAACGCCTCCAGCGTCACCGTCTGCGCTTGCACATAGTAGGCGCCTAGTCCGATGATTGAACCGAAGTTCACGAGCAAAGCCAATTCACCCAGCCCATGATGTGCCAGTCGTATGGGCGGAGCCGTGTAGAAGACGGCGCAGAAAACGCCGACCAGCCCGAAAAACAGCACGGGCAATCCCCTGACCCACGCCAGATAGAGTCCCGCGGCGACAGTGACGAGGTAGCAGAAGGTGAAAGCCCTAAACATGTCGGCTGGCTTGATGACTCCGCTGCTGAGGGTGCCGCTTCCGCCCGTGTACGGGTTCTTCTCGCCCGGCTTCAACTGGTCAACGGAGTGCTTGTAGTCGAAGTAGTCATCCGTCATATTCAACCCAACGTGGTTGACGACGATTGCTGTGAGAACGAGCAGGAAGTACCACGGGTAAAACGTGCCGCTTGCCCAGCTGACCAAGCCCCCCAAGACGGCAGGGAAAATGCTGGGCGGGACGAAGTGATAGCGGAAGGCTTGCCACCAGACTCTGGCTCGGGACGTTGGCTGCTGTTTCATTCTGGGTTCAGCCCATAAGCGACGTGACGATATCGGCGGCGACTGCTTTTATCGTTTGCGAAACGATGCTGCTCGGAAAGTCTAAAAGCCACTTGTGAGCAGATACCTTAAGGGAGAACAAGCACCGGAACCTTGCCCAGAGAAGTGAGAAAGTGTGATTCCGTGGGCAGTCTACATCCCTGTTCTGCTCACCGTAGCCATAGTATACTTCGCGCTCTTCAAGTTCCTCAAGTTCCTATACACGCGCCATCGCTGGTGGTTCGTGGCCTTCTTGGTTTTTCTCTCGCCCTTCGCCCTCGTGCTCGTGGAGGTGCGGGACCTGCTCGAGTTGCTCTGGGTCCTCGTGCTCACCCCGTTCTACGGCATTGGCATCTTGACTTTGCTGTTCACGGGCTGGATGGTGCGGTTCTACTGCACCGCCTTCGCCGTCCTGGTTCTGCTCCGTTTCCTATTGCAGAGAAGAAACATCTCCTTCATGCAACGGCGGGAGAATCGGCTTGAGCCTTTCTTAGAGAAGCACTTGAGGCTGAGGGTGCACACATTGTCAATCTCGACTGTCGAGCAAGGAGGCAAATTCTGGCGCGGCATACGCCGCCTCGCGGAATCATCGCGAAAATATGGAAGCCTGCTCTTAGTCCTACTTCTTGCAGCTACAGTCGCCGCCACGTTCGTGAGCGCTGCAAGCCTCCGAAACCCCACCTACGAGGAGGCGTTGCAATTCGTGAAGTCGGACGGAACCAACCAGCACACCTACGTCGAAGGCGTCTACACTTGCGTCAACTTCGCCTACAGTTTCCGGGAGAACGCGGCGAAAGCTGGACTCAACTGCGGCTACGTCTTCATTTACTTCCAGGACGGCAACAGCCACGAGCTGAACTGCTTCAACTGCACGGACCGAGGTGTGGTTTTCGTGGAGCCACAGACAGACGAGTTCGTCACGTTAGAGGTTGGTAAGCCGTACT
Organism: Bathyarchaeia archaeon; assembly: GCA_041946875.1. GTDB lineage: Archaea > Thermoproteota > Bathyarchaeia > Bathyarchaeales > Bathycorpusculaceae > JADGNF01. Next base: position 7,225 of record JBHGBG010000013.1, read on the forward strand.
GGACTGATGCGCTGAGGTTCCGCTCTTCAAACGACACGGTGGCAAGGTACTATATCGATTTTGGCTCTTGAGGTCTTCCAACGTGTTCTGCCGAACAGCTACGGGAACCGTCTGGGGTCCGTGTCTATGTCCACCACCGTGGGTTTGTTCGATGCAAGCGCGCTGTCCACTGCCGCCTCCAACTGCGCGGGTTCGGTCACCTTTATGCCCATGCCACCCGAGTGCTCAGCGTAGTCGGCGAAGTTGAGGTCAAACAGCTCCGTTTGCGAGCTTACGTAGCCCTCGACCTTCTGCTCCTGCATAATCATCCCCAGGTGCTTGTTGTTGAGAATGAAGACTTTCACGGGCAGCCTGTACTTCAACGCGGTGAGGAAGTCGCCCATGACCATCGTGAACCCACCGTCGCCCGAAACGCAGACCACTTGCCTGTCAGGATAAGCGAGCGCTGCTGCCAAGGCGCCGGGGAGTCCGAAGCCCATGGACCCAAGTAGACCACTCATCACGAGCTTCTGGCTGCGTTTCATGCGGAAGTTTCTGCCGAACCACCACTGGTTCTCGCCCACGTCTAGCGAGAAAACGGCGTCGGGCGAGGTTTTGTCGTTCAGCACCTTCATGATGTACGGTGGTCTGATGGGTTTCATCGTCGGGTCGGCTTCGCGCTGCAGTTGCTTCACCCAGTTTTCCTTCAGGCGTGAAATTTCGTTCAGGTAAGCTGGATTCTGCTTCTCGGCAACTTTGGCGGTGAGCTTCGGCAACAGTACTGCGCTGTTGCCCACCAAGCCTACATCGACTGGGAACCGTCTAGCGATGTTCTTCATGTTCAACTCAATCTGCACTGTCCGCTTCTGGGGTAGCTGCGTCATGTCGCTGAAGCTGGAGCCCACAACTATGAGCAAGTCGGCTTTGGCAACGAGTTCAGCGGAAGCCGTAGAGCCTAGTCCTCCGTGGATGCCCGCGCACATTGGATGGTCTTCGTCGACGACGCCTTTCGCCCTGAAGGTTGTGGCTATGGGCGCGCTGATTTTCGTCGCCAAGTCAAGCAGCTTGGTTCCCTGACCCATGGCGCCCACGCCCGCAACTATGACCGGACGCTGCGCTTGGTCCACGACGCGAGCAGCCTTCTCAATCTGAGATTCTTCAGCCCCGAAGGCGAGGCTGGGCATTCGCCCCTCGAAAGGCTGAATGGGCGCGTCGTAAGGCAGCTTCTGCACGTCGTTCGGGATACCGATGTTGCTGACGCCTCGGTCCAGCAGCGCCGTCTTCACTGCCAGCGTCGCCAGCATAGTCGTCTGGTCTTCGGTCATGAGGACCTTGTTGAAGACACAGACCGGCTCGAAAAAGCTGTACTGGTCGATTTCTTGGATGCTCCCGGGTCCGATGAACTGGCGGGCAACCATGCCTGAAAGCACTAGGACAGGAGCGCCGTCCAGTTGAGCATCGTACAAACCCGTAGCGAGGTTAGTCGTGCCCGGACCTGACACGGTCAGGCAAGCGGCTACGTGTCCTGTGAGTTTGCCGTAGGCGGACGCCATGAACGCGGCGACTTCCTCGTGCCTGACCTGGATGTACTTGACTCGGTTGCTCTTCCTGACCGCATCGACGACGCCGAGGGTTGAGGTACCGGGTACGCCGAACACGTAGGTTACGCCCCACTCCGCAAGCTGGTCAACAAGAACGTCAGAGACTGTACGTCCCGCTTTCTTGGCTTCTTCCGCTTTCTCTGCCAGCAGAACGAACACGCTTCTGGGTGCGCCGCAGACTGGGCAAACCCACTCCTGCGGGAGGTCGCTGAATTTCTTTCCCTCTTTGGCTTCGTCATAAACGTAGTTGCACACAGTGCACCTGTACTTTGCCATGGTTAGGACCCTCGAAAAATCTGACTACTGAAACTACGGGTTTTCCTTCTTATCTGTCTTGCGGCAAGTGCACAATGCACGGGCTTAGGTTTCACAAATTCGGAAAGCCTGATTATGTTCAACACCGTTGAAGAAGTAACCAAGTGAGACGATTTGTAGTCCAAATCAAGGTTCTCAACATTTAGCATCATGCTACAACCCAATTGTGTACAAACATAGTCTTCAGTCGTCAACTCAAATCCTACGCGGTTTAATGCAAACTCCCTTGCACATGAATCGAAACGCGAACGCCAAAATGAGGCCTGCGGGACGGCTATTTACGCAAAACTTAAATGCGTTCTGCAACCTTTTTGACATTTACGGAACAAGGAGAAGTAGAAATGGGAAAAAGATTTGCAGTTTTAAGAGGCGTACCTAGCGGAAATAAAAAGACTCTTTGCACCATCGCAATCGTACTTGTTTTGGCAATAGCTGCTACCGCAACCTTTCTCCCGGCGGCTACCGCGCATACTCCCCCATGGCAAATTCCAACCCATGCGTACTTGAGTGCAGCACCGAACCCCGTCGGAGTAGGTCAAGATATCGTCCTGATCTGGTGGCTAAACATCCCACCACCAACAGCCGCAGGCAACACGGGTGACAGGTGGCAAAACGTGGAAATGACTATCACAAAGCCAGATGGGACGTCAACGAAGAGAACAGGCTTGATGTCTGACCCAGTCGGCTCGGGATACCAACTCTACTCGCCTGACGTCGTCGGGCAGTACAAAGTTGATCTCAACTTTCCAGGACAAGTTCTGAAACAGGCAAATCCCGTAAACGGCCGCCTTGGCAGTGACAGCGTCTACATCAACGACACCTACCTACCCAGCAGCACATCCACCACGTTCACCGTGCAGGCGAACCCGGTTACCTTCTTTGAGGAAGCTCCGTTCCCGAGAAGCTACTGGACTCGCCCAATTAACGAGAACAACCAGCAGTGGACGGCTATCGCTTCAAACTGGCTGGGACAACAAGAGTACGGCGCAACCTACATGAAATTCCAGCCCTACGGCTGGGCACCCAGCACCGCCCACGTCATCTGGACGTACCCGCTTTCGTGGGGAGGCATGGTGGGTGGCGACAATGCAATCAGTGACACAATGAGCTTCTACTCTGGAACACAGTATCAGCTGAAGTTCAGCAACCCAATCATAATGTACGGCAACGTTTACTTCAGCCTTCCATTGAACAACGCCCCTACAGGCAACGGATTGGCATGTGTAGACTTGCGCACGGGAGAGACAAAATGGATTAACAAAGACATAGCTAGCGTTACGATTGGTCAGCTCTACGACTTCGAGGGTCCCAACCAACACGGAACCACCGGCATATATCTATGGTCAATTGGTGCATTCGGAGCGAACATATTCGGCAGAGGACTCGTGAACCCTGGTGCAGCAGTTGAACCCATCTTGAAGGGCACCTACGCACCCGGAACACAGAGCCTCGGAGCAATCGCTTCCACGACCAACAACACCGTTGCAGTGAGTGCTGCAGGCTGGTCAGCAATCGACCCCCAGACTGGTCGTGTGCTGTTCAACCTGACAGGAATCCCAAGCGGCACGAGGGCATATGGACCCCAAGGCGAATGGCTGATGTACAACATAGGCAGACCTGCAACCGCAGCCGCAGGCAGTGACGTGCCGTTCACTTACTTGTGGCAATGGAACAACACCAAGTTGCCGGGAAACGATGCTGCAGGCGGAATCACCCAATGGATTCCTGGATACAGCAACTACAACATGAGTGCATCCTACGATTGGAACGTGACGCTGAGTCAACCACTGTACCCAACTAAGACGACCATCGGTTCGCCACCCGGCGGCTTCAGTGGCTCCGCAGCCTACGATCCGGCAACGGGTTTGTACACGAACCTGCCGAGGGTTATGCGCATATTCCCAGGCAACCTCATCTTCGGTGAAAGCTCAGGTCTACAAAGGTCGGCTGAAACTTCCTACGGCGTATTCGGCACACCAACGGAATACGAGATATGGGCGATAAACCTCAACGCTTCACGCGCCCCAATCGGCACCGTGCTATTTGACAAGAAGTACCCAGCGCCACCGGGTAACCTCACCGTGATGGTTGGACCAGCAAGCGGAGACGACATGGTCTACACGATATACTTCAGGGAAACCATGCAGTGGAGCGGCTACAGCCTCCTCGACGGCAGCTTCCTGTGGGGACCAACTCCAGAAGAGAATGCTTGGAACTTCTACGGCGGAACCACAGGACTCACCAACCCATACGCAGTCGGCTACGGACACCTCTACTCAGCGGGTCATGGCGGAACCCTATACGCGTACAACTTGAAAACGGGCAAGATTGACTTCACATACGGCAACGACCCCAACGACCCCAAGAACAGCACCATAACCACTGCAACGGCGTATGGAGCTTACCCAACCCAAGTGGCAGCAGTCGCCAACAACAAAGTCTACTTGGTAGAAGAAGAGCACTCGCTCAACGCTCCAGCCTACCACGGCGCAGCAACCCGATGCGTTGACGCGTTCACCGGCAAAGAACTGTGGAAGGTATACGGCATCAGTAGCTGGCAGATGCAGGCAGTGGCAGACGGCTACTACACGTGGCTCAACCTGAACGATATGCAGATATACTGCATCGGTCCAGGTCCAAGCTCCACATCAGTCACTGCAGCCCCAGCAGTCGTCAGCAAGGGCGGAAGCGTAGAAATCACGGGCACCGTGCTCGACCAGTCGCCGAATCCCAAGCTCAAGGGTACAGCATGCATCGCTGACGCAGACCAAGGTCCATGGATGGAGTACATGGTCCAGAGCAGCAGAGCCCAACCCTATGTGAACGGTATTCCAGTTCAGTTGACAGCCATCGACAAAGCAGGAGTCGCTCACGACCTCGGCACAGTCACAAGCGACTCGACTGGGTTGTTCCACAAACTCTGGGCTCCACCAGCTGAAGGAGAATACGTAATCTACGCCAACTTCGCAGGAACAGACAGCTACGGTCCATCAACCGCGTCATGCGCCATCGGCGTAACCTCAGCCCCAGCTGCGTCGCCCACACCGCCGCCAGTAACTTCGCCGCCGCCCACGACGCCGCCGACGACTAGCACTCCAACTCCAACACAGTCTGTGTCGCCTTCGCTGCCTCCACCGCCAGAGCAACCTCCACCGACCGAGATGTACATCATTGTCGCAGTCGTGGTCGTCATTATCGTCGTTGCCGCCGCATTAGCCGTGGTTCTCAGAAGACGCAAATAGAAACGGAGACAAACCCTCCTCCCCTTTCCTCTTTTTTGCCTTCATGTTGCGGAAGTGACCCGCTCAAGTTGCGAAATTCTGAGAACAATTCGCAGGGTTCCAGATTTATTTTGGGAAGAATTTGGCTTCCTATCCGTGGCAGAATATCCGAATCGAAGAAAAAAACAGTTTCTCTTGCAACCTATTCTTCACTTTTTGGAAAATGTGGCTGCGTCGAGCTTCACTAGGTCATGCGATTCTAATATGACGTGTGAAGAATCCTCCATAGTCTTGTCGCATGTCCTTAGGCGGCAACCCATTGGTTCAATATGGCATCTTCGTGTTTCCGAGAGATTGAGCATCTTCAGAGTTCCGCCAGACAGAATGATGCACGTGCTATTCTAGGGTTCTGCTCCGAGTTCACACCCAGGCTTCTTGTTAGACTATGAAAACATCTTTAATAATGGTTCCACAGATGTATACGCGGCGACCACCATGGACAAGAAACTCCTGCTGCAAGAAGAAGGCTCCCTGCAGAAAGTCAAGGAAATCGCCGTCATGCGCGACCCCAAGAACTTGAAGATGATTCTGAGCAGTCTCAGCTGGAGAATCTTGGCGATGCTTTCCAAGGAGGCCATGTACCCGCTGGAGATTGCCAGGCGAATGGGCGTTCATGAGCAGAAGGTCTACTACCACATCAGAAAGCTCGCCAAGTCGGGCGCCGTGTTCGTTGAGCGTGAGGAGAAGAAGAAAGGCGCCATGGCAAAGTTCTACCGCACGGTTTCGCCTGCCTTCGGAATTGAGTTCGCCGACGGCTACAAGGTCATGGAGAGACCTTCGGTCTTGGCTGCGAGCAAGCAGGTGCAGGGCTTCTTCAAGGAGTTCGTCGACGGAAACGGCGCGTTCTGCGGCAAAGTGGTCGTGGGCAGTCCATCTCCGCATGGACCTTTCAAGACGAGCGCACGGGACGGGCACTACGCAGCGCATCTGACTTTTTTCCTGGGGCAGTTTGCGAAGATGCCCGAGGAGTTCGCCATAAAGCTCGACGTGGACGTGAAGGCGGAGAAGGAGGAGAAGAACAACCTCATCCTCGTGGGCGGACCAGGGACGAACCTCCTAACGCAGGAGCTGAACGAATACCTGCCCATCAGATTCAGCATGCAGTCGAGCGAGCAGGGTTTCCTGCTGGGTGGGCTGGTTTCCCAGAAGACCCGCGCTGTCTACACGGCTGATGTGGCGGGGGTTGTGGCGAAGATTGCTAACCCTTGGGACCGCTCGAAAAGCATCATAGTCCTGGCGGGGAACAAGGCGGTCGGCACCAAAGCCTGCGTCATAGCTTTAACGAACTTCTGGCGGAAGACGCTACGCGGCTACCGTGAGGGGGACGATTTCGCGGCTGTGATTCAGGGGTTTGACTTGGATGGCGACGGCAAGGTGGACGCCATAGAGGTTCCAGAATAGCCTTGCACAGAACTGAGCTGACGGAAACCATTCACGGTTGCGGTCACGAGAACATACTGGCTACGCATCACGCGACGTTTGAGTTCACGAAGGACAATCACGTCTCGCGGGACGGGGATTGCATCCTCGTGGTGTCATGTGACAAGAGCTTGCTCGATTTAGGCAAACAATTCAAGGAGGCATTGCGGCAGCCACACTCACGCCTGACCGTCAGGATAGAGGCGGATGGAATGTCGGAGGAGGCTCACGCCGAAGGCTCTTCCAGCCTCTCGTTGTCGCATCCGCGAGAGATGGTGGTGAGGAAAAGCGACTATGTGTCGGACCGAACGCTGGCTGTGCACGCTGACAAGGCTGCACGGGACTTCTCTCGGGCGCTCGTGGAGCAGCTGAAGAATCCACGGCAGCAAGTCGTGGTAACACTTGTCGTGCGGGTCTAGCGGATTTCGGCGTCTAAGACGGCTTGGTACTCGAAGGGTGCGGTTTCGCGGACGGTTTTGGCGCAAGTGATTTCAGCCATGTTTCTGCCTGCCTTCGCGACTGCTACACGGAACCGTTGCTGCGCGTTATCAAGGGAATCGGGCGAACGGAAAAACCCGTAGAAATGCACCACGCCTCCCGAGCGCTTCAGCGCCAAGCAAGCCACATCGACGTATTCAGCTGCCTTCTCGGGTAAGTTCATGATAACCCTGTCCGCTACGCCTGCGAGCCTTTCAGCGATGATTTGGCGTGCGTCGCCCAGAATTGGCTGAGCTCTGTTCTCGACGCGGTTCAGCCTGATGTTTTTCTCCAGAAGCTCCACGGCGTCGGCGTTTATGTCCAGGGCGTAGACGCGGGCGTCCGGGTGGGTCTTGGCGATGAGGACGGCGAAGGGGCCGACTCCGGCGAACAGGTCCACAACGGTTTCGCCGTCCCGAACGAGCGAGGCGACCCGTGCGTGTTCATGCGACAGGCGGGGGCTGAAGTACGCTTTTGCTACGTCCACGTAGTAGCTGCAGCCGTTCTCTTTGTGCAGCGTGACCGTTCGGGGTTCTCCAGCGATGACCCCCAGGTTACGCAGGCGGTAGACTCCGCTGACGGCGCCAGCCTTCGCCAGTACGGTTCGCACGTTGCGGTGGGCTTTCAGGATGGCTTCGCCTACGGCGTTTCGGTGCGGTTCGAGTTCGGCTGGGATTTCTACAATGGCTATGTCGCCGACGACGTCGAGGGCTTTGGGCACGCTCGCCAGCAGGTGCGGCGGCAGTTGGGTTTCGAGGACGTCGAGGAGCGTTTTGGGTTTTTTTTCTTTTTCGCGGAAGACTGCGGTGGAGGTTTGGGCTTCGGGCGCCAACTCTCTTAAGAGCGATAGCTCTTGTTCTGATAGCCTGCGGACTATCGGAATGCAGAGGAAACCTTCGTTCTCCTTGCGAATCGTGAGGTTTTTATCAGTTATGTGCAGCTGGTCGGCTAACTTCAGCGTCTTTTCCCCATTAGCCTTCGCCACTTTCAGACAGACGGATTCTCTGGGCATGGTTTCAGCCTGCCTTCTCCACCCTGAAGAGGTTGTTGACCTCTGTGACGGTGAATCGTGCGTTGAGCAGTTTCTCAGCCAGCCAGGTGTTCGCCTCCAAGTGTCCTGAAACGCGCCTGGTTAGGTAGGTTGAGGTGCCGCGTGCCATGGCGGCGTACGGAATCAGCATGTCTGCCAAGAAGGTGTCCACCGTCGGCTTTGCAGCGAGTTCTGCGAGGAGCTTTTCCGCGGCTTCCCTGCCGACTGCTTCGGCGGTTTTCTTGAGTTCGCCTATGGCGTCCGCGCCCAAGACCGCGCCCTTGTCGGTTTCTGCCCAGAGGGCGAGGCTGCTGCCCTTCTGTAGCGGGTTCGACTGGTCGTTCACGACTTGGATGTCCGCGGCGTAGCCTTCTTTAGCCAGTCGTTGCTTTGCGGCATTGGCTTGGCGTTCAGCGACTTTCCTGTCTGCTAGGAAGGTGCAGACCGAGATGCCTCTGATGTCCTTCAGGGTGCCGAAGTCCTCCAAGACGACGGGTTTCAGGCTGGCTGTGGGCTTAACGATGAGCGTGGCTTCGCCCATCCCCTTCGGGTAGTAGCCGTACCGCTGCACCTCCAGCGTGGCTTCTACGCCCATTCTCCCGAGGGCCGGCAGGAAGACGTTGCGGAAATAGTTTATGGTGGGTGCGTGCGCCGTGTCTGTTCCGCCCTTCGCCACGTGCAGCCGCACCGTGTCCTTGGCGACTAGGCAGATGGGCAGGACGGTCATGAGCAGCATGGGTATGCTTCCGGCGGTGCCGATTTCCGCGTCGAAGACTCCGCCCTTCACCTCGTGCGGCGTGAACCAGAGGTCTCTGCTGTTTAGCCTTGCGCCTTCGACTTCGGCGCTGCACAGCTTGGCAGCTGTCAGAACGGATTCCAGATGCTGCGGCTTCAAGCCAGGCTCTGGTCTATTCTGGCGGATGTTGAAGATGTGCAGGGGCTCCCCTCGGACCGCAGCTAATGCCACGGATAGGCGGAGAATCGTGCCGCTCCCGCTCTTCTGGCTCCCATCAATCTCAAACAATCACAGCGCCCCGGTGAACTACATATTCTGAATGTCTTTCAGCGACAGAAAAGTGAGTCTGACAAGGGAAAAACGTTTCGACGCTACTGAAAATGATTCATGGGCTCCGCGCAACTTTGCGAACTCGCATCGCAGTTGGGCACCGTCAGTAACCAGAGTTTAAACTTAAATTTTGAATTTCACATTAGATATTATGGCACATGTCCAATCTAACGTCGCAAGCCTTCGGAGGAGAATAGAGGAGAAAGCATTCACCTTAAGCGTTCTAAGTCTAGTAGCCAGCCTCATAGTTTCCGTTGCATCTCTCGTTGTGACAGGATATTATACAAACGAAAACCTCAAACTGACAAATGAGAACGTCAAGCTGCAAGGAGCCCTCTATGATTTCGCCCCTCAAATAGTTTGGGTAAACGAGAACACAGCCTTCAACTTCAAAGTAGATGTACCAAAGCAAGGTGTGACCTCGGGAGAATCGATAGGATTAGTGGGTGTGATAAATCAAAAACTGAAAATTGTGACGCCACATTTCGGGCTCGTTAACGTTACCGCGAAGGAACTAATTCTCAATAGCAATTCTTTCACCACCTATGGCCGCGTAATCACTATAGAGAGACTGCATGATTACTCTATCTCTTATGCCGAGCCGCCGTTTGAGGATGCTGTTGGCCAGGGCTTGAATCAGGTAAATGCGACTCTGTGGCTAACCCTCTCTGTCTTCTTGAGAGTGACATCTTCCAACGACATGACACCTATCGGTTTTCCATTGGGAGACCTGATTTTGGAGGCTTCATTTCTTGATTTGCAGAAAGACAGTCGATACACATCGGAATTCAAAGTCACAATAAGAGCTGATTTGCTCTTCGGTTAATTCATGGTGCTCCTTCTGGTGAAAGAATATTCTGACTGAGCAGTGAAGAAATTTGATCTATATCAACCCTCGGGCGCTTCCACGTATAGTCAAAGTTGCCAATGCAAAAAAAGATAGTTTCAAATAATTAATAAGCGCCTTAAGTACTTTAGACTCAGAAGGGGAGCCTTGAGCATGAGCACCGACAAAGAGAAACTAACCCAGCTCATAGAACGCATCGACGAGATTCTCCTCGTCCTGAACCAAATCGCCGAAGACCTCAGAAGCGTCTCTGCATCTGCCAAGTCCCTCGCCGTCGGCCAAATCACCAGCCAACCCACAGCCCAGCCTGCAGCGCCCGCTGCACACCCCGCAGCCCCTGCTTCAGCGAAGTCGCTGGAGGACATCCGCATGATGTTTCCGCCTGAACTGGACAGTCTGCTCGGCTTCGAGGAGAAGGGCGACTACATCATAATCAAGCCCAAACAGTTCTTGGGTTCGGAGAACTTTGCGAAAATCGCTTCGACCGTGCGTGGCATGGGCGGCGAGTACATCAGCGCCGGGCGCGATAGTCATTTCCGCGTGTACAAGAAGAAGTAGCAGCAAAAGCAACCCTTCAAACCTTGAAACTCCTGCTTCTTGAACCGTTCATTCAGTTCCGAGGGAGGCTGCACATGATTGGTATCCGAAGAAGAGACAAAGAAATCACCAACCCCGAAGAAATCAAGTCAATCCTGAAGGCAGCAAGGTACATAACCGTAGCTATGTGCCACGGGGACGAACCGTACCTCGCCACGCTCAGCCACGGCTACGACGCCGACAGGAACTGCATCTACTTCCACTGCGCTGTCGAAGGCAAGAAAATCCGAATCCTGTCCGCGAACAACCTCGTGTGGGGTCAGGCGCTCGTTGACCACGGCTACGTTCAGGGCGCCTGCGACCACCTGTACGCTACGGCGCAGTTCCGCGGCAGAGTGACCTTCGTGGAGGACGAACAGGAGAAGAAGCACGCGTTAGAGGTCATGGTTAGGTCGCTCGACGACAACCCGGAAAAGGTCATCGAGAAACAGGTGACCTCGGAGTCCGTCCGCAAGGTGCGCATCGGTCGAATCGACATCGACTTCCTGAGCGGCAAGAAAGCCGAGAAAGTCATAATCTCGCTCTGAGCCTTGTCACGAGCGGCTGTTGTAGCGTATCCCGAAATCCTTGTACTCGCCTTTGAACATCTCCCACTCCACGTCGACTTTCGTGACCACGGCGCCTCTGGGTCCGTGCCTGCAGTAGTCCACCATCGCTTTCACAGCGTTTTCTTCGCCCTCGAACACGGCTTCGACTCTGCCGTCGCGCAGGTTCCTCACCCAGCCCGCCACGCCTAAGCTGATGGCTTTTTCCATGGTTCGGGCTCTGAAGAAGACTCCTTGAACCATGCCTTCTACGAAGACGTGCGCTCGAGCTTTCATGGCGTTCGCCTCTTGCTGGGATTTCAACAACAGAGGCGCCTCCTAATAAAGCTCCAACTGGAGAAAAGAGGTTCCGAAAAATTCCCTGCGCCTTCACCAGGAGTGTTCGATGCCTTCGCCCACAGTGTAGAGAAACAGGGTTGCTGAAGGCGGCCCCAGCCACTTGAATCTGCTGCTTAACTCGTTGACGACTTTGGCGTAATTGTCAGCTTTGTCTGAACCGTCCAACCACGCTTGGAACGAGCCGTGCTGTTTCCGTATGTCCATGAACACCGTTGCGTTGTGGATTATGGCTTGAATCTTCCCTCTGTTCCGCACGATGCCCTCATCCTGCATTAACCGCTCAACATCCGCGTTGCTGAAGCGGGCGACTTTTTCGACTGAGAACTGGGCGAATGCTTTCTTCGTAGAAGGCCACTTCTTGTCTATGACACTCCAGTTTAAGCCCGCCTGAAAAATGATGCGGCACATGTTCTCAAAGTAGGCGTCGTCGCTCGACGGACGCTTTTCTCTGTACCACCAGTCAGGAGGTTGCCAGCTTTCCTCTTGCACTGTCATCCAACCATGTTAGCGTTGATTCTCTTTCGCGGAATACTGAGGCGAGTCCTCAACGTGCGGGGCCGCCTTCAACCGAAGAATGGTGCGTCTCAAGATTTAAGCTGATGTGACTGTCCAACCACAGCAACTTTCAAGAGGGAAATGCGAGAGCTACTTCCATTCCCAGACGACGAGGTCGAACTCCTGCGGGTCGCCTTCTTGAGTCGCAACAGCCAACGTCTTGTTCAGCCAATCCAGCTCCTTCGAGTTTGTCATGAAGCTCCAGACGTACAGTCCCATACCGCTCTGTCCTTCGCCCTTGCCCACACCCAGTGCTTTGATGACAGCGGTGTCGTTGCCGGGCAAGTTGAAGAGGGCGTTGCCCGTGGCGCTCGCGCTACCAGACTGGGTGACGACAGCGACTTCCGTCTCCATGATGCTGCCGTCTAGCCCTTTGGCTTTCCCCAAACCCTTAACCTGAGCTATCCAAGTGTGCTCGAACGTCATGCCTTCCGAAGTGATGGCTTTAATGACCATACTCATGGTCTTCGCTTTGCCTTCCCAGAGTTTTTCACCCAAAACCATACGAATATCACCTGAGAAAGCAAAGGGAGCTTGGGGATTTAAGACGATGTGACTGCCAAACCACAGCCACACGGGTTCACTTCAACAGACCTCTCCTACCTGCATCAGCGGGTCGTTTCCGCACGTGCCTTAAAAGCGGTTTCAGCCAAACGGGGGTGCAAGGTGACTTGGCATGTTTAGAAGCGACAGCGGGAAACTCATGGTCTACGCCTCGGCGGTCTCCTCTCCCAAGCAGCGGCTGCGGTCCGTGAGGTCTGCGGCGGAGAAAATGGCTGAACAGCTCAGCTTGGACTTCGAGATGGTGCCGCAGAGACGGGGCTGCAGCCAGATTTACGTTTACTACGAGTACGGCGGAGAGGAACCCATCCCCCTGTACTGCGACGAAGGCAAAACGGGCGACCTGCAGGAAATCCTCACGAGGCTGAGAAGCATGATGTTCACGCTCTCCTTCCACCCCAGGCACAGGGCGCTGAGGAACATGCGCAGCGCAATCATGAAACTTTCGTAAACCGAATGCCCTGATTCTCAAGCGCCACTTCGTAGACCTGGTTGACGTCGAAAGCGATGCCCAGGCTGTCGTACTCCTGCTCGGTCAGGAACAGGAAAATCTTCGGCTGCGCCAACTGCTGCCTCGGGTTGAGTATGGGCAGCTGCTGCTGGAGCGTCTGCATCATGTCCTGCACCATCTTCGCCTCATCCGTCGCCGGACGCATGACATAGCCCGAAATCTCGCGCTCTTCGACGAGTTCTATGCGTTTTCCCAAGTTGCCGTCCAAGTCTCTGGTGGACTCGATTTTGTTGACTCTGACGCGGAACATCCAACTATACACCTTGCTCTCTAAGATATTCGCAGCCCTCAGATTTAACTCTACTTCAAAAGGCAAAGTGGATTAAGAGCACATAGAGAGTGTGCAAAAATTAGAAAGCTGAAACTTCTCATTATTGATAGACTGCAATGTCAAGAAAAAAACTCGCGGTTGCACTACTTCTTTTAATGCTTGTTCTGGTTTGCACTTCTTCCTTCAGTCTCTCCAATGCACAATTAAGAGAGAGGCATGAAATACGATGTGCGATTTCAATTTCCCCTTCTGAACCCTATCAAAGCGGGTCAGTTACAATCTCGTTTACATTGGAAAACATTGGCAACACGACTTTTAACGGAAAAGCGGCTCTAACAGTCACTCCTGAGGGGACAAGCCTCGCTTCCTACTCGGAGATTCAACTTGCCAATTTTACAGGCGGTAGTGTTCAGAAGAACACGCAAAGTTTTCTATTATTTTTTGAGGGCATGTATTCAGCCCGTCTGACGATAACGCCAGAAAAACTTGACCTACTCACCACTATAAATCTGTACGTCGGTTCATCATTGCTGGAAAGTAACACATACTCGAAGCAATTTTACGTGAAGACTTTGGATGCGTACATTCAACAGCGAAACGCCGATATTCAACTATGGATTGCCGTGTTTGCGTTAGCTACCGCTGTTGCTACAAGTATCTCAGCATTTGCGGCTGTTAAGTACAGAAATAAGAACAAAATCAGAGAAAACGCAAATGGCAACGAGTCAAGAAATATGTCAGAGGGCAAACCTGAGATAAAAGAAGAAGATATTGTCCTTGGGCTTATTCGATTCGTTGACAACCACAAGCGTCATTTGTTTATGTACTATGATGTTTATCGAGGAAAAGTTTCTCTCACTCTAATTGGCTTTATTGGGATTCTGTTTCTAACAGAAGTTGTTGTGATAGGTGATAGGTATATTTTAGGAACCATGAATGACGTGGATATTGTAGTAATTGCTTTGTCAGCAATTGCCGTTTTTACGGCTTTCCTATCCTTAATGGCACAAATCGGAGAAAGGAATATGGTGGATGTACGTTTCGAAAGAGCATTGAAGCTAAGACAGTTCACAGCAGATGAGAAACCCCTTCTTTATTCGCTAGTCAGATTAAGGAGCAGGAATCCCAAGGCAGACCTGCAACAAATCTACAACATGCATCCAAAGATGTTTACGAAGGAAAGATTGTTGGAAAAGATGTACGATGAAACAATCTTTGGATAATCCATGCAAACGCCATACATAGTCGTTGCCAGCTGATCTCTATCTAAACCATCAAGTCCCTCGTCGTCGCGGCGTCGACATATTTCCCCCGGAACCAGCGGAGGGACCCCAGTATATTCGTAGTTACCTCGGGCAGCTTCGGCTGCGCAACCTCAGCAACATTTCTGAAACGCACAAACGTCGCCTTCAGCCTACCCTGCAAGAACTCGCAGTACTCGTCGTACGATTCGAAGCAGGTTTCTCCGCCGAACTTCACCCACAACTCCTTGAAATCGCCCACCGACCGCTCGACGAAATCCGCGACCCCGCGCACCTGCATCGCCGGCCGTTTGACGTAGAAGAGAAGCTTCTGCGCCGCCTTCGGGGCGACCTGGTTTTTCCTGACGAACGCGTGCGTCTCCTTGCCCGCGCGGCTGCGTTCCAGAAGCCTCTGCCAGTACTTCTCGCCAGACACGAGTATGAACGCGTAATGCCCGTCTTCCGCCTGTGCCAAGCCCTCTCCCCGCAGTGCTGTATTGTCTGTGTTGGAAAATAACGGTTTCGGCTGCTTGCGCTTGGTGAAGTCTTATATTTGCCACATGATAATATCCTAACATACGAGGGAGAGCAAAAATGAAACTAGTCACCGTCCTCTTACCCGAAGCCTACCTGGAAGGGCTGGATGAACTCGTCCGAGCAAACATGTACCCCAGCCGAAGCAGCGTCATCCGCTCCGCCGTACGGGACCTGCTCAAGAAAGAACTCTGGGAGAAAACCGGCGGACGCAGCAGATAACCGCACCTCACTTTTTGACCTTGGCGGACGCCCTAACCCGCGCAGCCGCCCCCGCAGGGTCCTCAGCCTCCGTAATCTCCCGCCCCACGATGAGGAAACGCGCACCCGCCTCAACCGCCCCTCTGGCAACGCCGCCCTGCGCACCGACACCAGGCGAGTAGATAGGCACCTCGTCACCCAAGACTGCGTGGATCTCGCGGATTCTCTCAGGCACAGTCGCACCCACCACCACGCCGTCCGCCCGCCACTTGAGCGCTTTGCGGGCAAAAACCTCGTACTGCTTTGCCTGCGCGCCCGTTTCCGCGTCCATGACGGTTTGCCCGTAGCCTTCCGCCGCGCCCCTGTGGCTCATGTAGGCGAGCAGGATGACGCCACGCTCCAGCCTTCTTGCCGCGCTGAACACGGGCGCCAGGCCTTCTTCCCAGCCTACGAACGGGTTGGCTATGACCGCGTCGAAGCCCGCGGCGAAATAGTACTCCGCGATTGCCTGGTTGGTGTTGCCGATGTCGTTCACCTTCGCATCCATAATCGCTTGAAGCCCCGCATCATGCGCCTGGTCAACGAGCTTCTGGACGCCGTCGAACACGCCCAACGGCAGCGTGAGGTGGTGGTTGATTTTCACGGCGCAGACGCTGGAGCTGACGAGGCTGAGCGTATTCTGCGCTTTCGACAGCAGGGCTTGGCGGTCTTGCGGTTTCTGGAACGGAAAGTCCAATGCCAACACTATGCTGGAGCCGCTGCGTTTGGATGCTTCCTCCATCTTCGCCTTGAACGACACCTCGGTGCACCGCTTCCTATTCGGACGTGGATGCCCATAACTCTTGCTGTCCCGCTCCCAGCGTCGGGCTGGAAA
Organism: Bathyarchaeia archaeon; assembly: GCA_041946875.1. Lineage (GTDB taxonomy): Archaea > Thermoproteota > Bathyarchaeia > Bathyarchaeales > Bathycorpusculaceae > JADGNF01. The sequence continues at coordinate 23,469 of JBHGBG010000013.1, forward strand.
TTCTTATATGCCTAGTCTGCTGCACGTTCTCTAAGCGGTTCCACATGAGCGAGGCATTATTCGGCGAGCTGGCGGCTCTGGGCGCGGCTGTCTGCTGGGCGGTAGCGCCAATCCTGTACAGGCAGGCTCTGTTCCATGCGTCGCCGTTCTCCGCCAACATCGTCCGGTGCGCGACCAACGCCGCCGTCATGGTTGCGGTGCTCGTGGCCTTGGGGTGGGCAGAGTCCTTGGCGCGGTTGCCGCTCAGCGTCATAGCCATCACCGTGGTCAGCGGCTTCGTCGGCTTGTTCGTCGGCGACACGATGTACCTGTACGGGCTGCGCTCGCTGGGGGTTTCCCGCGCCGTGCCGCTGGCGGCGTCCTACCCGCTTTTCAGCCTCATTTGGGCTGCGCTCTTGGGTCAACCCGTGACCGCCGTCGCCGTGCTCGGAGCCGTCGTGATTCTGTTCGGGATTTGGCTGCTGAGCCGAGGCGGCAGCGACGCAACGGTCCACCTGAAGAGTCGGCTCGTGGTCACGGGCGTCGCCATCTGCCTGCTGACCGCCGTGGTCTGGTCTGTGAGTGTCACCCTGATGGACGTGGCGGTGAGCCTGCCCGGTGTGGTTGGCGCGGACGCGAACTTCGCCGTGGTCACCGTGCGCATAGCCTCCGTAGCCGTGCTGTTTCTGGCGCTTTCGCCTCTGCTGGACCGCAGCCGCGGATTCCTCAAAGTTCAGCGGGGCACGCTGCTCCAGTTGCTCATCGGCGGACTGGTGGCGAACGCGCTGGGCTGGTTCCTGATGAACTACAGCTTCCTGAACATCGCCGAGTCGCAGGCGGTGCCCATCAGCTCGACGACGCCGCTGTTCTCCGCCATAGCGGGCTTCGCGTTGTTCCGTGAGAAGATGACGTTTGGCAACACGGTGGGCGCCGCCGTCGTCGTGGCGGGCATAGCCCTCCTCTTCATCGTCTAGCGTTAACGTTTTATACCACATGCGTGAAGGTAGAGCGCAGGTGCACGCTGAGGGCAAGAGACATGTCGGTTTCTCCAGGCATACGCGAAGTCCTCGCGAGACGCATCGCGGGCGAAGTCATCCTGTCCAGCAAGCCAGGCGCCACGCTGCGGAAGTGGCGGGAGCTGTTTGCTGTCTCGCAGATGACGCTGAGCGAGAAGATGATGCTGTCGGCGTCGGTGATAAGCGACTACGAGAGCGGGCGCCGCAAGAGTCCAGGCGCCAAGTTCATCCGCCGCTTCGTCTTGGCGTTGCTGCAGATTGACGAGGAGAAGGGTTCGCGGTTCATCCGCGAATTCGCGAAGCTGACGAGCAGCCCGAGCATGGCGATTGTGGACCTGCGGGAGTTCCCCATACCCGTCCGCGTCGAGTACCTTTGCAGGGCGATTCAGGGCGAGGTCGTGGCGGGCGCCGAAAAATTCGTCAAAGAAGTCCACGGCTACACGGTTGTGGACGCGCGGAGGGCGGTGGAGACGTTCAGCGGGCAGGAGTACGCGCAACTCTTCGGCGCAAGCACGGAGCGGGCGCTGGTTTTCACGAACGTGGAGAACCCCACGTTGGCGATGATGACCGTGCGGGTGAGCAGCCTGAAGCCGCGGGTCGTCGTGTTCCACCGGGTACGCCCTGACGGCGAGGCGGTGAAGCTGGCGGAGTACGAGCAGATTCCGCTTATTTACAGCGCGTCGCCCAGCCTTGAGGCGTTGGTGAAGTCGCTGCGGAAGCTGTACCGTATCGCGTTGAGGATTAAGCTGGGGCGAAGGGTGAAGCCACCACCAAAAATAAGCGCCTAGAGCATTCAATTCCATGACAGCTGCCTGCAGGCGCAAGGCTTGCAGGAGTTCTTTTAGTGGTCTGGATTTGTTTTCTTTGACTTCTTTCAGAGCTGCTTTCAGTTCTCTCATAAGTCTCTTGTCTTGGGCTACTTCAATGGTTTCCAGCAACTCGTCCATCAGTTTTGCAGCTCGTACTAGTTTCTTCTCCTCGGTAGATAGGAGGATCATGTTTCGCCCATCCATCCACAACAGTAGAAGCTGCGTCAGGATTTCTTATTTCTTCCGCAAACCAGATATTTCTTCGGTTGCACACTAGTCTGGGGCTGAGAGTGAAAGTACTACAAAAAACTAGCGCGCAGTGACAAGAATGGTCACGAAGACTTTGAAGAGAATGGAATCTTTCAAAGGATTTATCCAAATCCCTTCTAGTCAACGGTCTGAGCTAATCGGTGGTTTGCAACTACCTTGTCTGGCGAAGGTAAACGGTTGTGATGCTAGGCTCGATACAAAAGGTCGACTGTGGTCTCCGAGTCTCAGGAACCGATTCGCTCCAGGTACGATAGTGGAAATAGCCAAATGTGATTCTGGATACAAAGTCTCTCCATTGGAATTCAATGCAATGATAAGCACGCCAGCGCCAGCGATAGTTCAACCTGCTCAAGGGCAAAAGGATAAAACGCCGACTGCAGCCTCTCTTTCAGGAGATCTCTTGAAGGCAATCACTAAGGCTGAACCATATTTCCAGGCTGGCTCAATCTGCATTTTCAATGACAATTTCTTGGCCACTAACGCAATTGAAGAGAACAGTATTGACTTGTCTGTAACCTCGCCACCTTACTGCGTAGACATAAAATACGAAACCTACAATGACAACATACCCTACGATCTCTACTTGGATTTCACTCGGCGCTGGCTCCAGAAATGCTTCATTCTCACAAAAGATGATGGTCGTTTATGTTTGAACGTGCCTCTTGACAAGAACAAAGGTGGGCAACAGAGCGTCGCCGCGGATATTACCTGTATTGCCAAAGAAATAGGTTGGAAGTATCACTCCACAGTAATCTGGAATGAACAAAACATTTCTCGTCGTACAGCGTGGGGGTCTTGGCTAAGTGCATCAGCGCCTTTTGTTATTGCGCCAGTTGAAGTAATAATTGTGCTTTACAAGAGAATGTGGAAAAAAGCACATAAAGGGAAATCTGACTTAGTGCGAAAAGATTTCATAGAATGGACCAATGGCGTGTGGAGTTTCAGTGGAGAAAGCCGAAGTAGAATTGGCCACCCTGCTCCTTACCCTGTGGAGCTTCCGAGGCGTTGTTTGAAGCTTTTCAGCTATATCGGCGACACTGTTTTGGACCCTTTTCTTGGGAGTGGCAGCACATTGCTTGCGTGTTTGGAGACGAAACGCGCGGGAATTGGAGTGGAAATCAACAAGAATTATTGTGACATAGCCATCAAGAGACTCAAAGAGAGCGGAATCTTTCAGAAGACCCTCGAGAATCTATGAGGTTCTTGCAGCGAATGTGAATTTTGAGTTCTCTTCGCCCCACTTAACCAAATCTTCAGGCAACTCGCTTAACGGTCTGATTATGCCTCCGAGGCACGTTTGTTCATTGGGCTTTTTTCCTTTGCAAAACTCAGCAGCATTCTCCACGTAGACTCCGTCCATATAAGACTCTGCGAGTGTTCGATCCTTCGTGGGGTGTTCAGGTCTTCCCCATTCCGAGGACCATTTGCCACCTTTCTGTGCGCGACCTGCGTCTGGAGTGACAAGCACAAATTTCGTCCTTGACCACATTCTGTACAAGAGACTGTAAAACAGACTTTCCGTAAATCGACCGTGCAAGCTGAGCTTACAACTGATCACTGCAACGAGGATCTCTCCCCTCATTGCTACTAGATCTATGTCGCCCCAAACAGATTCTTGCACTACGGAAACCTTAGTGGGTATCGAAAGTTTCTTCCAAAGGAGTGACCCTTCAGGTATCGTGTCCCCTCTTACAACTGTAATGTCCGTTCTCTTCAGTCTCTCTTGAAGCCATTGTTGGACATAGTCTTCCCATTTTCTACCTGTCTTTGATACTCTTGATTGACGTTCTGAAGCCGTCTCAGGATTCAACTTTGTCACAGTCTATGGAAACGTTGATGTCACGATTTAAAATTATCGCAACTCTCGCCAGAGTCTTTGATTCTCGCGTGATCATTCCGGACAGTTGTCTTCTCCAATTCAATATTGACTTGAGGGGTGAAACGTCTTCTGAAGTTTTCCCTGGCTATCCTGTTTTAAGCTATGGCTGCCTATGTAAAGTGGAAGATACAATCCGATACAATCTCCACATTGCCTGTGCTAACTGCACACAAATAATATATATTGATAAGATTAACAATCAGACAGGAAAGTGCAGCCATGGTTTCTTAAGAATCTTGGGAAACCCAAATAGCTGATGTTAAAGGCAAGTATGAAAGAGGGGAATTAGTACCAGATCCAGAATGGCAACGAGGCTATATCTGGAACCTAAAAGATGAACAGCTGTTAATGGACTCTATACTTAAAGGTCTTCCTATACCTAAATTCTATTTGACACAGGAATACAACAAAGCAAAGGGTGCTAGTATTCATTACGCAGTTGATGGGCAACAACGATTAAAGGCTATTTACAGATTCCTGACTAACAAATTCCAAGTTGAAATTGACGGGAAATCGTATTATTTTAGAGACTTGGATAATGCCACGCAAAAAAGGATTACAGTATACAAACTGAATGGACACTATATGGTTGATTACAAACAATCGGATATTACATTCTTGTTTCAAAGACTGAATAGGACAGGCATCAAACTGACCAACATGGAATCTTGGAACAACGAATACTACAAAACTGAGATTTTAGGAATGATTCGAGATATTTACGAAAACATCTGCGGCTTTCCTCACAAAAGAGACTACAGAGATTACGATGACTCGGATTACGAAAAACTGAAGAGTTCGTATTTTGCGACAATATACGCAGATGAGAACATAAAGAGGATGTTGCCTCTCGATGACATTGTAGACTTGTCAAACTGTGTTCTGAGGAAATCAGTCGAGAGTGGCAGCAAAAAAGAATTAGAATCTTTCCTAAGACTGAACAAGAACATTAGCGCCAAAGAAAGTTCATTGATAAAATCCAGATTCAGAAAAACCCTGAACAATTTCACAGAAATATTTTCGAAGCAAGAGTTGAATGAATCAACATTTAGCAAGAGAACGCATTTCATCAGTTTATTCCTAGCAATAAGCCTGCTAATACCTAAATACTACATACTTCGAGACCTTGGTGGTCTTAAGAAGGACTTAGTCGACTTCATAGAGAATCAGCCAGAAAAATATAAGGAGAGTGTGCTAGGGGGAATTAGACAGAAAGCAATGAGACAAGAAAGGGTAAGGTTTTTCCAAGAAATCATCGTCAGACATGCCATTGAGCTAGATGACCGCAGATACTTTGACGAGAATCTCAAGAAAGAGCTTTGGGCTAAACAGGTTCGTAAATGTGCAATTTGTGGCAAGCAAATTGAGTATTCCAAGGATGCAGCCGTAGACCACATGATACCTTGGGCAAAAGGTGGGAAGACTGAGCAAAGCAACGCTCAACTTGCTCACAAGAAATGCAACCAGACCAAAAGAGACAAAGTGGAAGAATTTGTCATAGCATAAACGTTGCTCTGTCTCTTGTTCTTGATAGCCAATATAGTCTGCCACAACAAGCGACCAAATTCCGTCTTCAGTCTACAGTCATTCAGAAACGAGCGATTTCTAGTTGGGTTTCTTCTGTATTCTCATGAGTGTGGATTGTGAGTCATGTTTTCGCTAGCCAGCCGGGCCTTTTCCAAGTTGGCAACAGGATTTTTGACCTCGTCGCTTGTGTACATCTACCATTTCTGGTCCTTCAAAGTAACATATCACTCAAGAAACCTACTGACGTTTCTCGTTCAAGACCAATTGTTTGGCATCCGGAAGTGGAACAAGCACTCTTTCCCATGCCGAACGAAGCAAACAGACGCCTGCAGAGTTCTTGGCAAAATCTCTAAATTTGTAGATTTCACAATTTACCAATTTGTGAATTTCGTGAGACTTCATAAGCCACTCTCTCCTTCGGCTTCCTCAAGGAGAACCGACCGCATGCACATCCGTGGAGGTGAACGCCAGAGAGAAATCCCCAACAGATTCTGGGGCCATTCTGAGAAAGTGCCCAAGGCAACACGCATAGCAGGAGCCTATTTGGAGCCTATTAGCAATTCATTGCAGAAACCTATAGAGGGAGAGGCCGACACAAGCCAAACGGCAAAGGGTTATCATGGTTTGAAACCGCCAATTCATTGCTTGTAGCTTGTCCAAGGACTAGCCAAAGCCAAACACAGCAGATATAAGGAAGCCTGACAATTACAGAAGCCGAAACAGAAGGCAAAAGCCATGGCAGAAAAACCAACCTCACTCTCACTCACCACATGCACCAGCTGCGGCAAACCCATCCCCCCAGGAGGAAAAGCCGCCAAATTCCCCTGCCCAAACTGCGGCGAAATCCAGATAAAGCGTGATGGCAAGTGCCGCAAATTCGGCAGACCCTACAAATGCCCCAAATGCGGCTTCACCGGACCATAAAAGGCGAACACCGATGGGCACAGTCATCGTCACCTACAAAATCTTCCCCGAAGACATCATCAACGACTTCGCACCACTCAAGAAGGAAATCGAATCCAGACTGCCCAAGTTCGCCGAAGTCTCAGGATACGGAGAAGAACCCGTAGCCTTCGGACTCAAAGCCCTCCTCGTCCAAATCCGCTTCCCCGAAGACCAAACAGGCATCGTCGACGAGTTGGAGACGAAGCTAGCGGAAATCAAGGGCATCAGCCAAGTCCAAACCCTCATGGTCCGCAGAAGCAGCAGGTAACAACGCTTCACGCTCAAACATTTATATCTGTCCTAAGCCCTGATTCAACCATCCAAATAACACAAGGAAGATTCTGAATGAGCGAAACCCACGAAGTCCAACTACGCGCGGGAGACGCAAGACAACGCGACGTCGGCAGAGGAATCGCCCGCATCGACCAACGCACCATGCAGAAACTGAACATCAGCGCAGGAGACGTAATCGAAATCGCAGCCAAACGCACCACCAGCGCCATCGCATGGCCAGCCTACAGCGAAGACCAAAACCGCGACCTCATCCGCATCGACGGCTTCACCCGAAAAAACGCGGGCGTAGCCATCAACGAATACGTCATCGTCCGACCAGCCAAAGTCAAAACCGCCCTCAGCATCACGCTTGCGCCAGTGGACATGCGACTCAACGTGGACGAGGATTTCACCAACTTCGTCAAAAACCGCCTAATGGAACGCACACTGGTCGAAGGTGACACCACCCTCGTCATGATGCTCGGACACGCCATACCCTTCACCGTCAGCAAAACCCGCCCACACGGCATAGTCAAAGTCACAGCCGAATCACGCCTCACCATCCTGAACGAACCCGCACCCGAAGCCAAAGGCCTCCCACGCACTACATACGAAGACATAGGCGGCTTGCACGAAGAAATCCAACGCGTCCGAGAAATGGTCGAACTCCCACTCAGACACCCAGAACTCTTCCAGCGCTTAGGCATTGAGCCGCCAAAGGGCGTACTCCTGCATGGACCCCCAGGATGCGGAAAGACGCTGCTTGCACGCGCTGTCGCCAACGAGTCTGAAGCCAACTTCTACAGCATCAACGGACCCGAAATCATGAGCAAATTCTACGGCGAATCCGAAGCCCGACTCAGAGAAATCTTCCAACAGGCCCAACAGAACGCCCCAAGCATCATATTCATCGACGAGTTGGACGCCATCGCGCCCAAACGCGAAGAAGTCACAGGTGAAGTCGAACGCCGAGTAGTCGCCCAACTCCTCGCCCTCATGGACGGCTTAAGCGGCAGGGGAAACGTCATAGTCATCGGAGCCACCAACCGCCCAGGAGCACTCGACCCCGCGCTCCGAAGACCAGGAAGGTTCGACCGGGAAATCGAGATTGGCGTCCCTGACAAGCAGGGCAGATACGAGGTCATCCAGATACACACCCGCGGCATGCCCCTCGCCGAAGACGTCGACTTGAAGAAACTCGCCGAGATGACCCACGGATACACAGGCGCAGACCTGTCCGCGCTGGGCAGAGAAACCGCCATGAAAGCCCTCCGCAGGTACCTGCCCCAGATTAACTTGGAAGAGGAACGGATTCCACCCGCTGTCCTCGAGAAAATGGAAGTCAACATGGACGACTTCATCAACGCCTACAAGGAAGTGACGCCCACAGCCATGCGCGAAGTCTACATCGAAGTCGCCACCGTGCATTGGAGCGACATAGGCGGCTTAGACAGCGTCAAACAGCACCTGCGCGAAGCAGTTGAGTGGCCCATGAAGCAACCCGAAATCTTCAAGCGACTGGGCATCAAACCGCCCAAGGGCATCCTGCTGTACGGTCCGCCCGGCTGTGGCAAGACACTGCTTGCGCGCGCGGTTTCGACCGAAAGTGAAGCCAACTTCATTTCCATCAAAGGTCCCGAAGTCTTCAGCAAATGGGTTGGCGAATCCGAGAAAGCCATACGCGAAGTCTTCCGCAAGGCGCGGATGGCTGCGCCAGCCGTGATATTCTTCGACGAGATGGACTCCCTCACTCCCCAGCGCGGCGGCGGCATGGGGGATAGCGGAGTCACGGAGCGCGTCATAAGCCAGTTGCTCACGGAGATGGACGGCATCCTGACGTTGCAGGACATCGTCGTCATCGCCGCGACGAACAGACCCAACCTGATCGACCCCGCAGTGCTGAGACCGGGAAGGTTCGACAGGCTTATCTACGTGCCCGAACCAGACGACAAGAGCAGGCTGCAGATACTGAAGCTGTATACGACGGGGATGCCGCTGAGCAAGGACGTGGACTTGAGCCAGATAGCCACGATGACGAAGTACTATTCGGGCGCTGACCTGGAGAACCTGTGCCGCGAAGCCGCCATGCACGCGCTGCGCAGAGACATCGCCGCTGGAGAAGTCACGATGAAGGACTTTCTGGATGCCATGAAAGAGGTTGGTCCTTCAGTCTCGCCTGACATGGAGAAGTGGTATAAGAGTTTCATGCAGCAGGTTCGGCAGGTGCAGAAGCCGACGACTCCTGTTGCTTAAGGTGAAGGAAAATGCCAGTACCTATGAAAACCTGGAAAACCCGTCCGACACATTTCGTGATTCTGGAGATTCTGACCAAGAAGGGCGACATGGCGGAGAGCGACCTCTTCTCGGCGCTGCAGCAGGAGTTCGAGGATTTGGGCTACAAGGACTTCACCGAGTTGCTAATGCAGCTGGAAGTGGCGGGGAAAATCCGCACCACATCTATGGCGCGCGGGAAGAAACGCGTCGAGCTCATCCAGTAGACTTGCATGGCTGATGAAAAAGTGCAGGACGCCGTGGTTGTCGGGGGCGGACCTGCAGGCTCTTTTTTCGCCTATGAGCTAGCGAAGCGCGGGTTCGGTGTCTCGGTTTTCGAAGAACACGGCGAGGTTGGTGTGCCCTCCCACTGCGCGGGACACCTGAGTATACGTAGTCTGCGTGCCCGCGGCTTGTACCCGCTTCCTGAAGGCATTGTGGAGAACACGTTTTCAATCGCCAACTTCTACTCGCCAAGCGGTCGGCGCTTTTCTGTTCACCTCAACAGCCCAGTCACATGCGCGGTCAATCGGGAGCGGTTCGACAAGTATTTGGCTGCGAAAGCTCAGCAGGCAGGTGCCCAGTACAGCTTGGGTTCGCGCGTCCAATCTCTCGTGATCAACGCTGGCTGCGCCCAAGGCATAAATGTAGTTCAAGACAACCACGCTGAAGAGCAGATTCCAGCCAGACTCGTCGTTGACGCGGAAGGCATTTCTTCCCGGATTCTCAGGCAAGCAGGGTTGACGCCTCTGAGGGGCGATAGACTGGTTTACGCTGTTCAAGCTGAGGTTGAAGGCGCGGATGGCATGGAGGAACATGCAGTTGAAGTGTACCTTGGGAGAGAGTACGCGCCGAGCTTCTATGCCTGGCTTATCCCACGGCTAGACGGAACCGCGAAGCTTGGGCTGGCAACATGCCAGGGCAATCCGAAGACTTTTCTGCAGCGGTTGATGCAGAAGCACCCCGTGGCTTCTGGGCAGCTTCGGAAGGCTCAAGTGAAGTCTGTGGCTTTTCACGCTATACCGCTGGGCGGTCCAATTCCGAAGGCATACGCCGATGGGTTTCTGGCGGTGGGAGACTGCGCCTCGCAAGTGAAGCCAACGACTGGAGGCGGCGTGGTTTTCGGCGTTACCTGTGCTCGAATCGCTGCAGAGGTTGCCAGCGGAGCGTTGAAGAAGGGGGATGTTTCGGAGGGTACTTTGCGGATGTACCAGAGGCTTTTCATGGAGGCGTTGGGCTTCGATTTGGGCGTCATGCTCAGGGCAAGGCGCGCCTTGGACAAGTTCTCCGACAGGAAACTGGACAGCATAATACGGTTTGCTGCCAACGTTGGGCTAAGCGACGCTTTGCGAGATGTAGACGAGATAGATTTGCAGGGCCGCACCCTGTTAACCGTGCTCCGGAAGCCCGCGGCTTTCGCCTCGCTTGCCTATCTGTTGGCGGCTTATTTGTTTGCGGGCGTTTAGAAGACTGCCGACACCAAGAGGGTCACAAGGCTTAAATCTGCTCTAGTGGTTCAGCATTAGCGGAGTTTTTCTTGTCCGAGTCTTCTCTGCCTCAGGGCGAAGGTCATGCCTCTAAGGGTCCAATCGAGCATGCTAACCTGGTTTTCGCCTTGGTCATTGCGGCTGCGTTCTTGGACGTGGTGGACTTCTCCATCATCCAAATAGCCCTGCCAACCATCCGCACCGAGTTCGCCATCTCCCTCGCCGACGCCCAATGGATAGTAGGTTCCTATGGGCTTACTTTGGCTGGGTTTCTGCTCCTCAGCGGAAGAGCCGGAGACATCTACGGCCAGAAGAAGCTGTTCATAGCGGGAGTCAGCCTCTTCTCTGTTGCGTCGCTTACGGGCGGTTTAGCCCCGTCGCTCCTGTCTCTCGTTTTGTCTAGGGCGGTTCAGGGCATCGGGGCAGCCATCTCCACCGTAACGGCATTGGCGATTTTCGCCCAAATCTTTCCCGAGGGACAGGCGCGCAACAAGGCGCTGGGTCTCTTTGTGGCTGTTCTTTCAGCCGGTTTCGCCGCTGGTTCCCTTGCGGGTGGGGCTTTGACTGCGGCGTTTGGGTGGAGGTCGGTGATGTTCGTTAACGTGCCAATAGGCGCTGTCACGGCGGTGCTGTCTGTGAGTTATCTGCCCCAGACTGGTGGTCTGGAGCGAGTCAAGCACTTGGACCTGTGGGGTGGTTTGTCTTCAACGGTCGGAGTTCTGATTTTTGTTTACGCGCTAACGAATGCGGCCACGGACGGCTTTGGTTCTGTTACAACTCTCGTTCCGCTGGGCGTTTCAGGTCTGATGCTGTTGGCGTTTCTGGTAATCGAGTCTCGCTCGAAGGCTCCGCTCGTGCCTCTGGGGTTCCTTCGCCGAGGAGTCTTCTTGGCCGCGAACACTATTGCGTTAATCGTTGCTGCGGCGAGCGGAGGGCTCGGATTCATCTTGACAGTTTACTTGCAGCAGGTGCTCGGCTACTCCGCATTGTCAACTGGCCTTGCGTTTCTGCCATCTTCTATTGTTTTTCTCGTTGTCGGCGGTTGGGGTTCTTCCTGGTTTGTGAATCGCTTTGGCGTTAAACGCGTGCTGTTGCTGTCGATGGGGTTCATCATTGCGGGAAACGCCCTGCTCACGCAAATCTCCGAGAGCGGGAACCTGTTCGGCATCGAGCTGGGCACGATTCTCTGGTCGCTCGGCGCCAGCATAGGATTTCCTGCTCTCTTCATCGCCGCATTGACTGGAATCAAACCTGGAGAAGAAGGTTTGGCTTCTGGGTTGATTACGACTTCGCAGCGGGTTGGTTTTCCGTTGGGTTTGGCGTTGCTGGTGACTGTGGCAAGTTTGGTTACGGCTCAGCCTATGGGAGGGCAGGGCGCGTCAACGGCGGCGGTTGTTTTGGGTTTTCAGTATGCCTTCGTGGCTGCAACAGCCATAAGCATAGTGGGACTGGTTTTGGTGTATATGATTAAGAACGGGAAAACGTCAAACGTGGCTCCACTGCCAGTCTGAATCTTTGGCTGCTGCCATGTTACCTGACGCTGCATCTGTCTGCAAACGCTTAAAACATGCGGAGACACAAGTACCGACTGTGGAAGCATCATGGGCGAAAGCGAATTCGAGTACAAGCAGGTTCTGGTTTTCCGCGCTGACCTCAAACTGGGAAAAGGCAAAATCGCCGCCCAGGCAGGTCACGCCGCGATTTCGGCCGCGGACGAAGCGCACAAGCGGCATCGAACGTGGTGGGAGGCTTGGATGTGGGAGGGACAGCGCAAAATCGCCGTCAAAGTCAAAGACGAGAAGGAACTTGCGGAGCTGGAGAAAGCTGCTGACGAACTGGGATTGCCCCACGCCCTGATTATAGACAGAGGCCTTACACAGGTTCCCGAAGGCACAGTCACCTGCCTAGGCATCGGACCCGCCCCCGAGGAGAAAATCGACAAGCTGACTGGAAAGCTTCCACTGCTCTAGCGAGAAGGCGCCTGCAACTTGCAGCAAGTTCCAGAAATCGACCAGCAGCTCGGCATCCGCGTCTACGCCACCAAGACCGCTGGCGTGGGCGGAGTCATTCGCCAAGCTGCGGAGGATTTCGTGGTTGAAGAGATGCTGGTGGACGGCTCCAAAGCCACCATCGCCGAGACAGCGACGAAGCCGGCGCTTGGCGCCTCCGAAGAGAGGCAGCGGTTTCTGCTGTGCGTTCTGGTGAAGCGGAACTGGGACACTTTCATCGCCGTCAAGAACATCGCCCGCAGCTTGGGCACAAACCAGGCACGAGTTCAGATCGCAGGCATCAAGGACGCGAAAGCGGTCACGGCGCAGTTTGCCACGCTCGAGGGTGTCTCGGCGGAAGAGGCTGCAAGAGTCCAAGTTAGGGATGTGGAGCTTCGTCCCGTGGGGTATTTCCGCGAGGCGCTGTGCGGGTTCTACCTTCTGGGCAACAGCTTCAGCCTAGCCATCAGAGACATAGCTTACTCGAAAGCGACCGTTAAGAAACGAATAACGAGCGTGAAGGATGAACTTGACGAGTTGGGCGGGATCCCCAACTTTTACGGGCACCAACGCTTCGGAACAACCCGCCCGATAACCCATCTCGTGGGCAAAGCCATGGTCAAAGGAGACTTAGAGGAGGCAGCCATGCTCTTTCTCGCAAAGCCCAGTCCACTCGAGCACGCTGAGTCTAGGCAGGCACGCATGGAACTGGGAGAAAGCCGAGATTTCAAGCGGGCGCTGGAGGCGTTTCCGAAACAGCTCCGCTACGAGAGACTCATGCTGAGACATCTTGCCGACGCGCCAAGTGATTTTGCTGGCGCCTTCAGGAGACTGCCGCTGAAGCTTCGCATGCTGTTCGTGCAGGCGTACCAGTCGTTGCTGTTCAACCGCCTCCTCAGCCAGAGAATAAGCAGCGGGTTGCAGCTGGGCATTGCTTTGGCGGGAGACTACGTGGTGAACGTAGAGCGGTCGGGGCTGCCCATGGTCAAGACAGGCAGGGTCGTTGAGGTCGGCGCGGTGGTGGAAGTCAACAAGCAAATCAAGGAGGGCAAGATGCGAGTTGCCTTGCCCATCATCGGGTACAGGCAGGGGCTCTCACAGGGCAGCGTGGGCGACACACAGCAGGCCATCCTCGAGGTGGAAGGCGTGGAGCCCAAAGACTTCAGAATGTCCGAAATGCCAGAGGTTGGCGGCAGGGGCGAGTTGCGTGCGGTACTCTGTCCCGTAAGAGACTTCAAAACTGGAGCTGTAGGCGCCAGCGCGGAAACGCCGCATCATTGCGACGTCAGACTGGAGTTTGCGCTGTTGAAGGGCGCTTATGCCACTGTCCTTCTTAGAGAGGTTATGAAGCCCGTTGATCCGGTTAGTGCAGGGTTTTAGCAGCGCTTAGACTTTGTCTGTTTTGGTGAGTTCGCGGAGCCGGTTGACGCCGTCGATTTCGACGATGAACTCTGCCACGCTTTCAGGCACGAGCGTCCGCCAGCTTTCGCCTTTTAGCATTCGCTCGCGGACAACGGTCGAGGAGTAGAACTGCCGCTCGTAGAACGGGATGCCCTTGACCTTGTAGCCCGCCTCCAGAAAGAGCCTGCGGGTAAGGGCTTCGTTGCTGTAGACTATGTGGAACTTTGGTGTGTAGCCTTCGACCCCCGAGACCCACATCATGTGCAGGTGCACGTCCGGGACGGGCACAATCCACACCTGAGCCAAATCCACCTCTGCCTCCTCGAGGGCGTTACGAATCATGACTAAACGTTCGCCTGCTGTGAAGGGGTTGTTGGCGTTGTGGCTGTACTGGGCGCTGCCGATGACGATGACGATTTCCTCGACCTCTTTCAAGACTTCTTTTATGGCTTCGAGGTGACCCATGTGGAAGGGCTGGAACCTTCCGACGTAGAGACCGCGAGTAGGCATGGTCTGCACCTGTGCCTTTCTGGTGGACGGCGGCTGCTTTTATCATTTGCCCCATTTCGCCCCGAAGTGGAGGAAAGCAAGCAAGGTTTATGATTACAAACCAACATACTTCTCTCCAAACGCAGGTTTTGCGAGAGACACAAAGTGACAGAGTTACACGAATACGCCATAGAGACGAACAACTTGACCAAGATGTACAAGTCCACCATTCGAACTCCAAGTCGACGAATGTCACTCTTCAGCCGCGGAAAAAAGGACCGATTCGTCACAGCGGTCGACCACCTGAACCTTCAAATCAGAAAGGGCGAGCTGTTCGGACTGCTTGGACCCAACGGCGCAGGAAAAACGACGCTCGTCAAGATTCTGTGCACGCTGCTGCCGCCCGACGAGGGAACCGCCCGAGTGAACGGCTTCGACGTGGAGAAACGGCAGATGGACGTGAAGATGTCTATAGGCACCATATTCAGCGTGGGCGAACGCGGGTTCTTCTGGCGTCTCACGGGCTACAGCAACCTCGAGTTCTACGCAGCCATCAACAACGTCCCCAGACAGGGAAGACAGGAAAGAATCATGCAGGTTCTGGATCTAGTCGGCATGAAGGAGCAAGCCTTCGAGCACTTCCAGAAGTACTCAGGCGGCATGAAGCGGAAACTGGCGCTGGCAAGGGCTCTGCTGGCGGACCCACCTGTCCTCCTGCTGGATGAGCCCACGACCGGGTTGGACGTGATGTCCTCGCGGAGCATCAGGGAATTCATCAAGAACGACTTGAGCCGCAAGGCTGGGAAAACAGTGCTCTACACGACGCACTACGTCGAAGAGGCCTCGCACATATGCGACCGCGTAGCCATAATGAACAAGGGCAGAATCATCGCGCTGGACACCCCAGACACACTCAGAAGCAGGGTGAAAAAGGGCGAAATCGCCGACATAGTCATCAAGGGCATGGCTGAAAACCAGATAAGCGCCTTGAAAACGCTGGAGGGCGTGGCCAGCGTCGCGGTGGAAGTGCAGGATGCCGTGCTGGGTCAGGTGCAGCTGCGGGTCCGTTTGGAGAGCGTGGACGCATTGCCACGAGTACTGGACTTTTTCTTCCGGGAGAAAGTCAAAGTGGTCAACTTCCGGAGCGAGGAGCCCACTCTGGAGGACGCTTTCATAGAATTGGCGGGAGCAGGGTTGTCGGAATGATTGGGCGTGAGCTTGAGAAGATTTACTACTTCATGAAGCGGGACATCATCTCGTTCAGCTCCTACAAGACAAACATGGTGCTCATGGTCTTGAGCGCGCTCTTCGGCGCATTGTCCTACGCTTACCTGGGGGCGAACGCGCAGATGCAGAGCGTCCTCGAGATGTACCACATGGACCTCACCACTTACCTCATAATCGGCATAGCGTTCAACACGTACCTCTCGCAGAGCCTTACGCTCGTCCAGCGCACAATTAATCCGTGGTCTCTGGAAGAAGTCTTGGTTTCGCCCACGGGTCTATTCACGTTCATCGTGGGGAGTTCGCTGTGGGGTTTCATCTGGAGCACGGGCGTCATAGCCATCTACCTGGCGGTGGGCATACTTGCCTTCGGCGTCGTCCTCAGCGTCAACCTCCTGGGAACCATCCTCGTAGTGGCTTTGGGCATCCTCACGTTCATCGGGTTCAGCATGGTCGGCGCAGGCATCCTGATTCTGACCAAGCAGGGCGACCCGGTGACGACGCTGATTACCATAGCCACGAGCCTGTTTGGGAACGTGCTCTTTCCGCCTCAGGTCATGCCCGTGCAGCTGCAGATGATTTCGTACTTCGTTCCGCAATACTACTTCTTCACATGCATCAGGCTGGTGCTTACGGGTTCATCGCTGCAGATGATTCTGCCCGACCTGCTAGTGCTGATTATAATGTGCGCTGTGATTCTGCCCTTAGGCTACCTAGTCTACTCATGGTGTCTCCGAACCGCCAGAAAAAACGGCACACTCTCATGGTTCTAAGTCTGAGCCACCGCAGGAGCTCGGCGCCAGAAGCGGATTTTCTGTGGGAGATAGATGACGGCGAAGACCACGCCCACAACGATGAGGGCGATTCTGCCCGCTAAGCCAAAGCCCATGGAAGTTGCCACGCCCAAAAAACCCGTCGCATCATACACTCCATGTATAAGCGCGGGCACGAGGATGTTCCCGTCCGACCAGTAGTACGTCAGAGCCATGGCGAACCCGAAAGTCGTCAACGTTATGAACGGGATGACCGAGACAACGCCGTACGTCACCATGTAATACCCGTGCACAAGCGCAAACAGCACCGAAGAAACCGCCGCGAGCAACAGCCAATGCCTGCCCCGGCTGATGCTGAGGAACCCGCCATAGACGAAGCCCCGAAACAGGTATTCTTCGGCTGGACCCACCACAAGTATGGACACGGCCACCATCACCCATGCAAAGCTGGGCGGAACCTCAAGCACAGGGTTCGGTCTGCTTAGGATGTCTAACGTTTGAGGGTTCAAGCGAAGCAGAATCACAAAGGCTATGAGAGAAAGAAATATGCTTAGCACGGTCAGGGCGCCGAACGAGCCCAAGCCGAGTTTGAGGGCGGTTTTGTTGTTTTTGCCTGCCCGGCGCAGCAACTCTCTGCCGAACAGCAGGCTGACGACTGCGACGGGTATGCCGTACACGACAAGGAAACCGCCTATTCTGCCGAGTTCGATGAAGTATTGGGAGTAGACGGCGGCGAAAATCACGATTATGCCGGTGACGTAGAGTAGCTTGGAGAGTGGCTTGTCCGGGGAAGACATGCGTGTTCTTGAATAGTCAAGGTTCCTTCGTGCTTTAAAGTTGTTGGCTCATCGTCGTCCTGAAAGGAGACTGCTTCTCTGGTTGCACGAGCGGTTTGCTCCAATTGTTTATCTTAAAATATCGGTTCTTGAAGAGTATGTTGTGGAGATGTTCGAACTGAGACCGCGGGCGCCGAAACTGTACAGAAGAAGGGTCGTCGTGGCTGCTGCCGTGGGTTTCTTCGTTCTAGGCCTCCTCGTGGCGTTGTTAAGCGAGACCTTTTGGAGGCAGATGACGGTGTCAAGAACGCCGCAGGCTTATTTTGGCGTGGACATCGGATACGGAGACGCCGCGGACGCGATGAAGGTGGTGGACAAAGTCGCCGGCTACACGAATCTGATAGTCTTAGGTTCGCTCAACTTGACCACTGACACTGAGAAGCTAACCAGAGTCTGCGACTACATCTACCAGAAAGGACTACACTTCATCATCTACATCGGTTTCGCCTCGAGAGGCTACACGCCGCCCCGCGGTCCAACCTCCGAGTTCTTCACGGAGACCGCGGACAGGTGGGGCGACAAATTCTTAGGAATCTACCTCTTTGACGAGGTCGGGGGCAAGCTGATAGACGGAGCCCACTCGATAAACCTGACCGCGGCAACAAGCTACACGGATGCAGCGAGCCTGTACGTGCATCACCTTAACTACTATCAGGGCAACGTAACCATGTTCTATCACGCAAGCCCCGTTAAGCTGTTCACGTCGGATTACGGGCTCTACTGGTATGACTACTTGGCGGGCTACGACGTTGTCCTCAGCGAGTTCGCGGGGAACGACAGCCGAAACATAGCCATCGGGCTGTGCAGGGGCGCCGCCAAGACCTTGGACAAGGAGTGGGGCACTATGATTACTTGGAAGTATCAGCAACCGCCCTACCTGGAGGAAGGTGGGCAGCTTTACGATGACCTAGTTCTTGCCTATCAGAACGGCGCCAAGTACATAGTCGTCTTCAACTCTCCGGGTTTCCATCCCAGCGAGACAAATGCTTCGATGCTGATAGAGAATCCGACGCTCACTGAGTACGGAATCTTGACCGCGGAGCATCTGGACGCGATGAAGAGGTTCTGGGACTACATGCAAACCCATTCGCGGTCTGGGAACTACCCAGCGGAAACGGCTTACGTGCTTCCGGCGGACTATGGCTACGGCTTTCGAGGTCCTGATGACTCGATATGGGGAGAGTGGAAAGCGGATTCTCTTTCGCCCGTGGTGTGGAACGAAGTCAACAACCTGCTAGCCGCGTACGGCATGGACCTGGACATAGTGTACGAGAGTGAGATCGGCTACTTTCCCATCCAGCTGCCTTACCACAAGCTCATCTATTGGAACGGCACGATCGTCAACCAAGCATGAACTGCGGCGTCACAGTTTCGCCGCGACTTCTTCAGCGAACAGCCGCAAGCCGCCGAGGTCGGGGAGCTCGCCGAAGAACAGCATGAAATGCGTCACGCCGAGGTCAAGGTAAGGCTTCAGCAACGCCCTGAACTCGGTGGGTATGCAGACGAAACTGGTTTTTTCAAAGTCGTCCCTGCTGACGCCCTCGGTTTTCAGTTGCCGAACCTTTGCTTCGAGTCTCTGCTTGTCTTCAGCTAGGACTGTTTGTGCTGACGGCCAGCAGGACTTCTCGATTTCCTGAAAATCGCGTCCAACAGCCTCGCAGTGACGCTGCAGAACCTGCAGTTTGTGCTTGTAAGCGTCGAAGCTTGGCAGGTAGCCGAAGTCGAACCTGTCCGCGTGCTGTGCCGTAATCTTCAGCAGGTGGTTTTCTCCGCAGCCGCCGATTGTGATAGGGGGGTGAGGCTTCTGCGGCGGTTTGGGTTCGCAAACTGCTCCCGTGACGTGGTAGTGTCTCCCGCTGTAGTTGACGCTGTCTTGGCTCCATAGTTTCTTGATGATTTCCACTGCTTCGCCCATGCGCTCCGCTCTAGCGTGGGTTTCTGGGAAAGAAAAGCCGTACGCCACGTGCTCCTGTTTCTGGGCACCCGCGCCGATGCCGAGTTCCAGCCTGCCGCCCGAAATCACGTCCAATGTTGCAGCCATCTTGGCAAGCAACGCGGGGTTCCGGAAACCCGCAGGAGTCACCATGGTGCCCAACCGTATCCTCTCGGTAACTGAAGAAAGGGCAGAGAGCGTGGTCCAGCACTCAAGGAGAGGCGCGTGGTTGAACATGAGATGGTCGTCCAGCCACACCGAACTGTAACCCATCCTCTCGCACTCCAGAACAACGCTCTTGAGGCGGCTGAAAATGGAAGCTGCGGTGACCTCAGTTCTGAAGGCGTAGAAGGGAAGGAATACTCCGAAGTTGAGCCGCGGCAACGTGTCCTCCTCTGCTACTTCACACTGCAGACGTCGCCGATAAAAGACTTACCAACATGCCTGAAGTCAGCGTTTTCGGGCGTCGCACTGCAAAACCTTTGGGCAGACTAGACATTCCTCGGGTAATGGTGCGTCCGCAGGTCTGTTGCTCAGGAGCCCGCTGAAGTGTGCGCACTTGGCTGGCGAATCGAAGACTTTGGCGGGGTATTCGGCGGCTTTGACGCCTATGACGCGCATGTTTTCGGTGACTATGTCTATTTTGGACATGCAGAAGGGGCACGCGTAGTAGGACTGCCGCGGGATGCTGGTCATGTCGGTTAAGACTGTGGGTTTCTTGAACGTCCGTTCGCAGCCGTGGTATGGGCATCGTAGCTTCTCGCTGTGCGCACCGAACAACGTCATTGCTGTTTCCCTCGTGATGTTATAGGACATCTGCAATCATGACTCTTAATAAACATTATCGTTCATAAGCACAACACAACTACACTCAAGGAAAACAGGGTGGCCTCAAGCGGATCTTGCCGCCGCGACCTGCTGCCTACAAGGCAGCCGCTCTGGGGTTTTTGCTGCAATAGCCTTATATCTCCTGTATACATATTTTGCTAATTGTTTACGGAGCGCTCTCAATATGGAAACAGCAGTCCTGTCTGTAAGAGTCAAGAAAAGCCTAAAAGATGAAGCGGAAAGAATGGGTATTGATATAAAAGCTGCCGTAGAACAACTCCTAGAAGAACTGGTGGCGGAAAAAAAAGCCAAAGCCAAAAGACGCGCGGAAGAGCTTCGTCGCGCCATGAGGAACGTCACGGTGGAGGAGTGGGTAAGAGATATCAAAGAGACAAGGCGAGAGATGTAAATACCTCTTAGACGCATCTTCATTATACCCCATATTGCTTTCTGAAAAGGCCTTCAAGATGGAACAGTGTGCGGTAAGTTCCTTGACCGAATATGAGCTAGGTAATGCGCTTTGGAAGCAGGCTAAGCGGAAGGGAATCGATTTCAAACTGGCTGCGCAAGCCTTTTCGGAAGCATTGTCGGAGCTTAAGAGAATTAGCATTGACAGTATGGGCGATGTCTTGACAGTAGCGGTTGAAAGAAACCTCACTTACTATGATGCGTCATATGTGTATATTGCCGAGAAAGAAGGCTTGACGCTGGTTACGGAAGACCTGGAACTTGTTAAGAAATGTAGATGTGCCGTACGAACCAAAGATGCTGAAGGCATACAGCTTGTGTGAAAGAGTGCGAGCCTGAGCGGGGCTTCAGTCGCCATGAAAGGAAACCTCACTTTCTACGATGCCTCGTCGTTCTATTCTTGCGTTTGAGTTAGGCTTTTTCATGGAGAAAACCCACATCAACCTATAGCGAAAAACCAATTCCCATATAAACCCGAACCTGTTTTCCCTTGAACGTTTTTGGCACGTTAGCCTTAACATCATTAAGAATCTTGAGTGCTTCAGCATAAGTCGTAACGTCAATGTCAATTTTTAGCAGGTATTTTTCATTCATTTCTAAGGTTGAATGCTTACGGGTTTCTTCTTGCACATTCTTCAGAAGTTCCGAGAAGTCATCATTCACGCATATCACCTCTTTCGTGTTTCTTCTTGAGTTCATCGAGAGCCTTTTCAATGGGGTCTTGTCTGTACTTTTTTATGTTGAAGTATCGAAACTCAGGGCTGAAGAAATAACTTTCTGGACTAAACTCTGGGTTTACTCTAAAATCTGAGGATATTCTGTTTCTATCCAATACTGAACTTTTGGGATTTTCGTCCAACCATTTCTTCGCAATCGAGAAATCTGGCTTTAACGAGAAGACATGCCTTGTATTCGTACCCAATTGAAGCGTGTTATCAAAAAGCACATTATCCTTAATACAAACCATTTTTTCAGGATTAAAGAAATATTCAAACGGGTCGCAAAAGGCAATTCCCAGCTTTGGTGTCAGCGGAAAGAAGATTTGGATTCCTCTACACTGCAAGCCAAGATTCCCGTACGGACTAAAATCTATTGGATTATATCTATTCACTGGATGGTCTGATGTCCAAAAAGGAATTTTTGTGTAGTTTTCATAGATAATCCATTTTAAATCAAGAAGCATTTCGACCAGAGGATTTTTTCCTAAGAGGGTTTCCTTTATTACGCCTAAATGAAGAGAGCGAACCCCCTCTTCAGAGCTGACTTCTTTAAGCTGTTTTTCCAAGTTTTCCGATAAAGGTTTATTTGACAACCAATTATTGAGATTCTTAATCATTGACCTAAGATGCTCTCTCATTTCTCTGGTTCTCAGTTCCTGTATTACGATAAATTGAGCGAATACTTCTTTTTCTTTCCATTTGAGATTCTGTATAAAGGGACTCGCAACTAACTTATTGTAAACTTGAACAAAACGCTCTTCATGCTGAGATAAAATGTCTTCCATCTCTTGAGGAGCATTCTTAGCGACTTCATAAAAGAGGTTCTCACACCCAACATCTTTAATGTTAACTACAAACTGCTTTTGATTAGATTTCTCAAGACAATGAATGTAGTATTCGCCATTTTTTAAAAATGCGAAATTCTTCAGATAGAACCTCGGTACATAGTGCTGTTTTCGTTTCCTTTCGTTAGTCATTCAGACCAGTGAAGATTTAATATTTAAACACAATCTTAAGATTTTCCATTCATACCTTTTAAGGAATTTTTTGCATTAAAATAAAAACCAACTGCGAAAGGTAAACGCTTAAAACCACAAATCAACAAAGAAGGTTTTGGTGAATAAGTTGGACTTAGCAACAAGAGGAATAATTTCAGCAATAATTGAGAATGTTTACCAAAATCAGAATTTCACAGAGACAATTCAGTGGATTCTTGACTCAGATAATGAAATAGACTCAAAAGAAGACTTGACTTTGGGCTATTTTCTGGGGTCATTAGCTAACATCGCAAACCATACAGCATGCGAAGCTATAATTGACAGGGCAAGAGAATTCGAGTATGAACAGTCTCTGAAGAAAATCTTCGGTGATGCAGAGGGAGAGAAGAAAATTTTTGAGTATAGAAGAGCTAAAGAAAAATATGCCAAAGATGGGCAATGGACTATTGAACTTCCTCAGGAAGAAACCGACCAAATTAGAAACATGTTGGTTTCAATGATTTCTCAGTTCCAGAAAAAGATTAGCCAAGAAATAGCCCTTAAGAAATCCAAGAAACCCTAATCCTTTAACATCCACCCATAGGGTCGTTGAAAATTAATCATGTGATTAAATGGGGGTGGATTCCTATTCTTTCGTATTAAGGTCGAACGGCAACGGTGGGGACGGATTTGGCTAATGGGGCTTGTTTTAGGCTTTGTTTGGGTGGTTTATGGGGTTCGAAAAGCGTTTCTCGCCGCACTTCCTTAAAAAACTGTTAATTTCCATAGAAAAACCGTTAGCTCTTAATAAAGAGAATATGTTTGGACCGTCAACTCTACAAAATCAAGAATCAACCGCGCAAACAATGCGGAGAAGAGAAACAGAGGGAATATTGTTTGTTGTGGGGTATGATTGGCGCTTGTCCTTTCCATGGAGTTGTGAGGTTTCGGCGTTTAGTCTTATGAGTGGTTATAGTCTGTTCTGAGCAACTAGTCACCAACGAACCGTGCAACCTGTATCAGTCTGCTTGCCACTTCTTCCACTTCCAAAACAACCTGGAAAAATACGCCTAACTCAAAAACTCAGCAACCTGCTTGGTTTTTTCTTTGAAGTAGTGCTAAGGAGCCTGCTACAACTACTTCTATACCAGAAACAAAACCCAAAACCAAGCCGTCACGGAAACCAAAACCCCCAACAACACAACTGGAAAGAATGGAGCCTCGAGCGGGCCTTGCTCCCGCGGCCTGCTGCTTACAAGGCAGCCGCTCTACT